>MGLN01000142.1:5876-12070 GCA_001796045.1 Caulobacterales bacterium RIFOXYB1_FULL_67_16 | reverse complement strand
GGCGGCCCGATCAGCATGATCGACGGCATCGGCCTGGCCAAGTTCGTCGAAACGGCGGATCGCCTGGCCGCGACCTATGGCGACCGGTTCATGGTCCCGGACCTGCTGCGCGACATGGCCGCCAAGAACGAGACCTTCTACGGCCGGTTCGCCCCGGAGAAGGCCGCCGCCTGATCGGTTGCGGAAAGTGTGCGTACGGAACGGGCGGCCTTGGGGTCGCCCGTTGTGGTTTGAGGCCGCATTTCCCTTTTCGTCATTCCGGGCGAAGGGCCGCTTGGCCCGTAGACCCGGAACCCAGCGGCGCGCGAGAGCGCGAACCTGTCGCGGGCTCGGTGTTCAAGCATCGTGCGGCGGATGGATTTCGCCTTCGGCGCCTCCCCCGGTCCCGCTTCGCGGGCCGGAGGAGGACGAGGGGTTCCGGGTCTCCGCTGCGCTCCGCCCGGAATGACGAAAGGAGAGGATGCCGCGTCCCCCAAAAAAGACCCGCCCGACACGAGGTCGGACGGGTCGCTCCGCCGCCCCTCGCGGGGTCGGTGGCGGGTCGCTTGGGGCGACGGAGTATCCTTAAGGTCCGGAGAGGCTCAGCCTTCCAGATCCTGGCCTTCGTCCGGCTCGGGCGTGCCCAGCAGTTCGTCGGCGATCTTGTTGGTCGAGGCGCGCACCGCCTTTTCGATCGAGGCGGCGATGTCGGGGTTCTGTTTCAGGAATTCGCGCACATTCTCGCGGCCTTGACCGATCCGGGTCGAGTCATAGCTGAACCAGCTGCCCGACTTCTCGATCACCCCGGCCTTGACGCCCAGGTCGATCACCTCGCCCAGTTTGGAGATGCCCTCGCCGTACATGATGTCGAAGATGACCTCGCGGAACGGCGGGGCGACCTTGTTCTTGACCACCTTGACCCGGGTGGTGTTGCCGACCACCTCGTCGCGGTTCTTGATCGCGCCGGTGCGGCGGATGTCCAGTCGCACCGAGGCGTAGAATTTCAGCGCATTGCCGCCGGTCGTCGTCTCGGGCGAGCCGTACATGACGCCGATCTTGTGACGGATCTGGTTGATGAACAGGACGATGCACTTGGACTTGGAGATCGAGGCCGTCAGCTTGCGAAGCGCCTGGCTCATCAGACGGGCCTGAAGGCCGGGCAGGCTGTCGCCCATCTCGCCCTCGATTTCGGCGCGCGGCGTCAGGGCCGCGACCGAGTCGACCACCACGATGTCCACCGCGCCGGAGCGCACCAGGGTGTCCACGATCTCCAGCGCCTGTTCCCCGGCGTCGGGCTGGGACACCAGCAGATCGTCCAGGTTCACGCCCAGCTTCTGGGCGTAGACCGGATCCAGAGCGTGTTCGGCGTCGACGAAGGCGGCGACCCCGCCCTTCTTCTGCACCTCGGCCACCGTGTGCAGGGCCAGGGTGGTCTTGCCGGAGGATTCCGGGCCGAACACCTCGATCACCCGCCCGACCGGCAGGCCGCCGATGCCGAGCGCCATATCCAGACCCAGCGAGCCGGTCGAGACGCTTTCGATCTCGGCCACCACGCCGGCCTTGCCCAGTTTCATCACCGAGCCCTTGCCGAAGGCGCGATCGATCTGGGCGATCGCCGCCTCGAGAGCCCGTTGTTTGTCGCCGTCTTCCTTGCCCACCAGTTTCAAAGCCGCCTGTGCCATTGCCTTCGTCTCCCTTGCCATGATTCCCGTCAGAAGCTTGGGAGAGACCCGCCATGGACCCGCCCCCGTTTGTGAGATCGACTATGTGCACGGTTTGTTCCCGTTCACAAGATGTTCTCATACGGAACGGGCGAGGATCTCCGGATCTACGTCCGTTTCTGACGTATCACTCGGCAGTGACGTCGACCGACGCGGCCGGTTCGGCATGGCGCGCGGCCAGGGACAGGCCGCAGCCGAGGATCAGCACGGCCGCCGAAAGGCCCGCGAGCGTATGGACCAGGGCGCCGTTCGCCCCGGCCCGGGTCGGGGCCAGGGGCCGCGCCAGGGCGAGGATCAGCAGGGCGATCAGGGCCAGGGCCCAGGCCTGGCTCATGCCCACGCCCAGGAAGACGAAATGACCCAGGCCGAACAGCCAGCCGCCGACCAGAACCATGGCCACGGCCGCCGGCGCCAGGGCCGCCCACCGCTCCAGCCGGGCGCCGATCAGGGCGGCGAGCGCCGCTGCGAAGGCCGCCGCCAGACCGGTCCAGACGAACAGCAGGGCCGCCTCGGGCGCGATCGCCTGAACCAGGCCGCCCAGGATCAGCACCAGGACGATCGCCCCCAGCCAGGCGCCCCAGACCGTCTCGTCCTCGCCGTCCGGCCAGAGGCTGAAGGCGACCCCCACCACCGCAGCGCCGAGCACCAGATAATCGACCCCGCCCAGGGCCGTCGCCAGGACGGCGGCCGCCGCGACCACCCCCGCCAGCAGGCGTCGTCCGATCAGGGCCCGCCCGGCCATAAGGGCCAGCAGGGTAGCCAGCACGGCAAGGCCTACCCCGGCCTCCATCCAGGGCAGACGTCGCAGCATCATGTAATAGAGGTCGGCGGACTCGATCCGCTCGCCTACCGGCCCCGCCAGAACCCGGGCCGCCTGGGCGACCACCATTCCGGCGCTGAGCAGCCAGAGACCGCCGGCGAAGCCCTTGATCCCTTGCCGCCAGGTCAGGCCGGTCGCATGGCGCGCCCCCCAGGCGGCGAAGGCGGTGAGCCCGACGGCCAGGCCCAGCAGCCCCCAGCCCGCCTGGGGGCTGTGACGCAACACCGCCAGACCGAAGACGTCGGAATAGACGGCGTTCTGGGTCGCCTGGGGCAGGCGCGGAGCCCGCAGCAGGGCGTCGGCCGTCTCCAGCGCCTGGGCGCCGATATGCTGGACGCTGCCCTGATCGAGGGCGTCGGGGGTCGAGCCGGGCGAATGATACTGGGCGGGACGGCCGAGGAAGGCCAGATTGACCCCCGTCAGGCCCCGGTCGGCGGCGACGGTGAAGTCGGTGCCGTTGGGCATCAGCCGATAGACGAAGACGGCGAGCGCATTGCTGGACGGCCCGCCCTCGGCCCGCCGCGCCGCATGGGCGTAAAGCTCGACGGTCTGGGCGTTGCCGGGGCCGGTCTCGAACATCAGGGCCCGACCGCCGCCGCCGCGCGCCTCCAGGTTCACCACCGCCCCGACCCGGTCGCGCAGCGGGTGTTCGCTGAAGAAGGCGCGGGCCCCGTCCAGGTTCAGCTCCTCGGCGTCGGTGAAGAGGACGATCAGGCCCCGCTCGGCCGGCCCGCGCGCCTTGATCGCCCGCACGGCTTCCAGAACGGCGGCCACCCCGCTGGCGTCGTCGGCCGCGCCCGGCGAACCCGGCACGCTGTCGTAATGGGCCGTCATGACGACCAGGGGCAGGCGCGGGTTCCGGCCGGGCAGGATCCCGACCAGATTGACCGTCGACAGGCCGTCGGCCGAAAGCCCGTTCCTTTCCAGGCGCTGCACGGCCGCCGGGGACAGGGCGCCGGTCTGCAGGCTCGGCGACAGGCCCAGCTGGGTCAACCGGCCTAGGAGATAGGCCTGGACAAGGGCGTGTTCGGTCGATCCCACGGGGCGGGGCGCCCGCGCCATGACGCGGATGTCGGCCATGGCTCTTTCTGCGGAGAAGTTCACGGCGGGGGCGGTGGCGGGCGCCGGGCGCGGGGTCTGGGTCGTCACGACGGCCAGACCCAAGGCGGCCGCCAGGGGCGCCAACAACAAGACCAGCCGCATCAAACCCGTCCCCCGAAGCCTCATGGCGCCAATAGGGCCGAGGCTGAGCCGTTTCGCAAGTGCGGGATGTCAGGGACGGGTGCGGTTCCGCTCGACCCGGTTGCCGATCGCCCCGTCGCCGTCCTCGGCGCTGGAGCCGAACGGATAGCCGGCGTCGTCGCCGCAGTAGGACCGGCCTCCCTCGCGCGCGCCCACCACCACCGTGCGGGGGCGCAGCCAGCCGGCGCCGGCGAAGACATTGTCCGTGATCAGATTGTAGGACGGCGTCTGATGCCGGATCACCCCGTCCTCGCCGCAGTTGCGGTACAGGAAGATCCCGCCCCGCCCCCGAAGGTCGAACCGGTTGCCGACGATCCGGTTGGCGCCCGACCCGTCGATCGCGATCTGCTCGCGCCCGGTGCGGATGGAGAAGTCGTTGTCCCGGATCTCGGCCCCGGCGCTTTCGGCGTCGAGATAAACAGCGACGGAGACGGAACGGCCGACGAAGCGGGAGCGGACCACTGTGGTGCGGGTCACGCCCGGCCCGACATAGAGGGGGATGGTCCCTGCCCCTTCGAACCGCACCTGTTCCAGCAGGACGCCGGAGGGCGCGGCCGCCTGGGCCGCCGCCGTATGGCCGGCGGTGCGCGACGAAGCGAGGAGATCGCGCATCGACCCGCCCGCCCCCATGCCCCAGATCCGCACATTGCCGACGACGGTGCAGTTGCGGACATGGACGCCGGACGGACGGCTCCAGCCGTCGCCGTCGCGCCGCGACCAGATCGCCACCGTCGGCGCCCGCGTCGTCGCCTCGCCCGCCGGACGAATGACGCCGCCGCCGCAGTCCAACCCCGCGCCCGAGGCCTCTGCGCCTTCGATCAGAATCCGCCGTCGCACCGGGGCGCCGTCCAGCACGGCGCGACAGGTCAGGCGATAGGCCTGATCGGACGGCGTGGTCAGGGCGCGCAGTTCCGTGGGGGTGCAGGGCCGGGCGGCGGGCGCCTCCGCCTGGATCAGGGTCGCCAGGATCAGGCCGAAGCTCATCTCACGGCAGGGGCGTCGCCAGGGCCGCGCGCTCCGCCGCGCAGCCGGGGTTGGTCCGGCCCGTGGCCCGCGCCGCCGCCAGCTCGGCGCGGGCGGCGGCGACCTCGGCCTGAAAGGCCGGCGTATTGACGATCTCGGCCGCGACGGCCCGACCCAACGCCTCGCCCGCCGCCACGTCGCTGGGATAGGCCATGGCGCAGATCAGACGGCTCACGCCGATCTCATGGCCGATGCGGCGCACGGCCTCGGCCCGGTCGGGCGCGATCCGGGCCAGGGTTTCGGCATAGACGGTTCCCGCCACGGCCGTCGCCGAGGGAGAGGCTGACCGGGGCGCCGCGCCGGGGCCCAGGGTCTGGCAGGGCCGGCGCTGCGGGTCCGCCGCCGGAGCGGGCCGATCGACAGCCGAACGCGCAAGAACCGCCGCCGCCTGGGCGTCGTGAAAGGCCTTGGCCGCGATACGGTCCAGGGTCGGCGTCTGGGCGGCGCCCCGGCGGACGCCCAGGGCGCAGTCGAAATGCTGCAGGGCCAGGGGCGGGCGCAGTTCGGCGTGGGCGGTGGCCATCAGCCAGCGGTCGGAGTCCTCCAAGGCCATGAACCGAGCGGAGGCGGCGCGGTCCGCCTGGTCCTGGTTCGACCCCGGCGCGGGCGGTTCGGGCGTCGCCTGGGCCAGGTTCCCGAGCACGGAGCGGTCGAGATAGCCGTCGTCCGCCGCCATGAAGATGGGCGAGACGGAAGGCCGTTCGGCCGGTGCGCACGCCGCGAGCGCCGCGACAAGGGAGGCGGCCCAGATCGCCGTTCTTTTCGTCGTCGCTTTCGGCGCGACGACCAACCTCACGCCCCGGCGCTCCAGCTCAGCTGGACAGAGGTTTCGCCGCCCTCGCCGGGGGCCGCGACCACCTGCAGATTGACCGCGCCGTTTTGCCCGCCGGCGGCGCCATAGGCGCGGGCGTCGCCCTGGTTCATGCCCATGACCGAACTCAGGCCCGCCGCCTCGGCGCGGCTGCGATAGAAGGCCACCACCTCGTCAGGCGAGGCGGCGGTGGTGAAGGTGACCAGACCGCCCGCGCCTTCGGGACCCTCCGCCATCGTGGCCGGCTGATCCAGGGCCGCGCCGGGATAGAGGGCGGCATAGTCCGGGGCTCCGGGCGCGGCGGGAACCGCAGCGGCCGGTGCGACGGCTTCGGCCGGAGGCGCATCAGCGGCGGCAGGCGCGGTCGGTTCGCCGGACGCGGCGAGAGGCGGCGGCGCGGGCGTCTGCTCGGCCTTCGACCGCTCGTCGCATCCGGCAAGGCAAAGGCAAACTAAGGCGGCCGAAGCCGCCATACGGCGTATCATCGGGGAATCGTCCCTTGGACCCATGGTCGAGCCTCTACCGTGGCGCATGGATGCGGCCGCAGCAAGGCGCCCTGTTCAGTCGGCGCCGCGCGCGCCTTCCGCCGGATCGCCGG
>MGLN01000142.1:0-5835 GCA_001796045.1 Caulobacterales bacterium RIFOXYB1_FULL_67_16 | reverse complement strand
CGGACGGAGACTCGGGGTCGGCGGACGCCCGACCTTCCTCAGCGAGGCCGTCGTTGATCGTCTCCGAATCCGGATCGTCGTCCGACCCGCTGGCCGAACCGCCGCGCAGTGAGCCTGCCCGGGTGTCCGACCCCGAATCAGTGCCGTCCAGAGCCTCGATCAGGGCGTCGGCCCTGTGTCCCAGGTCGGGGCGTTCGCCCATGTCGGCGGCTTCGCGCGCATCCTCGCCGTCGGCGGGCTGGGGGGTATTGGCGTCGGTCATCACGCGCTCCTTGTTCGTCGAAGGAGAAAGCCTCCGTCGGCGGTCCGGTTCCCGGCCCCTTGATCCTGAGCCGCCGGACCCGATCTAGAGGCCATGATCCCCTTCTCAGTGCTCGATTTGTCGCCCATCGTCGAAGGCGGCGACGCCCGCCGCGCCCTCGACGAAACCCTGGCCCTGGCCCAGGCCGCCGACCGGCTGGGCTACGAGCGGTTCTGGCTGGCCGAGCACCACAACATGCCCGGCATCGCCAGCGCCGCCACCGCCATCGTCATCGGCCATGTGGCGGCGGGGACGCAGCGGATCCGCGTCGGCTCGGGCGGCGTCATGCTGCCCAATCACGCCCCGTTGGTCGTGGCCGAACAGTTCGGCACCCTGGAGACCCTGTTCCCCGGCCGGATCGATCTGGGCCTGGGCCGGGCGCCGGGAACCGACGGCGCCACCGCCCGCGCCTTGCGCCGCTATTTCGAAGGCGCGGATCAGTTCCCGCGCGACGTCGTCGAACTGATCCAGTGGTTCGAGCCGGCCGCTGAACACCAGCCGGTCCGCGCCGTTCCCGGCGCCGGGCTGCGGGTGCCGATCTGGCTGCTGGGCTCCAGCCTGTTCAGCGCCCAGCTGGCCGGTCAGCTGGGCCTGCCCTACGCCTTCGCCAGCCATTTCGCGCCCGAACTTCTGCTAGAAGCCCTGGCCCTTTATCGGCGCAGCTTCACCCCCTCTGACCGCCTGGCCCGGCCTCACGCTATGGCCGCAATCAATGTCTTCGCCGCCGACACGGACGCGGAGGGGAGGCGCCTGTCCACCTCCATGCAACAGAGTTTCGCCCGCCTCTCGACCGGCAAGCCCGGCAAGCTGCCCCCGCCCGTCGACGACATCACCGCCATACTCACCCCGCAGCAGATCGAGGGGGCGAAGAGCCGCCTGCTCTATTCCGCCGTCGGCGGGCCCGAGACGGTGCGCAGACAGCTGTCGGACTTCATCGCCCTGACCGGCGTAGACGAGCTGATGGTCACCGGCATGGCCTTCGACAACGCCGCCGGCATCCGCAGCCTGGAAATCGTGGCCGAGGTTCGCGAACGGATGGAGACGGCGGAGGCGGCGGCGTGATGCCGTACCCTCTCCCGCCGGGAGAGGGCTTGAGCGCCCGAGAGCGTAGCGATCGGTCTTGCGCGAAAGGGTGAGGGGCAAGGTGGTGCGAGTTGGCCCACGGGCGGACCCCTCATCCGTCCCTGCGGGCCATCTTCTCCCGCAAGGGGAGAAGGAAGCGAGTCAGAGCTCCCCCAGAAACCCCAGCAGCAGCCCGTTCACCGTGTCCGGCCTTTCCTGCTGAAGCCAGTGGCCGGCGCCGGGCAGGACGACCGAGCGGGTCAGGTTCGGGACCCAGTCCTTCAGCCCCGCCTCGGCCGAGCCGGCATAGTGGCGCACGGGGTCGTCCTCGCCGACGACGAAGAGGGCGGGTTGCGAGATCCGGTGATCCTGGGCGAAGGCCGTCAGGGACCAGTTCAGGTCGATGGCCCGGTACCAGTTGAGCGGCGCCTCGAACCCCCCGGCGGTGAAGGCTTCGACATATTCGGCGAAATGTTCGGGGCTCATCCAGGGCGGCAGGGTGGCGCCGTCGTCGATGCTGTCGAGCAGATCCACGCCCGGGGCCAGGAAGCCGGTGGACCGTTTCGAGGCCGGGGTGGCGCCGTCATAGGCCCAGAACAGTTTTCTGAGCGTCGTCGCCGGGTCGGACTCCAGCGCCCGATGGGCGTCGGCGGCCTGGAAGCGGCTGATATAGAGGTCGCCCAGCCCGGCCCGTTCGGACAGGATCGCCATGACCGTGGTCGGCGGCCCCTGGGGCCGGCGGGGCTGGAAGGGAACGGACAGGCCCGCCACGGCCGTGAACAGGTCGGGCCGCAACAGGGCGCAGTGCCAGGCCACCGGCGCTCCCCAGTCGTGACCCACGACGACGCAGCGCGTCTTGCCCAGGGCCCGCACCAGATCGACGATGTCTCCGACGAGGTGCAGGATGGAATAGGCCGCGACGCCTTCCGGCTTATCCGTGCCGCCATAGCCGCGCATGTCCGGCGCCGCGACGTGATAGCCGGCCTGCGACAGGGCCTGGACCTGCGGGCGCCAGCTGACCCCCAGTTCGGGGAAGCCGTGGATCAACAGG
This sequence comes from Caulobacterales bacterium RIFOXYB1_FULL_67_16, assembly GCA_001796045.1. Classification (GTDB taxonomy): domain Bacteria; phylum Pseudomonadota; class Alphaproteobacteria; order Caulobacterales; family Caulobacteraceae; genus Brevundimonas. The sequence continues at coordinate 3,421 of MGLN01000142.1, read as the reverse complement.
ACCAGGGGCGCGTTGGGGTCTTCGAACCCCGCCTCCAGCACCTGTTGGACAAGGCCGTCGGTCTTGATAAGCCGGGCGCGCATTCCAACCTCCCCATCCCTTGCCAAGGCGGCTTACGCCGCTCTCATCGAACAGGACGGACATGACCCGCCTCGTCAGCTTTTCCGACGGTACGACCGTTCCCGCCCTCGGCCAAGGCACCTGGGAGATCGGCGACCATCCCGCCCGGCGCGACGCCGAACAGCAGGCCCTCGCGCGAGGGCTCGACCTGGGCCTGACCCTGATCGACACGGCGGAACTTTACGGGAACGGCCGGTCGGAACAGCTGGTGGGCGAGGTGATCGCCGGGCGTCGCGACGAGGTGTTCCTGGTCTCCAAGGTCCGGCCCGAGAACGCCTCCGAGCTGAAGATGATGCTGGCCTGCGAGAAGTCTCTGGAGCGGTTGGGGACCGATCGGCTGGACCTCTATCTGCTGCACTGGGAGGGCCATATCCCCCTGGAGGAAACGGTCGCCGCCTTCCAGGAGCTGGTCGACGAGGGGATGATCGTCCGCTGGGGCGTGTCCAATCTGGACCTGCGCGCCATGGAGCGGCTGATGGAGATCGAGGGCGGCGAGGACTGCGCGGCCAATCAGCTGCTCTATCATCTGGGGTCGCGGGGGGTGGAGTTCGACCTGTTGCCCTGGATGCAGGCGCGCGACATGCCGATGATGGCCTATTCGCCCCTGGGGCGCGGCGGGCTGCTGGAGCATCCGCTGATCCGCGACATCGCCGACCGCCACGACGCCGACCCGGCTCAGGTGGCCCTGGCCGCCGTCCTGCGCCAGGACGGCGTCATCGCCATTCCCAAGGCGAGCTCCGTCGACCATGTCGAGGCCAACGCCGACGCCCTTGAGATCCAGTTCGACCTGGAGGACCTGGAGCGGCTGGACGAGGCCTTTCCCCCGCCGACGCGGGAGACGCCGCTGGACATCATCTGACGGGTGGGCGCCGAACGGCCCTCCGGACGTTCGGCGCCGCCTGTGATCTAGCGGTTTCCGCCGGCCGCCGCGAGGATTTCACCCGTGATCCAGGCGCTGTCGGGCCCGGCCAGGAAGACGGCGACCGGTCCGATGTCCGACGGCTGCCCGATGCGGCCGAGCGGCGTCTGGGCGATCAGCTGGGCCTCGAGGTCCGACCCGAAAATGCCCAGGCTGTGGGCGCCCTCGGTCTCAACCAGGCCCGGCGACAGGGCGTTGACCCGGATCTTGCGCGGCCCCAGCTCCTTGGCCAGGACGCGGGTGATCGAGTCCACGGCGGCCTTGGTGGCCGTGTAGACCGAGTTCGTCGGAATATCGACGGTGGTGGCCGCTGAACTGATGTTGATGATGCTGCCGCCCTCGGGGCCGAAGCGTTTCACCGCCTCCCGGCTGGCCAGCAGCAGCCCGAGGACATTGGTGTCGAACTGCCGATGGAATTCGGTCTCGTTCAGATCCTCGATCGGTGTGAAGGCGTAGACGCCGGCGTTGTTCACCAGGATGTCCACCCCGCCGAAGGCCTTCTGGGTTTCGTCGAACAGCCGCACGACGTCGTCGCCGCTGGCGACCGAAGCCTGGATGGCGACGGCCTTGCCCCCGGCGGCGGTGATCTCGGCGACCACCTTGTCCGCCCCTTCGCGGCTGGTGGCGTAGTTGACCGTCACCGCCGCCCCCTCTGCGGCCAGGGCTTTGGCGATGGCCGCGCCTATGCCTTTGGAAGCGCCAGTGACGACGGCGGTCTTGCCTGAAAGCTTGCTCATTCTCTTCTCTCCGGTCGCCGATATTGGCGAACGGTTCGATAGTTAGATAACCATCGAAGTGGTTCAATGCACGGGACCGGCTGTTTTTCCTGAAAGCCGGTTTCAGATTTCCGCGAGCTGGGCCAGATAGGCGTCCAGCACGTCGCGCTTCAGTACCAGATAGGCGAACCGGCCTTCCCGGCAGATCTGGATCAGACCGGCCGTCTCCAGCTCCTTCATATGATGCGAGAAGGTTGCGGCGCTGACCGCCACCTGCTGAGCGACCGCGCCGCAGGGCATGGGTTCGCCGGCCGCGCCGATTTCCTTGAGAATGTGACGGCGGCGGGGCTCCGCCAGAGCCTTGGCGATCAGGTTCACCTGGCGGTCGTCCAGCCGGATGCGCGGCGTGTTGTCCATGGCGCTCATATGCGGTGCGAGCGCGCCGGACGCAAACGAATGGCGATCACGACGCGGCTGGGGCCGCCGCGGGTCGGATCACCCGGCCGCCACGACCTCCAGCAGACGCGCGCGCTCTTTCGCCTCATAAGCAACAGCCGGTCCCCGCCCCCAGACAGGATCGGGCCACAGACCGTCGTCGCGGCGGCGGCCCACCACATGGACGTGCAGCTGGGCCGTGACATTGCCGATGGCCCCGACGTTCAGCTTTTCGACCGTTCCCAGTCGGCGCACCAGGGCGCCGGCCCGCACCGTCTCCTCCATCAGGGCCGCACGTTGTTCGGCGCCCAGATCCTCCAGCTCCACCGCGCCCTCGACGCGCGGGATCAGGACCAGCCAGGGAAACCGCGCGTCGTCCTGAAGCCGCACATGGCACAGCGGCCATTCGGCGGCGGCGACCGAGCCGGCCGCGAAGGCCGGGGCCGGCTGAAACCCCATCAGTTCAGCCCATAGATGACGCAGGCGCTGTCGGTCATGACCTGCAACGGCGGCTGAAGCGCCAGCCGCGCCGCCTCGATCTGCGCCTCGCTGGGAGCGGCGCCGGCGGCCGGTGCGGGCGGCGGAGGGGGAGGCGGCGCAAAGGCCGCCCGCGCCTGCATTCGCGATCCCGTCACCACCACCTCGTCCACCGTCGTCGCCTGTTCACCGGCGGCGTAGGCGGGCCAGCCCGCCAGAACGTCCGTCTGACAGACCCGGCCCGACGGATCGATGATCTTGACCCGGCCCAGTGTCGCGCCGGCGTTGGCCGCCGCCGCCTCGGCACGGCGCCGCGCGTCCTTCATCGCCTCGGCCTGCAGATTGGCCTTCCAGCTGTTCTCCGGATCCAACTGGAAGTTCACCTGGCCGATCGACGTCGGGCGCGAGGCCACGATGGTGGCGTACACCCGCTCGATCAGGCTCACGTCGCGGACCGTCACATTGACCGAGGCGTCGGCCTGATAGCGGGCCACCCGGTCGGCGCGGGTGTTGTCGCGCATCACCCCGTTCTCGTCGCGGTACTGGTCATAGAGGGGGCGAGTGGTGACGCTGGTCTCGACCCGCACCTTGTCCGCGCCATAGGCCGACAGGGCCTGGCTGAGGGCCCGCACCTGGTCGGCGGCGGCGCGCGAGGCCTCGGCGACGCTGCGGTCCACCGACTGGAAGCTGGCGGAGACGAAGGCGCGGTTGGCCTGGAGTTCGACCCGCACCTCGCCGACCGAGGCGATGACCG
>MGLN01000141.1 GCA_001796045.1 Caulobacterales bacterium RIFOXYB1_FULL_67_16 | reverse complement strand
GCGAGGCGATGAACGCGGTCGATCTGGGTGTCAACCTGTTCGTGACCCTGTTCGCCCTGCTGGATCCCATCGGCAATCTGCCGATCTTCGCCGCCGCCACCGCGGGGGCCACCCTGCGTCAGCGAATCTCCGTCTCGGCCCTGGTCTGCCTGTTCGCCGCCGTCTTCCTGTCCTTCTTCCTGTTCACCGGCCTGGGCCTGCTTCAGTTCTTCGGCATTTCCTTGGCCGCCTTCCGCATCGCGGGGGGGATATTGCTGCTGCTGCTCGGCCTGGACATGGCGCGGGGCGACTTTCTGGCCATGTTCGCCGACAAGGACGCCCTGGCCGACAGCAAGGATGTCCGCGGCTACGCCCGCCGGCGTTTCCAGCGGCTGGTGGTGCCCTTCGCCATTCCGCTGATGATCGGCCCCGGCGCCATATCCGCCGTCATCATCAATGCGGGCGAGGCCGCCCAGCTGGGCTATGCCGGCATGGCGGGCTCGGTCATCGCCATCGCCGCCGCCTGCGTCGTCTCCTGCGTCTGTTTCGCCCTGACGGGTTACCTCAGCCGGGTGCTGGGCGAGGTGGGCATGGCCATCATCGTCAAGGTGCTGGGCCTGATCCTGTGCGCCCTGGCCATCCAGTTCATCCTGCTGGGCCTGGGCGAAGCCATCCCCGGCATGATCTCCGGCGCGGTGACCACCCCCTACCCCGCGGCCTCCTGAAGCGTCAGTCGGCGGCGTCCTCGATGGCGTGGATGTCGTCGTCGGACAGGCCGAAATGGTGGCCGATCTCATGGATCAGGACATGGGCGATCAGTTCGGCCAGACCGACGTCGCCCCGCTCGCACCATTCGTCCAGGATCGGACGGCGGTAGAGGAAGATCCACGACGGCTCGGCCGCCGGGCCCAGGCTGTCGCGACGGCCGATATCGACGCCGTGATAGAGGCCGGTCAGTTCGAAGGGATCCTCGATTTCCAGATCCGCCAGGGTCTGCTCGTCGGCGAAGTCGTCGATGCGGAAGACCACCTCGCCGGCGGCGGCCCGGAAAGCCTCGGGCAGGGCGTCGAAGGCCTGGCGCGCCAGTCGGGCGAAGTCGTCCAGCGAGGGGGCGAAGAGGTCGGCGGTCGCATCGGTCATGCCCCAGCCTATCGCCCTCCCCGCGGGTCGACGCAACGGGGCGGCGTGTCGCAAAGTCGAGCGTGACTTTTTCTCGCGTCTTTGGGGTATGTTAAACACGAATCAGGTCGCCGGGACCGCAGGAAAGAGTATGGCCGAGGCCGATATCGCCTATGTCGCCACAGCAGGCGCAGCCGGACTGGCCCTGGCGGTCAGCGCCTGGGCCCTGCGCCTGCGCGCGCGGCTGAACGCCTCGACGGCCGAGGCGACCCTGGCGCGCGACGCCGCCCTGGCCGATCTGGGCCGTCACGACAGCATGTTGCGCGCCTTCGACGACGTCAGCCTGGCCCTGACGACGGACGGACAGGCGAGCGGGTCGCCGATCGGCCCCGGCGAACTGATCGAACGCCTGTCCGGTCTGGACGCGGCGCCGCACCCGGACACGGGCGCCGCCGTCCTGGCCCGGCTGAAACAGACCTATGCGGTCCAGATCGAGGCCCTGGCCGAGACCGGCAAGGGGTTCGAGGGGCTGATCGACCTGGACGACGTCGAACCCTGGCGGATCGAGGGCCGTGTCGCGGGCGGGGCGGCCTGGCTGCGCCTGTCGCCGGCGTCCCGGGTCATGCTGACCGGCGCCGACGCGACCGAGAGCGGCCTGGCCATGCTGGGCGACGCCTCTCCGATCCCGACCTGGGTGGTCGACGGCGCGGGGAAACTGGCCTGGGCCAACCGGATCTGGCTGCACGAAATCGGGGCCGAGAGCGTCGAACAGGCCAGGGAGATGGGCCTGTCGTTCGACCGGGGCGCCGACGCCCTGGTCGCCGAGGCGGGTCGGCTGGGCCTGAAACAGGAAGGCTTCCGCTGGACCACCGGCGGCGGCCATCGCCGGGCCTGGCGGATCATCGCCGAACCGGCAGGCGGCGGCGCGGTGATCGCCTTCGCCATAGAGGTGACGGAGGCAGAGGAGACCCGCGACACCCTGCGCCGCCACGTCGACGCCCATGACGAGACCCTGAACCATCTGGCCGACGCGGTCGCCATCTTCGGACCGTCCAAACGGCTGGCCTTCCACAATACGGCCTTCCGAACCCTGTTCGACCTCGACCCCGCCTGGCTGGACGAGCGGCCGACCCATGCGGAACTGCTGGACCGGCTGCGTCAGCGTCGCCGTCTGCCCGAGGTGGTGGACTACGCCGGCTGGAAGGCGCGCGAACTGGACTTCTACGGCGCGGCCCAAGCCTCGCCAGACGACAGCTGGTCCCTGCCGGACGGACGGACGCTGCGGGTCGTGCGCCAGCCCCATCCTCTGGGCGGCATCCTGCTGATCTTCTCGGACATCACCGATGAGCTGAACCTGCGCAGCCGGTTCAACGCCCAGATCCAGGTCCAGACCGCCACGTTGGATAAGCTGAACGACGCCGTGGCCGTGTTCGGCTCGGACGGACGCCTGCGCCTGCACAACGAGGCGTTCGAGGACTTCTGGGGCCTGACGGGCGAGCGGATCGCCGCCTCGAACGACTTCGACGCCATCGCCGAACTGTGCAAGGCCACCCTGCCCGATCCCGCCCTGTGGCTGGGCCTGAAGGCGCGGGTCGCGGATCCCGATCCGGAAAGCCGCATCGCCATTTCGGGCGAGGGCCGGACGGTCGACGGCCGCGTCGCCGCCTGGCAGACCCGCCCCCTGCCCGACGGGGCCACCCTGGTCGCCTTCTCGGACGTGACGGCCCGGCGAGGCCTGGAACAGGCCCTGGTCCAGCGCGAACAGGCCCTGGCCGAAAGCCAGGCCCTGAAGCGGGAGTTCGTCGGCAGCGTCTCCTATGAGCTGCGCACGCCCCTGACGACCATCGTCGGCTATTCGGAACTGCTGGAGACGATGAGCGACCTGCCCGAGCGCAGCCGCCAGCACGCCGGCGCCATCCGGGTGGCCGCCACCCAGCTGGCCCGCTCGATCGACGACGTTTTGGACATGGCCCAGATCGACGCCGGCGAGATGGAGCTGTCGCTGGGCGACGTGCGGGTCTCCGACCTGCTGGGCCAGGCGGCCGAACGGATCCGGCCCAAGGTCGAAGGCCGGGGGGCGACCCTGACCGTCCTGTGCGAACCGGGCCTGAAGCCGATCCGCGCCGACGCCCACCGCATCGGCCAGGCCTTGAACCATCTGCTTGAAAACGCGGCCCGTTCCGTCTCGGAAGGCGGCGAGGTGACCCTGTCGGCCGAGGCCGGAACCTCGGAGATACGGCTGTCCGTCGCCGATTCAGGACGCGGCATTCCCTATCATCTGCAGGCCCATGTCTTCGACCGGTTCGTGCGCCGCGAGCGCGGCGGGCCGGGCGTGGGCCTGGCCCTGGTCAAGGCCCTGGTCGAGCTGCACGGCGGCTGGGCCGAGGTCGAGAGCGAGCCGGGCAAGGGCGCCGCCTTCATCCTGCACCTGCCCCTGGCCGTATCTGCCGCCGCCGCCGCGCCGGAACTTCCGCTCGAGGCGCCGACGGCCGCCACGCCGCAGGCCGTCGCCTCCTAGGGTCTTTCGGCCCTGGAAGCATCTCGCGCCGGGCCGAACTCGGCGCCGGGATTCCATTCCGGCCACTGGTCCGACTCCGCCAGTTCACGTCCGACGGCGTAGATCAGGGCCACGTCCGCAGCGGCGGCGTCCATGCGCCAGGTCGAATCCCATTCGTCGGTCGGCTGGTGATAGCGGTTCTGGACATAGTCGCGGCTGGCCGCGCTGGCGCCGGTGAAGCCGGCCGCCGGAAACAGGGCCGGCACCCCTTTCAGCGCCAGAGGGAAGTGATCCGACCGATAGAAGGCGCCCGCCTGGGGCGCGGGATCGGCGATCAGGGTGCGTCCGGCCTCAGCGGCGTGACGGGCCAGAATCGCGTCCAGCTGGTTCTTGCCCTTGCCGATGACCACGACATTGGGGTCGATCTCGGTTCCGGGCAGCAGGCTGTCGACATTGATGTTGGCGACCGTCGTCTCCAGAGGCCAGACCGGATTGGCGGCGTAATAGGTCGATCCCAGCAGGCCCGCCTCCTCGCCCGACCAAGCGGCGAAGACCACCGATCGCTTCGGCCGCGGCCCTTCGGCGAAGGCATGGGCCAGCTCCAGCAGGGCGGCGACCCCGGTCGCATTGTCGACCGCCGCATTATAGATCCTGTCGCCCGAGGCGTCGGGCGTGCCGACCCCGTAGCCGTCCCAGTGGGCGCCGTACATCACGGTCTCGTTCGGACGCTCCGAGCCGGGAATCCGGGCGATGACGTTCTTGGTCTCCACGCGGTCGGCGATCTGGCGGAAATCGACGCTCATCGTCAGGCCGGGCAGGACGACGGGGCGAAAATCGGCGCGACGGGCGCCCTGTTTCAGCGCCTCGAAATCCAGGCCCGCCGCAGCGAACAGTTCCTCGGCCTTGGCGCGCTGAATCCAGCCCTGGAAGGGGGCGCGTTCGGCGTTCGGGTCGGCGCGGACGATGTCGAACTTGGGCGCGGCCGAGGAATTCTGCAGCACCGACCAGCCGTAGCCGGCGCCGGCCGTCTCATGCACGACCAGAACCCCCGCCGCGCCGCGCCGGCCGGCCTCCAGGAACTTGTAGGTCCAGCGGCCGTAGAAGGTCATGGCCTTGTCGTCGAACTTGCCGGCGACGGGTTCGCCCGGTCCGGCCTCGAAATCGGGATCATTGACCAGAACCAGAATGACCTTGCCCCGGACATCCACGTCCTTGAAATCGTCCCACTGGCGCTCCGGCGCGGTCGCGCCATAGCCGACGAAGACGACGGGGGCGTCCGTCACGGCGATATGGTTCACCGGTCGGTCGCTGGAGACCAGCACCTCCGGCCCGCGCGCAAGCTTGATCGTCGTCCCGCCGACCCTAGCCGAAACTGTCGCGGGACCGTCCTGACGGGTGCGCGACAGATGGGCGACCTGGACGAAGGATCCGTCCGGCCCGCCGCCTTCAGCGCCGGCGGCGCGGAACTGATCGACCAGCCAGGCCACGGTCTTCTCCTCGCCCGGCGAGGCCGGCGCCCGCCCCTCGAATTCGTCCGAAGCCAGGACGCGCACGGCCTCGTTCATGCGCGCGGCGTCGATATCGGGCGCTTGCTGCGCCGAGGCCGGATGGCTGGCCGTCAGCAGGGCGAGGACGGAAACGGCGGGCAGAAGGCGGCGCATGGGGGGAGGTCTCCTCTGGGGCGAGCCCCCGACCCTGCCCGCCTCAGGCCCGGCTGTCGAGCCAGGCCGCAACCCCCTGGGCCGCGACGACGCCGGAGGCGAAACTGGCCTGGAGCAGATAGCCGCCGGTCGGGGCCTCCCAGTCCAGCATCTCCCCGGCGACGAAAACGCCCGGGCGCGCCTTCAGCATCAGGCCTTCATCGACGGCGTCCAGAGCCACCCCGCCCGCCGACGAGATGGCGCGCTCCAGCCCCTGAATCCCCGTCAGCGTCAGGCTGAGCCCCTTGATCCGTTCGGCCAAGGCGCGGGGCTGGTCCGGCAGCGGACCCGCCTCGTACAAGAGGG
>MGLN01000140.1:8306-11051 GCA_001796045.1 Caulobacterales bacterium RIFOXYB1_FULL_67_16 | reverse complement strand
GGGGTTCGACGACGAAAGTCCCGCCTTGCTTCAGGGTCTTATGCATGAGGCGCATATGCCGCAAAGGGCGGCCTTTGCGCAATTACCGTTTGCGTGAAGGGGGCATTAGATGACTATTTTGCAAAAATAATCCCACCCAAACCAACTAAGGACGAATTCCTTGCGTCGTTTTTCAGATTCCGAACAGCAAAACTTGGCTGTTCAGGGGCGCGTCTGACCTTGGCCGCGCACGACGTATTTATAGGTCGTCAGCTGTTCGGCGCCCACGGGACCACGGGCGTGCAGGCGGGCGGTGGAGATGCCGATCTCGCCGCCGAAGCCGAACTCCCCCCCGTCGGCGAACTGGGTCGAGGCGTTGATCAGAACGATGGCGCTGTCGATCTTGGCGGCGAAGCGTTCTGAGGCCGCGGCGTCGGTGGTGATGATCGCCTCGGTATGGCCCGACCCATAGCGGGCTATGTGATCGGTGGCGGCGTCCAGATCCTCGACGATCCGCACCGCCAGGATCGGGGCCAGATATTCGGTGGTCCAGTCGGCCTCGGTCGCCGGCCTCATCGCCGGAACCACGGCGCGCGCAGCGTCGTCGCCGCGCAGTTCGCATCCGGCGGCGATCAGGTCGGCGGCGACCGGCGGCAGCAACCGTTCGGCCGCCGCGCGATCGACCAGCAGGGTCTCGGTCGCGCCGCAGACGGAGACACGTCTCATCTTGGCGTTCAGCACCACCGCGCGGGCCATCTCCAGATCGGCGGCTTCATGCAGATAGGTGTGGTTCAGCCCCTCCAGATGACTGAGCACCGCCGTCTTGGCCTCAGCCTGGACACGGGCGACCAGGCTCTTGCCTCCGCGCGGGATGATCACGTCGATCGCGCCGTCCAGGCCGCCCAGCATCAGGCCCACGGCCTCGCGGTCCGGCGTGTCGACCAGTTGCACCGCGTCGGCTGGCAGTCCCGCCTGCGCCAGGGCTTCGGCGATCAGTCGGGCGACGGCCAAAGACGACTGCAGACAGTCTGATCCGCAGCGCAGGATGGCCGCGTTTCCGGAGCGAATGCACAGGGCGGCGGCGTCGGCGGTGACATTCGGACGGCTCTCGTAGATGACGCCGAGCACGCCGATGGGGGTTCGAACGCGGGCGATATCCAGGCCGTTGGCGGGGGTCCAGCGTTCGGTCTCCACGCCGAGGGGGTCGGGCACGGCGGCGATGGTCGCCACGGCCTGGGCCATGCCGGCGATGCGGGCCGGGGTCAGGGACAGCCGGTCGATCAGGGCCTCGCTCATGCCGTTGGCGCGGGCGGCGTCCACATCGCGGGCGTTGGCGACGAGGAGGTCGGCTTCGGCGGCGGCCAGGGTTTGAGAGAGGATTTCCAGGGCTTGGGTGCGGGCGGCGGCCGGAGCGTCACGCAGCCCAGCGGCTGCGGCGCGGGCGCGGCGGCCCCTCTCCAGCATCTGGGTTTCAAGATTGGTCATCGGTCGTCCAGAACCATGTCGTCGCGGTGGATCAGAACCGAGGCGCCGCGATAGCCGAGGATGGTCTCTATCTCCTCGCTGCGACGCCCCCGGATACGAACGGCCTCGTCGGCGGCATAGGCGGCCAGGCCCACGCCGACCGAGCCGCCGTCGGGGTTTGTCAGGCGAACGCAGTCGCCTTTCTCAAAGTCGCCGGCGACGGCCGTCACCCCGGCCGGCAAGAGGCTCTTGCCGGCTCTGAGCGCCGCGACGGCGCCGGGATCCAGCGTCAGGACGCCGGCGGGCGAAAGGCTGCCGGCGATCCACTGCTTGTAAGCGGCCATCGGCCCGTCCGGCGCGGTGACCAGGGTAGCGCGGGCGCCGTCGCGGATGGCGCTCAGCGGCGACAGGGTCTGGCCCGAGGCGATGATGGTGGCGCAACCGGCCGAGCGGGCGATCTGGGCCGCCACCAGCTTGGTCGCCATGCCGCCGGTGCCGACCCCGGCCTGGGCGTTGGCGCCGCCGCCCATGGCCATGACGTCGGGGCCGAGACTCTCGACCAGCGGCAGGTGCACGGCGTCTGGGTTGCGCCTAGGATCGGCGGTGTAGAGGCCGTCCACATCCGACAACAGGATCAGCAGGTCGGCCCGCGCCAGCTGGGCCGCGCGCGCCGCCAGCCGGTCGTTGTCGCCGTAGCGGATTTCCTCGGTCGCTACGGTGTCGTTCTCGTTGACGACCGGAATGACCCCGTGCCCCAGCAGGGCCTCGACCGTCGCGCGTCCGTTCAGCCAGCGACGACGGCGCTCGGTGTCGTCGCGGGTCAGCAGCACCTGGCCGACAACCAGATGGTGCGGCGCCAGGGCGTCGGACCAGGCGGCCATCAGCAGCGACTGGCCGACCGAGGCAGCAGCCTGCTTGTCCTCCAGCCGAGACCCCAGGTTCGGGAGACGCCCTCGGCCCAGGGCGATGGAGCCTGAAGACACCACGATGACTTCGCGCCCTTCCCGCTTGAGACCCGCCAGGTCGCGCGCCACAGCCGCCAGCCAATCGTGCGTGGGCCGCCGCGTCTCGGGGTCGATCAACAGCGAAGATCCGATCTTGACCACGACCCGACGCGCCGCGCCCAGCGCAGAGGCGGCGTCCGGGCGAGCGGCTGGGGAGGCGGCCTGGAACATGAAGCTTTCTCTAACCCCGATGTTCGGGCTTGTCTCTTGCCGTATCGCCGGTCACAGCAGCCGAATGATGGAATCCCTTTCTCCGATTGCGGCCGGCGCCCTGGGCAGTCTGGCGGCGGGCCTGATG
>MGLN01000140.1:1028-8143 GCA_001796045.1 Caulobacterales bacterium RIFOXYB1_FULL_67_16 | reverse complement strand
GCCCGTGGACATGCTGGCCATCGGCCCGGCCCAGTCGAAACACCTGGCCCGCCGCATCTGGCTGTTCATCATCGCCATCACCCTGCACAACTTCCCCGAAGGCGCGGCCGTGGGCGTGAGCTTCGGCGGCGGCGACATGCACCAGGGGCTGGCAACGGCCTTGGGCATCGGCATCCAGAACATGCCCGAAGGCCTGGCGGTGTCGGCCGCCATGGCGTCGCTGGGCTACGGCCGCGGTCCCGCTTTTCTGGGCGCCCTGGCCTCGGGTCTGGTCGAGCCTGTCGGCGGTCTGATCGGGGCGGGCGTGGTTGGGCTGGCGCCGGGCGCCCTGCCCTGGGGTCTGGGTTTGGCGGCCGGGGCGATGATCTATGTTGTGACCGCCGAAATCATCCCGCAGACCCGTGAACAGTCCAAGGGCGACGGCTCGATGATCGGTCTGATGATCGGTCTGGTTGGCATGATGTTCCTCGACATCGCCCTGGGTTGAGCCGATGCGCGCCGCAGACGGCGGGGCAGTTACATCATTTACATCCGGCGCGGGTCTGGACGGCGACCGTCGCCAGAGGTTAGGCCACGAACCTCGCCGTCCAGTCTTGCCTGAATGAACATCCCGAAGGAGCGCCCCATTAAGACGCGACCTACAAAGCCTTCGGCTTCCCGTCGAAACTTTTTGTCTGGCCTGGGGCTGCTTGCCCTGATGGGCGCCGGAGTCTTCCCCATGCCTGTTTCCGCTGAAATCTCGCGCACCGTTCAACGCCACCGTCAGAGGATCGAAGATCTGATCGCGGCCATGACGGTCGAGGAGAAGGCGGGGCAGTTGAACCTGCTGGCCGATCCGTTCCGCTGGATGCCGACGGCGGTGAACCCCCTGGACGGTACGGGCGATCCGGCCCGCGTCACCGCCCTGATCCGCGAAGGCAAGGTCGGATCGTTGTTCAACGGCATCGGCGCCGAGGCCGGTCGCCGTATCCAGAAGGTGGCGATGGAGGAAAGCCGCCTTAAGATCCCGCTGCTGTTTGCGGCGGATGTGATTCACGGGCTTTCGACCATCTTCCCGGTGCCTCTGGCCGAGGCCGCGGCCTTCGACACGGATCTGGCGCGGCGTACAGCCCGGGCGGCCGCGGTCGAGACCGCCGCTTCGGCGGTGCACCAGACCTACGCCCCCATGGTGGACGTGGCCCGCGACCAGCGCTGGGGCCGCAATGTCGAGGGGGCCGGCGAGGATGTTCTGCTGAACAATCTGCTGGCCGCCGCCCGGGTGCGCGGCTTCCAGGGCGACAAGGGGCTGGACGACCGCGACGCCGTCCTGGCCACCGCCAAACACATGGCCGCCTATTCGGCCGCCATCGGCGGCGTCGAATACAACACCACCGACATGAGCGAGCAGACCCTGCGCGGGGTCTTCCTGCCGCCCTTCAAGGCCTCGGTGGACGCGGGCGCCCTGTCGATCATGAGCGCCTTCAACGATGTGAACGGGGTACCGGCCTCGGGCAGCCGGAAACTGTTGACGGACATCCTGCGCGGCGAGTGGGGCTTCGAAGGTTTCGTCGTCTCCGACTACACCTCCGAGCAGGAACTGATCGCCCACGGCTTCGCCGAGGACGGCCGCGACGCCGCGCGCCTGGCCTTCAACGCCGGGGTGGACGTGTCGATGGTGTCCGGCCTCTATCTGGAGCATCTGCCCAGTCTGGTGGCGAGCGGCGAGGTGTCGATGGCGCGCCTGGACGAGGCCGTGCGTCGGCTTTTGACCACCAAGGCGGCGCTAGGCCTGTTCGACGATCCGTATCGCGGCACGGACGTGGCGCGGGAGAAGGCCGTCGTCGGGTCGCGCGACCATATCGCGCTGTCGCGCGAGGCGGGCCGCAAGTCTATCGTTCTGCTGAAGAACGACAACAACCTGCTGCCGCTGAACAAGAGCCAGAAGATCGCCTTGATCGGCCCCTTCGCCGACGACGTGGAGAATGTCTGGGGTCCGTGGACCATCTGGGGCGCGCCGGAACGTCGCGTCTCGCTGGAGGCCGGTTTCCGCGCCGCCATGGATGATCCGCAGCGTCTGACGGTGGCGCGCGGCTCGGGCGTCGAGACGCCGATGGACGGCGGCATCGAAGAGGCGATCCGCGCCGCCGAAGGCGCAGAGGTGATCGTCCTGGCCATCGGCGAAAGCCAGAAGATGTCGGGCGAGGCTCAGTCGCGCACCGAGATCGTCGTGCCGGCCCCGCAGATGGCCCTGGTCGACGCCATGGCGGCCCTGAACAAGCCCATGGTCATCCTGCTGCGGAACGGCCGGGCCCTGGCTCTGGAAGGCAATGTGAAGAATGCCCCGGCGGTGGTCGTGACCTGGTTTCTGGGCGAGCAGATGGGCAACGCCGTCGCCGACGTCATCTTTGGGGCCCATGGTCCTTCGGGGCGTCTGCCGGTCAGCTTCCCGCATAAGTCGGGCCAGCAGCCCTATTCCTACGACCATAAGAACACGGGGCGTCCGGCCAATCCGGCTCTGGAAGTCGAGGAGTACAAGGCTCGATATCGCGAGACGACGAATACGGCCCTTTATCCGTTCGGCTACGGCCTGAGCTACGGCGCCGTGACGTATGGGCCGGTGCAGATGGCGAGCGATCAGTTGCCGTGGAACGGCACGCTGGAGGTCGCCGTCACCGTGACCAACGAGGGGCCTCATCCGGCCGAGGAGCTGGTGCAGCTCTATATCCACGACCGGGTCGCCAGCCTGACCCAGCCGGGCCGCCTGCTGAAGGATTTCAAGCGGGTGAGCCTCCGCCCGGGTCAGAGCGAGACGGTGCGTTTCACGCTGAACCCGCGCCAGCTGGGCTTCATCGGCGAGGACGGCGCCTACCGGATCGAGCCGGGCCTGTTCGACCTGTGGCTGGCCCCGCACGCCCAGGGCGGTTCGGCGGCCCAGTTTCGTCTGGTCGGTCCGGCCTGATCCTATGGGCGTTGACGGAGCGGGCGGCAGGGCTTAACGACCCCGCCGTTTGTCTCCGGCCTCCTTTCGGGCAGGATTCGTGTGTAGGAGCGCGCCCATGACGACCAAGCTACTTCCGGGCGCCACAGGCGTCCTCGCGCTCGCAGACGGCACGATCCTTCAGGGGATTGGAGTCGGGGCTGTCGGGTCGGCTCTGGGCGAGGTGGTCTTCAACACCGCCATGACCGGCTATCAGGAGATCCTGACCGACCCGTCCTATATGAGCCAGATCCTGGCCTTCACCTTCCCGCATGTCGGCAATGTCGGCACCAACGTCGAAGACATCGAGCAGATGGGCGGCGGTTCGGACACCTCGGCGCGGGGCGCCATCTTCCGCGACGTGCCGACCGATCCCGCCAACTATCGCGCAGACGCCAGCTTCGACGCCTGGATGAAGCGGCGCGGCGTCGTGGGACTGGCCGGCGTGGACACCCGCGCCCTGACCAAGATCATCCGCGACAAGGGCGCGCCCCACGCCGTGATCGCCCACGATCCCGACGGAAACTTCGATCTTGACGCCCTGGTCGCCCAGGCACGGGAATGGACCGGCCTGGTCGGTCTGGATCTGGCCAAGCCCGCCTCCACCCTGCAGGCCTTCGAATGGGACGAGGGGCTGTGGGAATGGCCGGAAGGTCATCCCAAGACCCAGGGCCGCAAGGATGTGGTGGTCATCGACTATGGCGTGAAGCGCAACATCCTGCGCGCCCTGGCCTCGACCGGCGCCAAGATCACCGTGGTCCCGGCGACGACGACGGCGGAAGAGATCCTGGCCCGCAATCCCGACGGCGTCGTCCTGTCGAACGGCCCGGGCGATCCGGCCGCGACGGGCGAATACGCCGTGCCGGAAATCCAGAAGCTGGTCGCCAGCGGCAAACCGCTGATGGGCATCTGCCTGGGTCACCAGATGCTGGCCCTGGCCCTGGGCGCCAAGACGGTGAAGATGGATCAGGGCCACCACGGCGCCAACCATCCGGTTAAGGATCTGACCACCGGCAAGGTCGAGATCGTGTCGATGAACCACGGCTTTACGGTGGATCGCGACAGCCTGCCTGACGCCGTGACCGAGACCCATGTCAGCCTGTTCGACGGCACCAACTGCGGCATCGCGGTTAAGGATAAGCCGATCTTCAGCGTTCAGCACCACCCCGAGGCCTCGCCCGGGCCGGCCGACAGCCTGTATCTGTTCGACCGGTTCTCCGACCTGATGAACGCCCGCTGACGGCATGAAACAGGGGGCTGTCCGGTCGGACTATCTGGACTGGCTGGCCCAGGCGCTGGAGGTCGAGCGCGCCGCGACGCCCCTGCCCGACGGCGACGTGGTGGTCGGATACGCCACGGGCTATGACGCCGCCGACATCGCGCCCTTCGTGCTCTCGCTGCGGGCGGTGTTCTACGGCCCGGTCGCCCTGGTGGTGGATGCGGACGCCGAGCTGCGGCGCTTCCTGGCCCAGAACGACGTGACCGCCGTGGACCCGCCGATCTGGCGTGGCTGGGCGCCCCATCCGGTGATGCAGAGGTTCGCCGCCTTCGCCGGCCTGCTGGGGGATCGTCCGGGCGCCGCCCTGGCCTGCGACGTCCGTGACGTGATCTTCCAGGCCCCTCCGTTTGCGCCTGCCCCTGCGACGCTTGAGGCCTTCATCGAGGCGGACGCGCCGCTCGCGGATCACGCCTTCAACATGAAGTATCTGCGCGCCCTGTTCGGCGACGCCCAGGCGCGGCAGATGGGCCCGCAGGCCTGTCTGTGCGTGGGCACGGTCCTCGGCCCCCGGGCGGAGGTCGCGCGGCTGTCGCGCCTCATCCTGTCGCTGGCGGCTACGCCCCGGTCCGAAATCGGCGGCGCCTTCGGGGCCGACCAGGCGGCGTTCAATCTGGCCATCCACCAGGGCCTGGTCGCCGCGACGATCCAGCCCAACTATGGGCGGGTGGCGACCCTGGGGCTGACGCCGGGGGATCGGCTGTCGTTCCAGGACGGCCGGGTGGTCAATCCCGACGGCACAGCCAGCCCCGTCGTCCACCAACACGACCGGCATCCGCATCTTGATGCGGCCGTTCACGCTCTCTGGGGCGGGGGGCTCGAGCACCGCAAGCGGATGCGTCTCAAGTCCGTAGGCGAGAGACTGGCGAAGCTGCGGGCCTCGCTCCGTCGGCGTACGCCCGAACTGCGTTAAGGCAGAGGCGCGAAACTCTTGTCTTCCCGCAGGGCGCTGGCCTTGCGGACGGCCATGGGGGCGGCGTGCAGCCAATAGTCGGCGTCGTCCAGCCGTTGCTCGCGTCGGCGTTCCAGGCCGCGCATCCGCCTGAGGGCGGCGTTTTCGAGAAGGCGCGCGTGCAGGGCGCGGGGCGACAGTTCGGGAATAGCGGGAGAGCCGGGGACGGCGACGGCGTCGGGGCCTTTGGGCTCCACCGCCGGACGGGCGATGGCGATGAACATGGTGCCTCAGATCGGATTTGAGAGGCGCTTCTGCGCCATGCTAACAGCGGGTTAACCACAGCAGCTGTGGATAGTTCCTGAGTGCGTTCAAAAAAAGTCCGTGATTCGAGCGGGTTCCGTCCCCATCCGAACAAAATCCTTACTGAGTTGTTAATCCGAAGGCGGAGCAGTCGCTCAACGCGCCCGGATATCAGGCCGGCCTATTCGGCGCCGGTGGCAGTCCCTAGGGGAGTCGAACCCCTCTTTTCAGGTTGAAAACCTGACGTCCTAACCGATAGACGAAGGGACCGCGGCCGGGGCGGCGCATTTGCCCCGGATCGGTCCCTTCTGCAAGCGAAAAATCACGCCGCCTGGGCCTCGGCGGGAGCCAGGGCGTCCAGGGCCGGGAACAGGTCGGCGATCAGGTCTTCGACATGCTCCAGGCCGACCGACAGGCGCACCAGGCCGTCGCCGATTCCGGCGGTCGCCCGCTGCTCCGGCGTCATGGCGGCGTGGGTCATGGTGGCGGGGTGGGCGATCAGGCTTTCGACCCCGCCCAGGGATTCCGCCAGGGTGAAGATTTCCAAAGCCTCGACCAGGTCGCGCACGGCCTCGGTCCCGCCTTCCAGCTCGAAGCTGAGCATGGCCCCGGGGCCGGCCTGCTGGGTCGCGACCAGGGCGTGGTTGGGGTGCGACTTCAGGCCGGGATAGTGGACGGCCTTGACCGCCGGGTGGGCGGCCAGCTTCTCGGCGATACGGCCGGCCGTGGCTTGTTGCCGCTCGATGCGGGCAAACAGGGTCCGGACGCCGCGCAGGGTCAGATAGGCGTCGAAGGGCGAGCCCGTGACGCCGGTGCAGTTGGCCCACCAAGCCAGGGTCTGGTGATCCTCGGCGTCGGCCGAGATGACCGCGCCGCCGACCACGTCGGAATGGCCGTTGATGAACTTGGTCGTGGAATGGACCACAAAGTCGGCGCCCAGCTTGATCGGGTTCTGAAGGGCCGGCGACAGGAAGGTGTTGTCGCAGACCACCTTGGCGCCCGCTGCGTGGGCGCGGGTGCAGATGTCGGCGACATCGACCAGACGAAGCAGCGGGTTTGACGGGGTCTCGACCAGCACCAGCTTGGGCTTCAGCGCCAGGGCGGCTTCCAGGGCTTCAGGATCACCCTGGTCGACCAGCAGCAGCTCGAAATGGCCCTTCCTGGCGCGGGCGTTCAGCAGGCGGCAGGTGCCGCCGTAGCAGTCGTGCGGCGCGATCAGCAGGTCGCCGGGCTCCAGCAGGGCCGAGGGCAGGTCGACCGCGGCCATGCCGGTGGCGGTGACGACACAGCCGGCGCCGCCTTCCAGCTCGGTCAGGGTCTCGGCCAGAACGTCCCGGGTCGGATTGCCCGAGCGGCTGTAGTCGTATTTCCGCTTCTGCTCGAAGCCGGCGAAGGAGTAGTTCGACGACAGATAGAGCGGCGGCATGACCGCGCCATGCGCCGTGTCCGAATCCACGCCCGTGCGGGCGGCGATCGTGTGCGGGTTGGCGATACGGGTCATGCTTTAATGTCCTTGAAAGCGGCGCGGAGGATGTCGCCGACGAAGGCGTCCTCCTTCAGAAAGGCGTCGTGGCCATACAGGGAGGGCGCCTCGACGAAGCGCCACAGGGTCGGCAACCGCGCGGCCAGTTCGCGGATGTCGTCGATCGGCACCAGCCGGTCGGAGGTGAAGCCGATCAGGGTGACGG
>MGLN01000140.1:0-861 GCA_001796045.1 Caulobacterales bacterium RIFOXYB1_FULL_67_16 | reverse complement strand
TCGTTGAACTCTTCCGCCGTGCGATAGGTGGTCATGGCCAGTTCGCGGGCCAGGGCGACGCCTTCCTCGGGGCGGCCGGCGGCGACGGCGAACTGAAGGATGCGACGCTGGATGCCGCGCCA
The DNA here is from genome assembly GCA_001796045.1 of Caulobacterales bacterium RIFOXYB1_FULL_67_16. GTDB lineage: Bacteria > Pseudomonadota > Alphaproteobacteria > Caulobacterales > Caulobacteraceae > Brevundimonas. The sequence continues at coordinate 739 of MGLN01000140.1, read as the reverse complement.
GGCGGTGGCCTGGGGGTGGGCGCGGTGGGCGGCCGAAACGACGATCAGCTGCTCGGCCCAGTCGGGATACAGTTCGGCAAAGGCCAGGGCGACCATGCCGCCGTAGGAACAGCCGACGAAGGCTGCGACCCGTTCGATCTGCAGATGGTTCAGAACTAGGGCCAGCAGGCGCGCCTGGTCGTGGGTGGTGATGGTGACGGGCGTGTCCTGGAACTCCTGGCCGGGCGCGAAGTCGACAGCCAGGACCTGAAGCCGCGACAGGTCGATGGGGCCGCGCACGGAGACGGCGCCCGACCACCAGCCCAGGCCGTTGGTCTCGGTGCGGTGGACGAAACGGCCGGCCGAGATGCCGCCGGCGACCACAACCACGGGGGAGCCGGCGCGGCCGTGAAGGCGGCCGATGATGGTGGGCTGGTTCAGGCGCTCGCCCGAGGCGAGGCGGAAGTCGGCGGGGATAGGGACGATCACGTCACGGGCGCCGCCGCGCTCGCGGACAGGCGTCGAAATCGGCTGGGGCCGACAGGAGGGCTCTTCGAGCAGGGAGGGTTCAGCCAGGGTCATCTATCGTCGTCCGCATCGTTCTCGCCTCAGCAAGGCTCGATGCGGTGACAGATCGTGGAGCGTCGCCTCGTCGATGCTCCACTCATCTCTCGCGGCCCGAAGGACCCCGCAGGAGTTGGCACCGTTTCGGGCGGAACCCGATGGTTGCCCCGGCGTCAAAGGGCCTAATCCCTCAGCC
>MGLN01000139.1:4067-5863 GCA_001796045.1 Caulobacterales bacterium RIFOXYB1_FULL_67_16 | reverse complement strand
GCGGCGCCCAGGGCGGCGCCGTGGGTCTTGTGGCTGCCTTCCATGGTGGCGGCGCCCTTGCCGATCTTGGTCTTGCAGGCGATCAGGGTGGGCTTGTCCTGGCGGGTCGCCCACTTCAGGGCGGCTTTGATGGCGTCCATGTCATGGCCGTCGACGGCCTTGACCGCCCAGCCGGCGGCCTTGAAGCGGCCCTTCTGGTCGGTGGCGTCGGACAGGGAGACCTTGCCGTCGATGGTGATCTCGTTGTCGTCCCACAGGACGGTCAGCTTGTTCAGACGGTAGCGGCCGGCCAGGGCGATGGCCTCCTGGGACACGCCTTCCATCAGGCAGCCGTCGCCGGCGATGACCCAGGTGCGGTGATCGACCAGGTCCTCGCCGTATTTGGCGGCGAGGTGACGCTCGGCCATGGCGAAACCGACCGAAGTGGCCAGGCCCTGACCCAGGGGGCCGGTGGTGACCTCGACGCCGGGCATGTGGCCGTATTCGGGGTGGCCGGCGGTCCTGGAGCCCCACTGGCGGAAGTTCGACAGCTCTTCCTTGGTCGCGGCCTTGTAGCCGGTCAGGTGCAGAAGCGCGTAGATCAGCATCGAGCCGTGGCCGGCCGACAGGATGAAGCGGTCGCGGTCGGCCCAGTCGGGGCGGCTGGCGTCGAACTTCAGAAACTTCGAAAACAGGACGGTGGCGACGTCGGCCATGCCCATGGGCATGCCGGGGTGGCCCGACTTGGCCTTCTCGACGCCGTCCATGGCGAGGACGCGGATGGCGTTGGCCATCTGCTGGGGCGTGGCCTTGGGGGCGGATTTGACGTCGGTCACGGGGGAAGACCTTTCGGCGGAAGCGGAAATTCAGGGGCGCGCCGCTTTACCCCGGCGCGTCATCGGGTTCTATACGGAATTTGTAAGGAGCGACCGATGGCAGACGCCACCACGGCCGCACGGGCCCGCATCGATCGGGCCCTGGCCGATCTGGAACGCAGGATCCTGGAGCTGAAGGCTCGACCGGCTTCGGCGCCGGCGATCGCCGACGACGACCTGTTCGCGCCCCGGTCCGGAGTCGCGAACGGGGCGGACGCCGCGCGCGTGGCCGAGCTGGAAGCGGCGGGGCGGGAGGCTTCGCTGGCCCTGGCCCGGGCGGCCGAGGCCGTGCGCGAGGTGCTGGTTCTGGCCGAGACGGACGATCCGGACCTGGACGACGAAGACGACGAAGAGACCCAAGGCGAGGCCCGCTGATGGCGACGGTGACGGTGGAGGTGAACGGCCGCCCCTATGCGGTGGGCTGCGCCGACGGCCAGGAGGAGCGGGTTCGCATCCTGGCCAAACAGTTCGACAACCAGGTGCGCCAGGTGGCCCAGGACGTGGGCCATGTCGGGGATCTGCGACTGTTCCTGATGTCGGCCCTGATCCTGTCGGACGAACTGCACGAGGCGCGATTGGCCGCCGGAGGAATGGCCGTCCCGGCCGCGGCGCCCTCGCCCCCGATCAGCGACGGGGTGGCCGAGGCCTTGAACGCCGTGGCGGCGCGCATCGAGAAGATCGTCCAATCCATCTGATCACGGGCGATCTGATCGCGCCGCTTGAGAAGGCGGGCCGCAGCGCCTATCTTGTTTGACGGCGGGTCCTGCTGCGGCTCACGTCGGAGGCAACATTTCCTCGCGACCTTAATTCACTCGAAGGGATCTGTCCCTGTCCGGGCTCGAGGGCCTGGGCATATGGAGCCCACCTGGCTACCCAGGTTCGAGAGGATTTAAACGTCCTTCACGGTTCTTGCGGCGCCGCCAACCCTTTCCCCTTCTTCGC
>MGLN01000139.1:0-3798 GCA_001796045.1 Caulobacterales bacterium RIFOXYB1_FULL_67_16 | reverse complement strand
CCCATGGTCTTTCGCGGCTGGTCGCCGGGCGAGCCGCTGGAGACGGACGTGGCGGGCTGTCCTGCGCCCCTGCCGCTGGCGGAGGTGATGGAGCCGGATCTGATCATCGCGCCCCTCTTGGCCTTCGACGCGAGCGGCGGGCGGCTGGGGCAGGGCGGGGGCTTTTACGACCGCACCTTCGCGGCCCGGCCCGAGGTGATCCGGGTCGGCCTCGCCTATGCGGGACAGGCGGTGGAGGCGCTGAGCCTGGAGGCGCACGACATGCGGCTGCACGGGGTGCTGACCGAGGCGGGGTATCGGGCGTTCTGAGGGATATGTCGTTGACATATACCTTGCCTCGCCCCATCATTTCGAAATGAACGCCCCGTGGAAAGCGCCGCTGAAGGCTTCGATCTTCATGTCCAATCGCTCGCAGGCGGTGCGGTTGCCCAAGGCCGTGGCCTTTCCGGATGACGTGAAGGAGTTGCGCGTCATACAGGAGGGGCGCAGCCTGTTGCTGGTGCCTGCGGACGCGGTCTGGACCGATTTTCTGGCCGAGCCCGGCATAGATATCTGCGAGCCTGAAGATCCGATCGACGATTCCGTCGTGGAATTCTGATGCTGCGTTACAGCCTGGACACCAATGTCTGTGTCCGAATTCTGAGAAACAGGCCGTTTTTGAGCGGGCCCCTGGCGGATCGGCTGAACGATGCGGCCGACTCCATTGCGGCTTCGACAGTTGTAGCGATGGAGCTTCTATATGGCGCGGCCGTTTCCGACCGGCCCGAGCAGCGGCGAGAACAGGCCAAAAGACTGCTGGCGCGGATGACCGTGCTTGATTTCGATGCGGCTGCGGCCGAACACGCGGCCGACATCAAGGCCAATTTGAAAAGGCGCGGCGAATTGATCGGTTCAAACGACATTCTGATTGCGGGGCACGCCCGTAGTCGGGGTCTGATCCTGGTGACGGGTAATCTGCGCGAGTTCGAACGCGTCGAAGGCTTGCGGGTCGAAGACTGGCCTGCGGGTCCGAACGCGCCGGGCGTCAAATGAGACTGGCGTTTTTCGGCGACGTCATCGGCAAGTCCGGCCGTGACGGGATCAGCGACCATCTTCCGGGCCTGAAGCGCGACCTGAAGCTGGACTTCGTGGTGGTGAATGCTGAGAACGCCGCCGGCGGGTTCGGCATCACCGAGAATACGGCGCGCGAGCTGTTCATGGCGGGCGCCGACTGCCTGACCCTGGGCAATCACTCGTGGGATCAGCGCGAGGCCCTGACCTATATCGTGCGCGAGCCGCGGCTGATCCGGCCGGCCAACTATCCGCGCCTGATGGATGCGCCGGGCGCCGGGGCCAATCTGTTCGAGACCGACACGGGCCGCACAGTCCTGGTGATGAATGTGCTGGGCCGGGTGCATATGGACCCGATGGACGATCCGTTCGGGGCGGTGGAGCGCGAGCTGGCGGCGGCGCCCCTGGGGGCCGTGGCCGATGCGGTGATCGTCGACATGCACTGCGAGGCGACCAGCGAGAAGATGGCCATGGGCCATTTCTGCGACGGGCGCGCCAGCCTGGTGGTCGGCACTCATACGCATGTCCCGACCGCCGATTGCCAGATCCTGCCCGGCGGCACGGCCTATCAGACCGACGCTGGCGGCTGCTGCGACTATGACAGCGTCATCGGCAACGAGAAGGAAGAGCCGCTGCGCCGCTTCACCACCCGGATTTCGGGCGGGCGCTATACGCCCGCGTCCGGTCCTGCGACGGTGTGCGGCGTCTTCGTGGAGACGGACGACCGGACGGGGCTGGCGACGCGGGTCGAGCCGATCCGGGTCGGCGGACGGTTGAGCCAGGCGGTGCCGGTTCTTTGAACACCTGCTCCGATCGTCACGCCAGCGTCAGCGTGTTCGATCCTGCCTCGATTGCGAAGGTCTGACGGGTCGTCAGCGCGCCAGAGCGGTCCGAGACCTTGTCCAACACCTTGAACTGGGTCGTCCAGAGGGTCGGCGTCGCCTCGCAGACCAGATAGCCGCGCTGGGTGTTGCGGAACTTCAGCTGGGGGTTGGCCGAGAGGAAGCGGTCGTAGTCTGAACCGAGGTCCGAGCCGTTGCCGCCCGAGCTGATCGAGGTCGCGACGAACTCGACGGCGATGGGGGCGCCCTCGGGCTGGCTGCCGTCCAGCCATAGGCCGCCTGCGTAATTCTGATGCTCGTCGCCTGTCAGGACCACGACATTGTCGATACGGCGGTCGCGGATGTGGCGCAGCAGGCGGTTGCGGGGCACGCGGTAGCCGGCCCAGCTGTCGGTGTTGATTCCCTGGCCGCCCGAGGTGTTGCGGTTCAGATCCATCATCATGATCTGCTGGGCCAGGGCCTTCCACTTCGCCCTGGAGCGGTCGAGGTTCGTCAGCAGCCACGCCTCCTGGGCGTCGCCCAGCACTTGGGCCGCCGTCGCTTCTATGCCGGGGCAGGTGGCGTTGAAACGGTCGCCGCAGGGCTGGTCCGTGCGATACTGGCGGGTGTCGAGGAAGGCCACGTCCAGCAGATCGCCGTACTGGGCCCGGCGATAGGCCTGCATGCCTGCGCCGCGCGGGAAGGCCGACTTCCGCATCGGCATGAACTCGTAGAAGGCCTGCATGGCGGCGGCGCGGCGCAGGAGGAAGACTTCAGGCGGGGCGCCGTCCTGATCGATGTCGCCGACCCAGTTGTTGTCGATCTCGTGATCGTCATAGGTGCAGAACCAGGCGGCCGAGGCGCGCGAGGCCTGGAGGTCCGCATCCATCGTGTACTGGGAATAACGGCGGCGATAGTCGTCGAGGCTGTAGACCTCGCCGCCCAGGTGGACGCGGGTGTTGTCCTGGGGACCGGCGCCCGACTGATAGATGGGGTTGCCGCGACCCTCGTAGATGTAGTCGCCGTAGCAGAAGATGAAATCCAGATCCTCTTCCGCCATCTTGCGGTGGGCGGTGTAATAGCCGCTCTCATAGGCCTGGCAGCCGGCGACGCCGAAGCGGACGGCCGAGACCGAGGCGCCGGCCAGGGGCGCTGTCTTGGCGCGACCGACGCCGCTGCGCTCGGTCCCGCACTGGAAGCGGTAGAAATAGGGGCGGGCCGGCTCCAGCCCCTCGACCTCGACGTGGACGGAATGGCCCAGCTCGGGCCGGGCGATGGCCTCGCCCGAACGAACCACGGTGTTGAAGCCGCGATCGGCGGCGACCTCCCATTTCACGGCGACGGGCGCCCTGGGCATGCCGGAGCCGTAGGCCAAGGGATCGGGCGCCAGACGCGTCCAGATGACGAAGCCGTCGGGCAGGGGATCGCCGGCCGTCACGCCCAGCCGGAAGGGGTTCACGTCGAAGACGGCCTGGGCGAGGGCGGGGCCGGTGGGCGACAGGGCCAGACCGCCCCCGAAGGCGGCGAGCATGGACCGGCGGGAAAGGGCGAGCGTGGTCATCGAAAGTCCCCGAACTGAAGTCTGGCTCTATCGCCCCGATGTGACAGATTTTCCACCCGCGTCGCCGGGCGGGTGCGTCGTTTCGGGCGTCAGGCGGCGGAGCGGCGTCGCGACAGGGCGACGGCTTTTCGGATCTGCTCCAGTTCGGCGGCCCGTTGTCGGGGTGTATGGGCGTCCATCACATGGCGCTGTCCCGCGCGCGCCAGGGCGAGGCGTTGTTCCGGGTCCCGGATCAGACGCTCCATGGCCGCAGCGAGGGTCTCGGGCGTGACCGCGTCGACATAGAGGGCGTGGTCGCCGCTGGCCTCGCGCAGGCCGCCCCGGCCGGAGGAGATCAGGGCCGCGCCGGCCGCATGGGCCTCGACC
>MGLN01000138.1:12580-18818 GCA_001796045.1 Caulobacterales bacterium RIFOXYB1_FULL_67_16 | reverse complement strand
GGAGGAAGTTCTTCAGCTCGGGCGCGACCTTGAGGTGCCAGCCGCGCGCCACGGCCTGGTTCGCGAACATCAGGGCCAGGGGATCGGTGGCGAACTGGTGAGCCGTGCCGCGGAAACTGTTCCTCGGATACTGGTCCAGCAGGATCATCAGGGCCAGGGCGGTCTCGGGGGCCTCGATCCAGGCGTCGCGCTCGCGCCGGGCGGCGGACAGGTGCAGATCCTCGCCGCGCGACCGAAACGCGGCGTCGAAGGCCGCGTTCTTGGCGAACCACTTGTCGGGCCCGGCCTCTTTCCAGAAGGCGACGACGTCGGATGGGGTTATGAAGGCGGCCATGAGCCAGATCCTAGCCAATCCGCTGCCCGTCTTCCATGACCGCGACTGCGACCTTTCGATCATCCGCGGCAAGCGCGTGGCCATGATCGGCTACGGCAGCCAGGGGCGGACCCATGCGCTGAACCTGCGCGATTCGGGCGTGACCGACATTGTGGTGGGACTGAAGCCCGGATCGAAGACGCGCGAGCGGGCCGAGGCCGACGGATTCGCGGTGACGACGGCGGGCGAGGCGGCGGCGAGGGCGGAGGTGGTCGCGGTCATGACCTCGGACGAGGCGCATCGCGACCTGTGGCGCTACGAACTGGCGCCGAACGTGCGGCCGGGTGCGGCCCTGGTCTTCGCCCACGGCCTCTCGGTGCGGTTCGGCCTGGTGGAGCCTCGCGACGATCTGGACGTGATCCTGGCCTCGCCCAAGGGGATCGGGCCGCGCATTCGCGACCTGTACGAGGCCGGGGAGGGGGTCTTCTGCCTGCTCGGGGTGCATCAGGACGCCACGGGCGGGGCCCATGCCCTGGGCCTGTCCTATGCGGCGGCCCTGGGGTGCGGACGCAAGGGCATCCTCGAGACCACGATGCGGGACGAGTGCGAGAGCGACCTGTTCGGGGAACAGGTGGTGCTGTGCGGCGGGATCGCCGAACTGATCGATTCGGCCTTCATGAAACTGGTCGAGGCCGGCTATCCGCCGGAGGTGGCCTGGTTCGAGTGTTTCTACGAGGCCAAGCTGGTCACCGACCTGATGTACGAGCGCGGCATAGCCGGCGCCTTCGCCAAGATCTCCAACACGGCGGAGTACGGGGCCTATCGCACCGGCCCGCGCGTGATCGGCGCCGAATCGCGCGCCGCCATGGATCAGGTCCTGGCCGAGGTGCAGGGCGGGGGATTCGTGCGGGATCTGATGGCGGACTATGACGCCGGCTCGCCCGACCTCAAGGCGCGGCGCGCGGCCCTGGGGCGGCGGCCGATCGAGGCGGTGGGCGCGCATCTGAACGAGGTGGCGCGTCTGGCGCGCGAGACGGCGGCGAACGACGACTGATGCGGGAGATTCGTCATCCTGTGCGTCCTTATCGACGCAATGCGGCGGACGGGCCGGCCCTCGGGTCGAGCCCGAGGGTGACGATCACTAGAGGTACGAGAGAGAATGGTCGGAGTGAGAGGATTCGAACCTCCGACCCCTGCGTCCCGAACGCAGTGCTCTACCAGGCTGAGCCACACTCCGACCGTGGGGGCTGGCCTGGCGGCGTCGCCCCGAAGTGAGGACGCGGCTTATAGCCATGGGTTTCGGAGGCCGCAAGCGTCCATTTCGACCTTCTGCGCCGGCAACGAAATTTGTCCCGAAAGAGGGTGTTGCATCCGAAAACGGTTTGGCCTATCTGACCGCCTCCGCCGCACGAGAGTGCAGCGGACGCCGGACCTGCTGGGGAATGGTGTAATGGTAACACTCCGGTTTTTGGTACCGTCATTCTAGGTTCGAGTCCTAGTTCCCCAGCCACCGCCTTCCCTTCAAGATCAGCCGTCTGAGCGTCTATCGGCATGGCCGACGGGGGTCTGTTTCAATCGGCCGGAGGCGGGCCAAAATTCGATGCGGCAGCCGGCGGGGCTGACCTCGGGCGTTTTCAGAACCTTGACGCCGCGCTCGGCCAGGAAGGCGCGGGCGAAGGCGAGATTGCGCTGGCCCACATTGTAGTAGGAGCCGGAGGGGCTGGCGCCGCCCAGGACCAGGGCCTCCAGCCGCGAGGATCGGGCGCCCTGGGCCAGCAGGGCGTCCAGCAGCTGCGGCATCAGGACGGCGCCGTAGCGCGCCGACTCGGCCGTGTCGGCCGAGGGCGTGGGCGAGTCGGGCAGGACGAAATGGTTCATGCCGCCGATCCCCCGGACCGGGTCGCGCAGACAGGCGGCGACGCAGGAGCCGAGCACGGTGGTGATTACGGCGTCGGGGTCGTCGGACACGGCGAACTGACCCTGGGCCAGCGAAATATGCCGAACCGGCCGGCCCGCGTCGTCCCATTGGCGACTGCAGATGTCGTAACGCATGACTGTTGGCCGACGTCGGCCCCCTCGAGACAGGCTCAGATTTCCCGTTATGAGGCCGTCGCGGTATACGGATCATGTAGAGGTTGCGTGGAAAACCCGTAGACGGGGGTTTCGCCGCGTCGGGCCCATGCCTAGCTTGACCATAGGTCGCAGCAGAGGAGACCGACCATGGCCACCGCACGGGAAAAACGCCTGGCGCCGCTCAGAACCCCCACGAGCCTGTCGGAACAGGCGACGCGCGAGATTTCGGCGGCCCTGACCGGCCTGCTGGCCGATGTCTTCGCCCTGTATATCAAGACCAAGAATTTCCACTGGCACGTCTCGGGGCCGCATTTCCGGGACTATCACCTGATGCTGGACGAGCAGTCTGCCGAGTTGCTGGCCATGACGGATCTGATCGCGGAGCGGGCGCGCAAGATCGGCGGGACCACCCTGCGCTCCATCGGCCAGATCGCGCGCGAAACGCGGGTCAGCGACAATGACGCCGACTATGTCGATCCGTTGGACATGCTGGCCGAGTTGAGGGACGACAACAACGATCTGGTCGGCCGGATGCGCGAGGTCCATGACCTGTGCGACGCCCACGGCGACATCGCCACCGCCAGCCTGCTGGAGAACTGGGTCGACGAGACCGAGAAGCGGGTCTGGTTCCTGTTCGAATCGGGCCGTCGCGGCAACGGCTGAGACCGCAACTCCGGAACCCTCCCGCCTTGCCAAATCTTAACGGACGGTAATAGTCCGAGGCGGGAGAGTCAGGGGGTGAGGATGCGGATCATCGGGATCGGCTGCGGTTTGGTCATGGGCGTCGTTCTGGCGGGTGCGCCGGCGCGGGCGGACATGGCGGAGGCGTTCGGCAATACGATCGTCTCCCACTATCCCAACGGCCAGTGGGTGAAACATTTCTTCGAACCGGACGGGCGCTACAGCTCGCAGTTCTCGGACGGGCGTCAGCTGAGCGCGCGCTGGAGCCGGGAGGGCGACAAGATCTGCCTGACGGGCTTTCGTCCTCGCCAGATTCTGCCGCGCTTCTGCAGCCGCATGGTCGAGGCCGACATCGGCGACAGCTGGCAGGCGCGGGACCCGCTCGGGCGAACCATCCGCAACGAACTGGTGGCCGGGCGGCGGTGAAGGTCGCCTGGCCTCTTGTCAGGCGAGGCGCCGCCCTCTAGAGCCCACTGCCTGCCCCTGCGGATGTGGCGGAACTGGTAGACGCACTGGATTTAGGTTCCAGCGCCGTGAGGCGTGGAGGTTCGAGTCCTCTCATCCGCACCAAGCAAAAGGCCCGGGAGCGATCCCGGGCCTTTTTGTCTTTTTAGGGGGCCTATCGCGCTTCGCGCTGCTTGAGGCCAATCGCGCGTGGCGCTGGCTGAGGCCCGTTGGCGCGCCTCTGTTTCGCTTGCGGCGAAGAAAAAGGCCGGGGCGTTGACCCCGGCCTTCTTTGCATCAGTCGCGTTCTTCCTTGGAGCCGGGGGCCGGGGCGCCCGGCATGGGCGGGACCGGGCCGACCGGGGCGTCGGCCGACAGTTCCGGGACCTCGACCAGGCCGCGGGCGACGTGGCTCTTACGGAAGCCGTAGGCGAAATAGATCACCAGACCCACGGCGCCCCAGATGGGCAGGACCATCTTGGCGTCGTGCGGCAGGTTCCAGAACAGGGCGGCGCAGCCGAAGGCCGACAGGGGCGCGATGATCCAGACCAGGGGCGTCCTGAACGGACGGCGCCGCTTGGGATCGGTCTTGCGCAGGATAAGGACCGCGATCGACACCATGAAGAAGGCGAACAGGGTGCCCGAGTTCGAGATGTCGGCCAGCTGACCCACCGGGAAGAGGGCGGCGGCGATGGCGACGGCTACGCCGGTGAACAGGGTCACCACGTAGGGGGTCTTGAACCGCTTGTGCATCTTGGTCAGGCCTTCCGGCAGCAGGCCGTCACGCGCCATGACGAAGAAGATGCGGGTCTGACCATAGATCATCATCAGAATGACCGACGGCAGGGCCAGCATCGCGGCCAGGCCCAGGGCGTTGCCGACCTGCGGATGGCCGATGACGCGCAGGACGTGGGCCAGGGCCTCGTTCGAGCAGACCAGGGCTTCGGCGTTGGCCGGCAGGGCGCAGGCGGCGACGAAGGCGGGCGAGCCCGGCTGGACGGCTTCGCCGGCGGCGCCGAGGACCGGCTGTGCGCCGATAGCGCCGGCCGCGCCGAGGGCGACCAGCAGATAGAAGACGGTGCAGAAGGCCAGGGAGCCGATCAGGCCGATCGGCACATTGCGTTGCGGGTTCTTGGTTTCTTCAGCGGCGGTGGAGACGGCGTCGAAGCCGACATAGGCGAAGAAGATCGAGGCGGCGGCCCCGACGATGCCCATGCCCGAATAGGCGCCGAACAGGCCGTTGGGCGCGAAGGGCGACAGGTTGGCGGTGTCGATAACCGGCAGGGTCAGGACGATGAAGACCGTCAGGGCCGCGACCTTGATCGCCACCAGGATGGCGTTGACGCGGGCCGATTCCGTGGTGCCCAGGATCAGCAGGCCGGTCACGGCAAGGGCGACGATGATGGCGGGGATGTTGACGATCCCAACCGAGAAGTCCGGCGTCGGGATGAAGCCGTTCATGCTCCAGGTCGGTCCGGCGGATAAGAGATCCGGGAAGTCGAATCCAAACCCGTTCTCTATCAGGCCCAGCACATAGCCGGACCAGCCCACCGACACGGCCGAGGCCGCCACGGCGTACTCGAGGATCAGGGCCCAGCCGACGCACCAGGCGAGCAGCTCGCCCATGACGGCGTAAGTATAGGTGTAGGCCGAGCCGGAGACCGGGGCCATGGCCGCCAGTTCCGAATAGCAGAGCGCCGCCACCGCGCAGACCGCGCCGGCGATGACGAAGCTGACCATCATGCCGGGGCCGGCCTTCTGAGAGGCCGCAGCCGTCAGAACGAAGATGCCGGTGCCGATGATGGCGCCGATGCCGAGCAAGGTCAGTTGAACAGGTCCGAGCGACCGATGAAGCGACTTCTTCTCGGCCGTGGCCAGAATCGCGTCGAGCGACTTAACGCGCCACATAGAATACCCCCACGTTTTACGGCGGCCCTCTGGCCGCGTCGGCGGGGACGCTAGCGGCGGAATGCGGGCCGTGCAACGCGCATGACGGCGGGGTTAAGCGCTCGCGACGCTTTCGTGATCGTGGCGCATCGGGGGCGCATCAGGTTAGAGGCGGGTCATGTTGCCGATCCACGCCGTCCTCGACCCGCTGAAATCCGCCCTTGCAAACGGAAATACGGCGGTTTTGGCCGCCCCGCCGGGGGCGGGAAAGACCACGGTCGTGCCCCTGGCCCTGCTGGACCAGGCCTGGCTGGGCGACGGACGGGTGCTTGTGCTGGAGCCGCGCCGTATCGCCGCACGGGCCGCCGCCGACCGTATGGCGGCCACCCTGGGCCAGGAAGCGGGCGGAACGGTCGGCTATCGCACCCGGCTGCAGAGCCGGATCGGGCCGAAGACGCGGATCGAGGTGATCACCGAAGGGGTCTTCACCCGGATGATCCTGGACGACCCGGCTTTGGACGGGGTGGGGGCGGTCCTGTTCGACGAATTCCATGAACGCAGCCTGGACGCCGACCTGGGCCTGGCGCTGGCGCGGGAGACCCAAGGGGCGCTGCGGGAGGATCTGCGGCTGCTGGTGATGTCGGCCACCCTGGATGTGGCGGGGGTGTCGCGGTTGCTGGACGGCGCGCCGGTGATCGAGGCGGAGGGCCGGGTTTATCCGGTCGAGACCCGTTATCTGGGCCGCAATCCGACCGAGCGGTTCGAGGAGGCGATGGCGCGGGCCTGTCTGGCGGCCCTGGGCGAAGAGACGGGGTCGGTGCTGGCCTTCCTGCCGGGGCA
>MGLN01000138.1:12193-12451 GCA_001796045.1 Caulobacterales bacterium RIFOXYB1_FULL_67_16 | reverse complement strand
GCGGCGCAAGCTGGTGCTGGCGACCTCGGTTGCGGAGACGAGCCTGACGATCGACGGGGTGCGGGTGGTGGTGGACGGCGGCCTGTCGCGCGTGCCTCGGTTCGAGCCGTCCAGCGGCCTGACCCGGCTGGCCACGGTTCGGGTCAGCCGGTCGTCGGCTGAGCAGCGACGGGGACGGGCGGGACGCACCGAACCGGGCGTCTGCTATCGGCTGTGGGACGAGGAACAGACGCGCGGCCTTGTCCCGCATCAGCGGCC
>MGLN01000138.1:11660-12173 GCA_001796045.1 Caulobacterales bacterium RIFOXYB1_FULL_67_16 | reverse complement strand
TGACCGACCTGGCGCTGGACCTGGCGCGATGGGGGGCGCGGTCGGTCGAGGGGTTGGCCCTGCTGGACCCGCCGCCGGCCGGAGCCCTGGCCGAGGCGCGCAAGGTGCTGACGCGGCTGGGGGCGCTGGATGCGGAGGGCGGGTTGACCGATCACGGGCGGCGGCTGACACGCATCCCCCTGTCGCCGCGCCTGGCCCATATGGTCGCCGTGGCCTCGGACGGGCACGACGCCATGACGGGCGCGCGGATCGCGGCGGTGCTGAGCGAGCCGGGATTGGGCGGATCGAACGTGGATCTGCACGAACGGCTGGTCGGCCTGGAGCGGGACCGGTCGCCGCGGGCGCGGGATGCGTTGAAACTGGCTGAGCGCTGGGCTCGGGCGGCGGGCGGCGGCGCGGGCGGGTCGGTCGATGAGGGACTGCTGCTGGCCGAGGCCTTCCCCGAACGGATCGCGCGGATGCGGGGCAAGGCCGGCGAGATGCTGCTGGCCAGCGGGCGCGGGGCCATGGTCG
>MGLN01000138.1:7407-11484 GCA_001796045.1 Caulobacterales bacterium RIFOXYB1_FULL_67_16 | reverse complement strand
CGTTCTGGATGAGAAGGTGATCGGGACGCCCGACGCGAGCCAGCTGTCGGCCGTGCTGAAGGCCGAGGTCGAGGGGGAGGGGATCGGCGCCCTGCACTGGGGCGAGCAGGCTTCGGCCCTGCGGGCGCGTTTGGCCTTTCTGCACGGGCTGGACCCGGCCTGGCCCGATGTGTCGGACGAAGGTCTCATGGCGGCGCGCGAGGACTGGCTGTGGCCGGTGCTGGAGGGCGCGAAGTCGCTGGGGGCGATCGGCGACGGCAGGCTGGCGGACGCCTTGCGGGGGCTGATCCCCTGGGATCTGCAACGCAGGCTGGACGAACTGGCGCCGCCGCGACTGACGACGCCGTTGGGGTCGGCGGGCATCGACTACGGCGCCGAGGGCGGACCGCGCGTTGAGATCCGCGTTCAGGAGCTGTTCGGCGTGAAGACCCATCCGACGGTCGGCGGCGGACGGGTTCCGCTGACCCTGGCCCTGCTGTCGCCGGCGCGGCGGCCGGTGCAGGTGACCCGGGACCTGCCCGGATTCTGGGCGGGCTCCTGGGCGGCGGTGCGGTCGGAGATGCGGGGGCGTTATCCGCGCCATCCCTGGCCCGAGAACCCGGCCGAAGCCCAGGCGACCAACCGGGCCAAGCCGCGCGGGACGTGAAGCGTCGAATCCAGTCCCAAGCGGCTGCAACCGGGCGGCAAACGCTGCGTTGAGCCACTCTCGCAGAGGACGCTTCATGGCCTTCACTCAACTCGACCCTCCGCTGCCCGTGACCGTGCAGGATCGCGGCAAGGGGTTCGCCATCGCCGTCATCGACTATGGTCAGGAGCATAATCTGATCTGGGTGACGGCCATTACCGAGACCGGAGAAATCTGGTGCGCGCCCAACCCGGTCGTGCGGATGCAGGCGAACTGGACCATGGGACGACCGTCGCCCGCAGGTTGAGGCTTTTCAGCGGGGGTAGATGACGCGATATGGTCAGGCGCGCCCGCCGTGCGCCAACCGGGGACGAAATCGTGTCGAACGCCAGGATCATCTCGCCCACGGCCGGCAAGGCGCGAGTTCTGTTCGCCAGCCTGATCGGCACGACGATCGAATTCTACGACTTTTACATCTACGCCACGGCGGCGGTGCTGGTGTTTCCGCGGCTGTTCTTCCCCGGCGGGGATCCGACGACGGCCATGCTGTCGTCCTTCGCCACCTTCTCCATCGCCTTCTTCGCCCGGCCGATCGGCGCCCTGGCCTTCGGGCATTTCGGGGACCGGGTGGGGCGCAAGGCGACCCTGGTGGCGGCCCTGATGACCATGGGGCTCTCGACCGTGGCCATCGGCTTGCTCCCGACCCATGCCTCGGTCGGGATCATCGCGCCCCTGCTGCTGGCCCTCTGCCGGTTCGGCCAGGGGCTGGGCCTGGGCGGCGAATGGGGCGGGGCCGTGCTTCTGGCCACCGAGAATGCGCCTCCGGGCAAGAAGGCCTGGTTCGGCATGTTCCCGCAACTGGGGGCGCCGATCGGCTTCATCCTGTCGACGGGCGCCTTCATCGTCCTGACCTCGACGATGAGCGAGGCCCAGTTCGAGACCTGGGGCTGGCGCTTGCCCTTCCTGGCCAGCGCGGTCCTGGTCTTTGTCGGTCTGTGGGTGCGGTTGAAGATCACCGAGACCCCGGAGTTCCAGACGGCGATGGATCGCAAGGAGCGGGTCAAGGCGCCGGCCGTGACCCTGTTCGGCCAGCACAAGGCGGCCCTGTTCCTGGGGACGTTCAGCGGGGTGACGACCTTCACCCTCTTTTATCTGATGACCGTCTTCGCCCTGGGATGGGCGACGACGGGGATGGGGCTTGAGCGCGGCGAGGTCCTGCCGGTCCAGCTGATCGGGGTGCTGTTCTTCGCCGCCTTTATCCCTGTGACGGCCCTGCTGGCGGACAAGTTCGGCCAGACCAGGGTGCTGATCGCCTCTTCGGTCGGGATCGCCCTGTTCGGCGGTCTGTTCGCACCCCTGTTCGGAGCGGGGCTGACGGGGTTGCTGATCTTCTTCGCCCTGGGCTTCGCCCTGATGGGATGCACCTACGGCCCGATCGGCGCGGCCATGGCGCGGCCCTTCCCGACGGCCGTCCGCTATACGGGGGCGTCCATGGCCTTCAATCTGGCGGGGATCGTGGGGGCGTCGCTGGCGCCCTATCTGGCGACCTGGCTGGCGAGGACCTATGGGCTGGCGGCCGTCGGCGGCTATCTGGCCCTGTCGGCGGTGGTGACCATCCTGGCCCTGTGGGGCATGGGGCGGGTCAGCCCTGAGACGGAACTCTAGGCTTCGTCCGTCGCCGCATAGACCATGATCCCGGTCGCTATGGCCAGGTTCAGGCTGTCGGCCCGGCCGCGCATCGGGATCTTGACGTTGACGTCGCAGGCGGCGGCCAATTGGTCGGTCAACCCGGCCTGTTCGTTGCCCATCAGGATCAGCGACGGCTTCTGCATCACCGCCGAGCGGTGGCTGACCTTGGCGTCCAGCCGGGTGCCGACGACGCTGCCGGGCCAAGTCCGGCGCCAGGCCAGAAAGGCCTCGGGGTCGGTCTTGGTGATGGAGACGGCGAAGACCGAGCCCATGGTCGCGCGCACCGCCTCGACCGAATAGGGATCGACGCAGTCGCCGATCAGGATGACGCCGCCGCAGCCGGCCGCGTCGGCGGTGCGGATGATGGTGCCGAGATTGCCGGGATCGCGCACCTGCTCCAGGGCGACCCAGCAGGGGGCGGAGGCCGGATCCAGGCTGTCCAGCGGCGCGTAGACCTGATCGAAGACGCCCAGGACGGTTTGCGGATTGTCGCGGCGGCTGATCTTTTCGAGGATGGCGTGGGTGACGACCACGATGTCGCCCCCGGCCTTGCGCGTCTCGGCCTTGGCCCGGTCCAGCAGGGGGTGCGGACGGGCGTCCTCGCCGACCAGCAGCAGGCGCGGCGCGCGGCCCAGATCCAGGGCCTCGCCGATGAATTTCAGCCCCTCGGCCAGGAAGGTCCCGGTGTTGTCCCGCTCCTTGCGCATGTGGAGGGCGCGGACGGCCTTGACCGTGTCATTGGTCAGGGAGGTGATGACGCGGTGGGTGTCGTGCGCGCTCATCGGCTCCACCGGGCGAAGAAGGACAGGCCGATGGCGCGGGCGTCCGGGCCGTCTTCGGACAGGGCCAGTTCGCCCCAGTCGATGCGGCCGCCGCGATCCGGCAGGGCTTCGGCCATCAGATGGGCCAGGGACAGGCCGGAGATGCGGGCGGCGTAGGCGTTCAGCAACAGGAAATCGGCCTCGTCGGACAACAGGGCGGCGCAATCCTTCAGCAGGGCCGGCATGTCCTCGAACAGGCGCCAGACCTCGCCGGTCGGGCCGCGTCCGTACTTGGGCGGGTCCAGAATGATTCCGTCGTATTTGGAGCCGCGCCGGACCTCGCGGGCCACGTATTTGCGGGCGTCCTCGACGATCCAGCGGATCGGGCGGTCGGACAGGCCGGACTGTTCGGCGTTCTCGCGGGCGTAGTTGACTGATTTCTTGGAAGCGTCGACGTGGGTGACCTCGGCCCCGGCGGCGGCGCAGGCCAGGCTGGCGACGCCGGTGTAGCCGAACAGGTTCAGGATCTTCGGGGCCCGGCCGGCATCGTGCGTGAAGGCGCGCACGCGGGCGTCCAGCCAGTCCCAGTTGGCGGCCTGTTCGGGGAAGAAGGCGAGATGGCGGAAAGGCGTGAAGCGGCCCGTGAACTTCACCTCGCGCCATTTCAGGGGGAAGGCGTCGACAGGGCCGTGGCGGTCGAAACGCCAGCGACCGGAGTCTTCCTCCTCCTGCTGAGGATCGAAGGCGGCCGTGGCCTGGTCGAAGGCGGCCGGGTCGCGCGGGGACCAGAAGCACTGGGGCTCGGGCCGGACCACCGTATAGGGACCGTAGCGTTCCAGCTTCCGACCGTCGCCGGAGTCCAGCAGGGCGTAGTCGGACCAGCCGCGGGTCACCAGGGTTTCGGGGGTTGGGGAGAGCAGGGGCGCCATCCTGCGGCTGATAGGCGGTCAGGCGGCCTCGCGTCCAGAGTCCCGCGCGACGACCGGGCTGTATTCGATCTCG
>MGLN01000138.1:5936-7396 GCA_001796045.1 Caulobacterales bacterium RIFOXYB1_FULL_67_16 | reverse complement strand
GGGAGCGGCCAGCATGTCGCTCAGCCTGTAGTCCAGCCCCGCGCGCCGCGCGCCGACGGCGCAGCCCATCCAGGCCGCGATGATCCCGACGGCCAGGACGGCGCAGGAGGCCAGGGGCGTCTCGGGCGCGATCCCGGCGTGGAGCCCGACCAGCAGGGCCGAGGCGAACCAGGCCAGGGTCGGGGCGTGACAGGCGGCGGAGACCACGGCGGCGCCCAGGGTCATGACCAGGGACAGGAGACCGCGTCGGCCCAGGGCCAGGGGCGCGCGGGTATGGACGCCCCAGGTCTGCATATAGCCCTTCAGCCAGCGGGTCCGTTGCGGGAGCCAGTGTTCGAGCCCGCCGGGCGGAGTCTCCCAGGTCGGCCGCTCCAGAACGCCCAGCCGCCAGCCGGCCGACCACAGCCGAAATCCGAGATCGGCGTCCTCAGTGACATTGTGCGCATCCCAGCCGCCGACGCCGCGCAGGGCGGCGGCGCGCAGGTGATTGCTGGTGCCGCCGAGTGGAAAGGGCAGGTTGAGCCGCGCCATGCCGGGCAGATTGACCTCGAACAGGGCCGCATATTCGAAGGCGAACTGACGGTCGAGGAAGCGGGTCAGGCCGGCGCCGCCCCGGCGGATGCGCAGCGGCGCCTGGAGACAGCCCAGTTTCGGATCGGCGGCGAAGCGGGCGGCGGCCTCGCGCAACTGGCCGGGATCGGGCGCATCTTCGGCGTCATAGATGGTCAGGAACTGCCCCGTGGCGACGGACAGGGCGTGGTTCAGGGCGCGGGGCTTGGTCTGGGGCGCGCCGGGGGGAACCACGAGGATTTTCAACCAGTCGGGGCGCGGCGTCGCCTGGGCGGCCGCCAGGGTGGCGCGGTCGTGGGCCTCCAGAACCAGAAAGCCTTCGAGCTGGCGGCGGGGATAGTCGATGCGGGACAGGTTGCGGATCAGCTGGGGAACGACCGCCGCCTCGTCGTGGAGGGCGGCGAGCAGGGTGTAGCGGGGCCAGCGCCGGGGCATGGGCGGCGACGCCGGGCGTCGGAGACTGGCGGCGGCCAGGACGGCGCGCCAGGCGGCGCCGGCGACGAAGCCGGCCTGCAGGGCCACGACCCAGGCGACCAGGGTGGCGCGGGGCCAACAGATCAAGCCCGCAGCCAGCACGCCCAGAAGCAGGAGGAGAACCAGCCCCTGCCAGAGCGTCGGCGTGCGCCGCGCCGCGCCTGTGCGCCCCAGTCCGGTCTTCGTCATCGCCGATCGCCCCCGCCCGGAAGCAATACAACCCAGAATGTCCGTCTAACGCAACCGTGTTATGCGAGGCCTGTTGGCGTCGGTGACAGATTGTCGCTATTCAGCGGCAACCTGATCCGGAGTCGCCCTTGTCCCTCGTGTCGCCATCCTCGCGTTCCAGCCGCAAACCCAAGGGCGAAGGTCACTCGCGACGGGGGGAGATCCTGGCGGCCGCCGAGCGGATCTTC
>MGLN01000138.1:2025-5851 GCA_001796045.1 Caulobacterales bacterium RIFOXYB1_FULL_67_16 | reverse complement strand
CTATCTGACCCGGCCCAGCGAGGCGCGCGAGGGGGCCCAGAGCCTGTCGCAGGAACTGGGGGCGGGCGTGTTTTCGGCCTTCGAACAACTGGTCGCCGAGGCGGTGGCCGAAGGGCGGATGAAGGGGGATCCGCGCACCATCGCCCAGTCGATCTGGGCGGCGACCCATGGCGTCGTCTCCCTGATGATCACCAAGCCCTACTTCCCCTGGGCCGAGCGCGAGGTTCTGGTGAAGACGACCCTGGACGCGGTCTTCGCCGGTCTGTTGAAGCCGTGAGGCGGTTCGGGGGGGGGGCGGCGACGCTCGCCGCCCTGGCGGCCGCTGGAGCCGTCGAGGCGCGGCCGCTCAAGGTGATGTCGCTGGACCAGTGCGCCGACCAGTATGTCCTGGCCCTGGCGCCGGACGCCGACCTGGCCCTATCGCCGCGCGCCGACGATCCCGACGCCTGGCTGCGGCGCGAGGCCGCCGGACGCAGGCGGCTGCGCCCCACGCTGGAGGCGGCGGTCGGGTTCAGGCCCGACGTGGTCGTGCGCTACTGGGGCGGCGAACCCCGACTGCTGGCGGCGCTCGAGCGGCGCGGGGCCAAGGTCGTCGTGATCGGGGATGCGACCGATTTCGACGGGGTGCGAGCCAATATCCGCGCCGCCGCGCAAGGGCTGGGCCAGGTCGAGCGGGGGGCGCGGCTGGAGCGGGCCATGCAAGCCAGGCTGGATCGCGCGGCGCCGCCTGCCGGGCGCGCGAGGCCGGGCGCGGTCTATCTGACCTCGGGCGGCTATACGTCCGGGCCGGGCACGCTTATCGACGCGATGATGCAGGCCGCAGGCTTTCGCAACCTGACGACCGCGCCCGGCTTCGGCGCGATCAGCGTCGAGCGGATCGCCCTGGAGCCCCCCATCCGGTTCGTTCTGGGCTTCTTCGACCAGCTGAGGGCGGACTGGCGCGGGGCGGGGCGCCACCCCGTGGTGAAGCAGGCTGCGCGGGGTCGAACGGCGGCGAAACTGCCCGCCGCGGTCCTGACCTGTCCTGCGTGGTTCGCGGCGGACGGGGTCGAGATGATGGCGAAGGGTCGGCCATGAGCCGGACGGTTCGCCTGTGCCTGATCCTGGGCCTGCTCGGCGCGGCGGCCGTGGCGGCCGCTGTCCTCTTCGGCGAGACAGGGTTCGACGCCGCCCAGTATGCGGCGGCCTTCGGCGATCCGTCGTCGGGACCGTGGGAAGTGCTTTGGCAGGTGCGGGCGCCGCGCGCGATCTGCGCCCTGCTGGTCGGGGCGGCGTTGGGGCTGGCGGGGGCGGTGATGCAGGGTCTTCTCCGCAATCCGCTGGCGGATCCCGGGGTGCTGGGGGTGTCGGCGACGGCGGCCCTAGGGGCGGCCCTGGCCATCGTCCTGGGCGGCGCGGGCGTGCCGGGCTTGGTGGAGATGTCGGCCCTGGCCGGCGCCGCCGTGGCGGGAGCCCTGTTGATCGCTGCGGCCGGGCTGGTGCGGGCGCCCGAGGCGCTGATCCTTTTCGGGGTGGCCCTGTCCAGTTTCGCGGGGGCGGCGACGGCCCTGATCTTCAACCTGTCGCCGTCGCCCATCGCCCAGGCCGAGGTCATGGCCTGGCTGCTGGGATCGGTGCAGAACCGCAGCTGGATCGACGTGGCCTGGGTCGCCCCGGCCGTGGCGGTCGCGGCCGTGTTCGCGGCCCTGTCGGCGCCGGGTTTGCGGATGCTGACCCTGGGCGAAGAGGCGGCCGCGACCTCGGGGCTTTCCATGGGGCGGCTGAGAGGCTTCGCCCTGATCGCAGCGGCGGTGGCGACCGGGGCGGCGGTGGCGGTCGCCGGCGTGATCGGTTTCGTCGGGCTGGCGGCGCCCCATCTGGTGCGGGCGGCGGTGCGCGGGGACGCGGGGCGGATCCTGGCGCCCTCGGCCCTGGCCGGAGGACTGATGCTGGTGGTCGCCGATCTGGCGGCGCGGCTGACGCCGACGGATCAGGAGCTGAAACTGGGGGTGTTCACGGCCCTGATCGGCGCGCCCCTGTTCGCCCTGATCGCCTGGCGGGCGGCGCGGGAGTGGCGACTGTGATCGCGCCTCTGACGATGTGGGACGCCGACGCGATGCTCGGCGGGCGCAAGGTGCTGGACGGGGCGGAGGTGCAGGTCGAGCACGGCCAACTGGTCGCTCTGGTCGGTCCCAACGGGGCGGGCAAATCCAGCCTGATCAAGGCGTTCGCCGGACTGTTGACGCTGGACGGCGGCGTGGCGCGGCTGAACGGCGACGACGTCGCGACCCTTTCCCCGCGAGAACGGGCGAAGCGGGTCGCCTATCTGCCGCAGGAGCGACGGATCGCCTGGAACCTGCCCGCGGTGGAGGTGGCGGCTTTAGGCGCGCCCTTCCTGTCGGGGCCGGAAGCCCTGACCCGGGCGGAGGCGGCCCTGGCCGAAGTCGGGGTCGCCCACCTGGCGGATCGTGGCGTGGCGGAGATGTCGGGTGGGGAGCGGGCGCGGGTGCTGCTCGCGCGCGTCCTGACCAGCGAGGCGCGCCTGCTGCTGGCGGACGAACCGATCGCGGGGCTGGATCCGGACGCCCAACGCCTGGTGCTGGAGCGGTTGCGCGCCCGCGCCGACGGCGGGGCGGCCGTCCTGGTCAGCCTGCACGACCTGACCCTTGCGGCGGCCTTCGCCGACGGCGTGGCGGTCATGGATCAGGGGCAGATCGTGGCCCAGGCGCCGCCGATGGAGGCGCTGGAGCCCGAGGTGCTGCGTCGGGTGTTCGGCCTGGACGGCCAGTGGATCCCGGGACCGGACGGGCCGCTGCTGGCGGCCCGCCGGGCTCAGTAGGCGGCGTAGGGGCGCGGGCCGGCGGCCGCGCCGCGAGCGATGTCGGCCGAAGGCGTCAGGGGCGCCGAGCCGCCGTTCAGCCGGGCCTTGTAGACCGCCATATTCTCCATCACCCGCATCATATAGTTGCGCGTCTCGGTGAAGGGCGCGCATTCGATGAAGTCGATGGCGGCGTTGGCGTCGCCGCGCGGGTCGCCGCAGCGGGCGATCCACTGGTTTGGCCGGGCCGGGCCGGCGTTGTAGCCGACCGTCGCCAGCAGCATGGAGCCGTTGTTGGCCGCCATCAGCTCGCCCAGGTGATAGCTGCCCAGGGTCATGTTGTAGTCCGGATCCCAAAGTTGCTCGGCCGAGAAGCCCATGCCCAGGCGTCGGGCCACGCCGGAGGCGGTGGCGGGCAGGAACTGCATCATGCCGCGCGCATCGGCCCCCGAGCGGGCGCGGGGGTCGAAGCTGGATTCCTGGCGGGTGATGGCCTGGGTGAACTCCAGCGGGGCGGCGCCGGCGACCTGGCGCGGGACGCGGACCGGATACATGCGTTCGGGCAGGACGAAGCCGCGCTGGCTGGCGGCGCGGCCCACCATCATGGCGGTGAAGCCTTCGCCATAGCCCCGCGACAGATCCATCAGCAGGGCCAGGTCCTCGATGGTCGGCAGGTCGTTGTCCAGCTGGTAGGCGAAGACCCGAAGCAGGCTGGTCTCGCCGGTCTCGCCCAGGATGCGGGTGGCGCGGACCAGTTCGTTGTTCTCGAACCGGGCGACGTCGTCGGGCGTGGGGGCCGGTTCGCCGGGCAGGGTCAGGGTGGTTATCCCGGCCTTTTCGGCGGACAGCTGGCCGTAGAAGGTCTGCCAGTGCTGGGCGCCGTTGCGGTAGTAGTTCAGGGCGGCGTCGCGTTCGCCCCGCGCCTCGGCGGCCCGGCCCAGCCAGTAGTAGGCGCGGCCCTGGGTGATAGGGGTGGAGGAGGCGGTGCGCAGGGCCTCGAAATGGCGGGCGGCGACCTCGGGCTGGTTC
>MGLN01000138.1:663-1942 GCA_001796045.1 Caulobacterales bacterium RIFOXYB1_FULL_67_16 | reverse complement strand
GTCATAGGCGGCGCGCCAGTTCCCCTGCTGCAGAGCGTCGAGATAATAGTTGCGGCGCTCGGTCCAGAGCGTGTTGTCGCCGGGCGTGTGGCCGGGCGCGGGCGGCAGATAGGCGAGGAGGGGGAAGGCCTCCGACTGGCGGTTCTGGGAGCGCAGAATGCGGACCCGCTCCAGGACCACGGCGGGATCGGCGGCCTGGGCCGGCGTCAGGGTCGCGACAAGGGCGTCGGGGCTGTAGGCCGTGCGCAGGCTCATCACCGCATTGGCGACGGCGGCCCGTTCCGGCGAGACCAGGCCGATCATGGCGCGCGTCGCCGGACCGTGGGGACCGAGCAGCAGCAGGTTCAGCCGGGTCTCGTGGTCGGCCGGTGTGAGAAATCCGCCCCAGCGCGCCAGGATGCGGCTCTGGGGGGCTTCGTCGAAGGATCGGGTGCGCCACCAGTCGCGGATCAGGGCCTGGGCCTCGTCGCGACGGCCGCGTTGTTCCAGGGCGGAGGCGTAGGCGATCGCGCCCTCCACCGTCGTGGGCGGCCGCTCGGCGAACAGAGCCAGGGCCGCATCGGGGCCGGCGCCGGACAGGTCGAGGGCCTTTTCCGCCGCGCTGCGCCGCGACTCGACGCGGGGCCAGCCGGCCAGCGCCGAATCGGCCTGGGCCAGTTCGGCATAGGAAAGCTGCTCGCCCGAGGTGTCGATGAGGGCCCATTCCACCAGCTTGCGCGCCGTTGGGTCGCGCAACTGAGAGACGGCCGACCGGGCGCCGGAGACGTCGCGGGCGCGAGCCGCGGCCAGTCCCTGACGAAACAGGGCGGTGTCCTGATCATTCAGCACCCGGCCCTGGTAGGTGGCCGTATAGCCGGGTACGGACGGGGAGACGGCGGAATAGGGAACAGGCTGACCAATTCCGGCGTCCTGAGGAGTCGGGGCGAGGACGGCGAGGGCCGCCGCCAGGCTGGTCGCGATCATGATCTTTCCTGTTCTCATTCATCCCGGTTGCGGCGAGGCCGCCGGCGACCTAACGTCCCGCGCTTTCAAGACAGCGGTTCTGGGCATTCGTCCAGACCCCTCCCCACGCAGGTTCGCCAGTTCCATGACCGCCCCCTTGTTCAAGGGCGTGATCACCGCCCTGATCACACCACTTCATGACGGAAACGTGGACGAAGCCGCATTCGCCGCGCTGATCGAGCGGCAGATCGCCGCAGGCGTCGGCGGCCTGGTGCCCGTGGGCACGACGGGCGAGGGCGCCAGCATGGATCTGGACGAGCACAAGCATGTGATCGAG
>MGLN01000138.1:0-625 GCA_001796045.1 Caulobacterales bacterium RIFOXYB1_FULL_67_16 | reverse complement strand
CAGTTTTCGGAAGGGCTTCGGAAAGTGGAAATAGGACGCTTTTGTCAGGACCCCCATCTATTAAAACCTTTGCGCCTTCGGGGAGCACAACGAGACTGCTATCTCCTTGGCCTACATCCAAAAAATACAAATCGAGGTCGTCCTGACCGCCGACTAGAACGTGATACCAGACGAAAATATTAAAGCCAATTAAGACTAAAGAGATTAATGATAAAGATTTCATATCCTAGGAAAATGCTTGTTATCCATCCCAATACCAACGATAAGCCATACGAAACAAAACCAAAAGTAGCGGTTAGAAAAGAGAAGAGCATTGTAACTGGGATGAATTCTAGGATTAACACGTTCGCAAATAGCGCAGTTGGAGAAAAATATCCGAAAGTGATTAGAGATATAGGGAGAACCGCGATTTGAGCCGAAAATGTCTGAGCTAAGTTTTTTCTCCATCCGAGTGCCCCGCTTTTCTCTTTTGTGTTGAATCTCTTCTCCAGAAGCGGATATATGTAAACGATACCGAGAAGAGCAACGAATGAAAGTTGAAATCCTGTGTCAAAGGCTAGAAGCCGCGGGTTAAATAATAGCATCGCAAAAGCCGTGAGTGTTATCGCGTTTCTGAAACTATATA
>MGLN01000137.1:15232-16415 GCA_001796045.1 Caulobacterales bacterium RIFOXYB1_FULL_67_16 | reverse complement strand
GACGATCCCGCCCCACTGACCTTGCGAGGTCGCCGTGGCCGTGCCCTCGACGTCCTGGCGGCTGGTGAAGATGATCGGCTTGGTGGAGGTGCCCTCGGCGTAGATTTGCGAGCCGCGGTTGACCAGCAGATAGTCACCGCCGCTGGAGGCGAAGATCTTGACGCCCGGTTCGATGGTCAGGATGCCCTGCGTGCCCGTGGTCGAGGCGGGATCGATGCCGCGGTCGGTGCCCACCTCGGTGCGGCCGCTGATCGAATAGATGGTGCCGGCGCGGACGGCCAGGCTGAGGTTGCCCAGAATCTGCTGCGGCAGTTGGCAAACGCGCAGCGAGCCGTTGGCGATGGTGCCGACATTGGCCAGGCCGGTCGGGCAATCCGCAGCGGGCGTGCCGGGGGCCGGCGTGTTGCCGCCACCGTTGTTGCCGCCGTTGTTGCCGCCGTTGCCGAAGTTGCCTTCGCCGGGCGAAGCCACTTCCGCCGAGCCGCAGGCGGCGAGCGCGAGGGCGCTGGCCGCCGTCACGAGCAGGGTTTTCATCTGAAGGCCGGTCATCGTCAGTCCACCGTGTCTGGTCAAAGAGCTATGACAGGGGGCGCCCGAGCCCATGCCCGGCCGCAAAGACGTGATCGCCCCTCCTGCCCGAGTGGAGTCATTAGGGATGCTGTGTGAAGGCGCATGCGCTGTTGCGTGAAGCTTCAGCGGAGCTTTTGCTGCGGATTGCGATCCATTTTACGACAAACGATCTGCCTTCGGATCACTGGCTCTCGTCCAAGGCCCTGCGGCGGCGCGCCTTCTTCGGTCTGGCCTTGACCCAATCTGGAAATCTATCTTAGGTTGCAACGTGTCGCGCGATCCCGAAATAAAATCCGGACCTCCACGTCCCGCGCAAGACCGGCGCGCCGCCGACCCAGGGCGGCGACGCGGGTCGATCATCTTGGCTGGCGCCGTCGGCGCCTTCATCTGGCTGACGATCGCCGGCGCGGCCTGGCTGGCGGCGCGGGCCCTCGGTTGATCAGTCGCCGTTCCACCACGTCAGGCTGACGGGGAACCGGCGATCGCCCACCTGAACGGCCCCGCTCATAACCGGCGTCTGGTCGCCCAGATTGCGTCTGGCGGTCGCCAGGGCGCCCTGGTCGATCCGCAGATCCAGACGCACCGCCTCTCCGCGCGCAGCGGTTCCCGTCAT
>MGLN01000137.1:14561-15193 GCA_001796045.1 Caulobacterales bacterium RIFOXYB1_FULL_67_16 | reverse complement strand
AGCCTATCGTCCTTGATCTCATAGGCCTGCAGCGACACCGGCGGCGAGCCGTCCGAGCCGGCGAGGGTCAGGATCAAAGGCGCGCCCGCCCGCGATCCCCGCTCCCACGCTTCAAAAGCCGCGATCTGGCCGACGAACAGCCCGGCCAACTCCCCCCGTGCAGCCCCGCCCCCAACCGGCCGATACTGGCCCGAGACGTCGCCGCTCAGATGGTGGCGGAAGGCCGCCTCAACCGGCGCCCGCTCTGCGGTCTCCGTCCCCCGACGCACTCCGCCCTCCCGGCCTTCGCACGCCGCCAGGGCTGCAATACAGAGAAGAATCCCGCCCAGGCGCCGCATCAGCGATCCAACGACCGGTCCAGAGCCCGGAATCCGGCGATGGCCAGTTCGGTCGAGGCGGCGAAGACCTCCGGCTTGATCCGCTCGAAGTCGTCGCTGGGGCGATGATAGTCGGGGTGATAATCGACCCCCATATAGAGGAAGGGAACCCCGGCCTCATGGAAGGGGGCGTGATCGGAGGCGTCCACCCAATTGTCCTCTCCCTCGTCCTGCGGCGTGTCCTTGCCGAAGGCGAGGCGGACCGGCCCTACCGGGGCGATCGGCTCCAGGATCGGGCGTAGACTCGGATTCTGA
>MGLN01000137.1:0-14502 GCA_001796045.1 Caulobacterales bacterium RIFOXYB1_FULL_67_16 | reverse complement strand
CAGGTTCAGGGCGATGGACGACAGGGGCACCGGCGGCGCCTTGACGAACTCCCGCGCGCCCAGAAGCCCCCGCTCCTCCCCGTCGAAGGCGACCAGCAGCACGCTGTGCTCCGGCGCCTGGGCCTTCAGCCGTTTGGCCAGCTCCAGCATCGTGGCCACGCCCGAGGCGTTGTCGTCGGCGCCGTTGTAGATCTGGCCGTCGTGCGTGCCGACATGATCATAATGGGCGCTGACCACAATATAGCGGTCCCCCACGCGCGTGCCCGGGATCAGGCCCAGCACATTGACCCCGCGATAGGTGACGGGCCCCTGCGGCGAACGGCCGGTCGCCTCGAACGGCTGCAACCGCCCGAACGACGCCGGCGCCACGCCCAGAGCCTCCAGCCGTGCGACGACATAGGCCCGAGCCCGCTCTCCGCCCGGCGTGCCGGTTCCCCGCCCCTCCATGTCGTCTGCCGACAGGATCCGCAGGTCCTCCATCAGCTGGGCGTATTCGGCGGAGGGGACAGGCGCGGGCGGCGGCGGGCTGACAGGTTCGACGCAGCCGGCCAGGATCAGGGCGGCGCATCCGCCGAGCAGAAGGGATCGGACGGCGGCAGGCGACATGGGCGACTCCGTAATTGATGATTCAGCCTAGCCTGCGGATCGTCCGGCGTCAGCCCGTGGTAATGAGACGGCGACATGTCCAGCGCGATTCCCCCCTTCCCGCCCGTCGAAGACCTGACCGCCGAAACTGCGGCCGACGAACTGGCGTGGTTGGCCGCCGAAATGGCCCGCCACGACGCCCTCTATAATGAAGCGACGCCCGAGATTTCCGACGCCGACTACGACGCCCTGCGCGCGCGCAATCTGGCGGTCGAGGCCGCCTTCCCCGATCTGGTCCGCCCTGACTCCCCGTCGAACAAGGTCGGCGCCGCCGCCTCCAGCCAGTTCGCCGAAGTCCGCCACGGCGTGCCCATGCTGTCGCTGGACAACGCCTTCGACGAGGGCGAGGTGCGCGACTTCGTCGCCCGGGTCGCCCGCTTCCTGAAACTGCCGGCCGACGAACCCATCGCCTTCGTCGCCGAGCCCAAGATCGACGGCCTGTCCGCCAACCTTCTCTATGTGGACGGCCGGCTGATCCTCGGCGCCACGCGCGGCGACGGGCGCACGGGCGAGGACGTGACCGCCAATCTGAACACCATCGCGGATGTGAAACAGACTTTAGCCGGCGACGACTGGCCCGACCGGATCGAGATCCGGGGCGAGGTCTACGCCCCCAACGACGCCTTCGCCGCCTTCAACGCCGCCGCGGAAGCCGAGGGCCGCCGCACCTACGCCAACCCCCGCAATTTTGCCGCAGGCTCCCTGCGCCAGAAGGACGCCCGGATCACGGGCAAACGCCCGCTGAACTTCTTCGCCTACGCCTGGGGCGAACATTCCAGCGACTTCGCCGAGACCCAGTGGGAGGCCCTGCAAAAGCTCAAGGCCTGGGGCTTCCCCGTCAACGCCCGCTCGCGCCGGGTCGAGGGCGCGGAAGGCCTGATCGCCGTCTATCGCGAGCTGGAACGCGACCGCGCGACCCTGGGCTATGACATCGACGGCGTCGTCTACAAGGTCGACCGCATCGACTGGCAGCGCCGCCTGGGCTTCGTCGCCCGCAGCCCCCGCTGGGCCATCGCCCACAAATTCCCCGCCCAACAGGCAACCACAGTGCTGGAAGGCATCGACATCCAGGTTGGCCGCACCGGCTCCCTGACCCCCGTGGCCCGGCTCCATCCCGTCACCGTCGGCGGGGTCGTGGTCCGGAACGCCACCCTGCACAATGAAGACGAGATCGAACGTCTGGACGTCCGCATCGGCGACACCGTCCGCCTGCAACGCGCCGGCGACGTCATCCCCCAGATCCTGGGCGTGGTTCCCGAGTTACGTCCCGCCGAGGCCAAGCGCTATGTCTTTCCGGACAAATGCCCGGTCTGCGGCTCGGAAGCCGTGCGCGAAGGCGACGAGGTCAAGCGCCGCTGCACCGGCGGCCTGATCTGCGACGCCCAAATCGTCGAACGGCTGAAGCATTTCGTCGGCCGCCGCGCCTTCGACATCGAGGGCCTGGGCGAGAAACAGCTTGTCGCCTTCAACGCGCGCGGCTGGATCAAGGAGCCGGCCGACATCTTCCGCCTGGCCCGCGACACGGCGCGGCTGAAGGAGCTGGAACGCGAAGACGGCTATGGCGAGACCAGCATCCGCAATCTGGTGGCCGGCATCGACGCCCGTCGCGTCATCTCGCTGGACCGGTTCCTGTTCGGCCTGGGCATCCGCGACATCGGCGAACAGACCTCCATCGTCCTGGCCCGCGCCTTCGAGAGCTGGTCCGCGCTGAAGGCCGCCTGCCTCCAGGCCGCCTCGGGGGCGCCGTCCGACGCCTGGACCGCCCTGGCCGCCGCCCACGCCATATCGCCCCGCGTCCTGACCCTGATGGCCGAGGCCGCGCCCCCCGCCGCCGATCCCTGGCCCGAGGCGACGATGGACATGAAGATCAGCCAGGCCTTCCCCGGCATGGCCGCACCCGCCCGCCGCTCGCTGGCGATGATGGTTCAGGACTGGTCCGGCCTGGTCGAACTGGCCCGCGTGGCGCGCGAGGAAGGCCCGTCCGAAATCTTGAACCAGATCGCCGGCGTCACCGGCGTCGGCCCCGTCGCCGCCCTGGCCCTGGCTCACTTCTTCCACGAGCCGCACAATCTCCAGGTCGTCGCCGCGCTCGAGGCCGAGCTGACCGAAATCCTCGACGCCGAACGGCCCAAGTCCGACACCCCCGTCGCGGGAAAGACAGTCGTCTTCACCGGCGCCCTGGAACACTTCACCCGCGACGAAGCCAAGGCCCGCGCCGAAAGCCTGGGCGCCAAGGTCTCGGGCTCCGTCTCCAAAAAGACCGACTACCTCGTCGCCGGCCCCGGCGCGGGCTCCAAGCTGAAGGACGCCGAAAAGCACGGCGTCCAGGTGTTGACCGAAGACGAGTGGCTGGCCCTGATCGGGGGATAGGCGCGCCGAGACCCAGCGCGCCTAATTCTGTAGAAAATATCTTGTCGGATCAGCGACTTGAAAATGATTTCGACAATCAACCCGGCGCCCTTCAAAACCGTTTTAGGATCCGGCCTGGGTCTTTGACATCGCTAAGCGCTTGAGCCGTTGGACGGGTTTTCACAGTCCACGTCGCCGCGAGAACTGCACTCTGTTGCACAGTGCAATCTTGCCGCGAAGATTACCCCATTGAAAACAATCATCTGCCGCCAAGCGGCGCAGAATTGCGCTCATTTTTCCCCAGTGAAGTTTCGTCGGCGCGCGCGGCGAACCGGCACGCCGACGACAGTCGCTGGCCCGCCGCCAGGCCTCAGATCGTCATGACGATCCGGCCCTCGATCTGGCCCTGATGCATCCGCTGGAAGATGCTGTTGATGTTCTCCAGCGGCTCGACCGAGACCGTGGCCCTGACCTTCTCGTCGGCGGCGAACTGAAGCGCCTCCTGAAGGTCCAGACGGGTGCCGACGATGGAGCCGCGCACCGTGGTCCCGTTCAGCACCATATCGAAGATCGACAGGGGGAAGTCGCCGGGCGGCAGGCCGTTCAGGGCCACGGTCGCGCCGCGCGCCGTCATATTGACCGCCTGTTCGAAGGCCTTGGGCGAGACGGCCGTGACCAGCACGCCCTGGGCGCCGCCGTCGGTCTGGGCCTTGATCTCGGCGGCGGGATCGTTGGAGGTCTTGGCGTTGACCGTGACGGTCGCGCCCAGCCGTCGCGCCAGGTCCAGCTTGGCGTCGTCCACGTCCACGGCGGCGACGTTCAGCCCCATGGCCTTGGCGTACTGGACCGCCACATGGCCCAGGCCGCCGATGCCCGAGATGACCACCCAGTCGCCCGGCTTGGTGTCCGTCATCTTCAGCCCCTTGTAGACCGTCACCCCGGCGCACAGGATCGGGGCGATGTCGGTGAAGCTGACATTGGCCGGCAGATGGCCGACATAGTTCGGGTCGGCGATGGCGTATTCCGCAAACCCGCCGTTGACCGAATAGCCGGTGTTCTGCTGGTCGTGGCACAGGGTCTCCCAGCCGCCCAGACAGTGTTTGCAGTGGCCGCAGGCCGAGTAGAGCCACGGGATGCCTACCCGATCGCCCTCCTTGACCAGGGTGACCCCCGCTCCCACTGCCGAGACGAAGCCCACGCCCTCGTGGCCAGGAATGAAGGGCGGATTCGGTTTGACCGGCCAGTCGCCCTCGGCGGCGTGCAGATCAGTGTGACAGACGCCTGAGGCTTCGATCTTGACCTGGATCTGGCCCGGACCCGGCTCGGGAACCGCGACCTCTTCGATGGTCAGAGGCTTGCCGAACGCGCGCACGACAGCGGCCTTCATGGTTCTGGGCATGGAACATCCTCGTCGATTTGGGGGAACAGGCGGACCGGAAGCAGGACACCGGCCCGCCCGCCTGGGAGATACGCTCTCCGGGGGGACGGATCAGAGCGTGATCAGAGGATGGCCGTTCAAGGGTCGGCCGTCCTTGATGTAGATCAGAAGAAGCCCAGTTTGTCGGGGCTGTAGCTGACCAGCAGGTTCTTGGTCTGCTGATAATGGTCCAGCATCATCCGGTGGTTCTCCCGCCCGATTCCCGACTTCTTGTAGCCGCCGAAGGCCGCATGCGCCGGGTACTGATGATAGCAGTTGGTCCAGACCCGACCGGCCTGGATGGTCCGCCCGGCGCGATACGCCGTGTTCATGTCGCGCGACCAGACCCCGGCGCCCAGGCCGTATTGGGTGTCGTTGGCGATCGCCATCGCCTCCTCGAAGGTCTTGAAAGTGGTCACGGCCAGGACCGGACCGAAGATCTCCTCCTGGAAGATCCGCATGTCGTTCGTGCCCTTGAACACCGTCGGCTTGACGTAATAGCCGCCGCCCAGATCGTCCGGGAGCACGGCTTGGTCGCCGCCGGTCAGAACCTGGGCGCCCTCGTCCTTGCCGATCTGCAGATAGGTCAGGATCTTCTTCAGCTGCTGCGACGACGCCTGGGCGCCGACCATGGTCGCGGGGTCCAGCGGGTCGCCCTGGACGATGGCCTCGACCCGGGCGATGGCCTTCTCGATGAAGGCCTCATAGATGTCGTCGTGGATCAGGGCGCGGCTGGGGCAGGTGCAGACCTCGCCCTGGTTCAGGGCGAACATCGCAAAGCCCTCCAGGGCCTTGTCCAGGAAGGCGTCGTCGGCGTCCATCACGTCCTTGAAGAAGATGTTCGGCGACTTGCCGCCCAGCTCCAGCGTCACCGGAATGATGTTCTTGGTCGCATACTCCATGATCTTCTGGCCCACGGCGGTCGAGCCGGTGAAGGCGATCTTGGCGATGCGCGGATTGGTGGCCAGGGGCTCGCCAACCTCGGCGCCCGTGCCCGATACGATGTTCAGCACGCCGGCGGGCAGCAGATCCTGGATAAGCTCGATGACCACCAGGATCGAGGCCGGGGTCTGTTCCGCCGGCTTCATGACGATACAGTTGCCCGCCGCAAGGGCCGGCGCGATCTTCCAGGCCGCCATCAGGATCGGGAAGTTCCACGGGATGATCTGACCGACCACGCCCAGCGGTTCATGGAAGTGATAGGCCACCGTATCGTGGTCCAGTTCCGAGATCCCGCCTTCCTGAGCCCGGATACAGCCGGCGAAGTAGCGGAAATGGTCGATCGCCAGGGGGATGTCGGCGGCCAGGGTCTCGCGTACCGGCTTGCCATTGTCCCAGGTCTCGGCCTCGGCGACCGTCTGGAGGTTGGCTTCGATCCGGTCGGCGATCTTGTTCAGGATCACGGCGCGCTGGGCGACGCTGGTCTTGCTCCAGGCGTCCTTGGCGGCGTGGGCGGCGTCCAGGGCCAGTTCGACGTCGGCCGCGTCCGAGCGTGCGACCTCGCACAGGACGCGGCCGTTCACCGGGGAGGTGTTCTCGAAATAGCGGCCGTTGACGGGCGGGACCCACTGTCCGCCGATGAAGTTGTCATAGCGCGCCTTGAACTTGGGGGTGGCGGCGCGAACGAATTCGGGCTTGGTCATCAAACACTCCTGGCTTTCCTCGGGCGTCGCTTGCCGACGTCGTTGGGCCCAGAAGCTCGTCCTCACCCGGCAGATCCGCCAGACGGCCCGTTCATGGTGCGGTGCAAACCTGTCGCAGAACTGCGACAGTCGGATCAGTGCGGTTCGCCGGCCAGACCCAGCCGGTGCAGCTTGCGGTGCAGGGTCGCGCGACTGAGGCCCAGCGCGCGCGCCGCTGCGGAGACATTGCCCCCGTTCAGGGCCAGGGCGCGACGCACGGCGCCCCGCTCCGCCTCCAGCAGATCCGTGTGGACGCCGCCCGCGCCCAGAACCTCCGACGCCGCCAGCTGCGCCGCGATCCGCTCGTCCGTGATGGCCAGGGCCAGCCGCGCCGCGCGGGTGGCGCCGATCACCAGATCGTCCTTGTCCACCGCCAGAAGGGCCGCAGCGTTTCTTTCACCGGGATCGCCCGCCAGCACGATCCGCGCCTCGGCGAAGGCCTGGCGAAAGGTCTGGGCTTCGATCGCCCGCGCCGCATCGGCCACCGCAGCCGCGATCAGGCCCAGCATGCCCTCCGTCGCATCAGCGCGGCAGGACGAGACGTCCAACAAGCCGGCCAGCCGTCCCCGATGGTCATGGATCGGATGGCTGGTGCAGCTGAGGGCGGTGTTGCGCGTATGGAAATGCTGCTCCCGGTGGATGGTCAGCGGGCGATGCTCGACCAGGGCTGTGCCTATCCCGTTGGTGCCCTCGACCGCCTCGGACCAGACGGCGCCCGGCCACAAGCCCCAGCGGCGAAAGACCTCGTCGTCTGCAGCCGCTCCCCGGCGCTCAAGCGGCACGCCCTCCGCATTGGTCAGCAGGACGCAGTACCCTGTGTCTCCGACGGCGAGGAACAGCCGATCCAGCACCGCTTGCGCCGCGCGCGTCATCGGCTCCATGGCCTGTCGCGCTTCACGCAGCTGGGCGTCGGTCAGGGTATGGGGGCGACCGCTGTCCTCAGGGTCCAGGCCGTACAGAGACATCGACCGTCGCCAGGAGGCCGCCAAGGCCGAGCGGGCGGCTGCTGCGCCGCCGTCTAGCGTCGCCTTGATAAGGCTGACGTGGTCGTTTCCTGATCGCGCGCCCATGGCGCCTCCCAAGGCTTGTCTCGCTCAATCAGACGCCTGACGCGCGGCAAGGTCAATCCGACCCTTGTCGTCGCGCCCGAAAGCTTACCTAAGGTCCGGTTTTCATTGCGATAAGGTGATCCACAAAGCCTTGTTTTGAACCGAAACCCGGATCACCCTGCGTCTCAACGGGTCGCCGAACCGGCCCGAGCAAAGGGAACGACCATGAAGACCAAGATCATTCTGGCGGCGGCGGCGCTCGCGGCCGCCCTCGCCTCTCCCGCCCTGGCCGGCGATCCGACCGGCCTGTGGCAGACCCCCACGAACGGCGGCCAGGTGCGGATCGCCCGCTGCGGTCAGGCCCTGTGCGGGACCCTGGTGACCTCGGACCATATCCGGCGCGATCCCAATGCGCGCGACGAGCATAACCGCGACGCCGGTCAGCGGAACCGCACGCTTCGGAACCTCCCGATGCTGTCGGGCTTCACCGGCGGGCCGACGGAATGGCGCAACGGCTCGGTCTATAATCCGGCGGACGGCCGCACCTATCGCGGCACCATCACCATGACCGGCGACAACAGCCTGAACCTGCGCGGCTGCGTGGTCGCGCCCCTGTGCAAGACCCAGACCTGGACCCGCGTCCAGTAAACCCGATCCAGACGCGACGAGGCCCGGCCGGAGCGATCCGGCCGGGCCTCTTCATGTCTGAGACCGAGGCTTAGCGGTTCAGGGCTGCCCGCGCCGCCTCGGCGTAGCGATGGCCTACAGCGGCGCCCTTGGGGAAGACGGCGTCGATCCGCGCCAGATCCTCTGCGGTCAGGACGATGTCCGCCGCCGCGGCGTTCTGCTCCAGCGTTGCGATCCTCCGGGTGCCGGGGATCGGAACCAGATCCTCGCCCTGGGCCAGGACCCAGGCCAGGGCCAGTTGGGCGGCGGTGACGCCCTTGTCCTGGGCGATCGCCTTTACCGCCTCGACCAGATCCAGGTTCTTCTGGAAGTTCTCGCCCATGAAGCGCGGATTGCTGCGGCGGAAGTCATCGGGGGCCAGATTCTCGACCGACTTGATCTCTCCGGACAGGAAGCCGCGTCCCAGGGGACTGTAGGGCACGAAGCCTATGCCCAGCTGCCGCGTGACGGCGAACAGTTCGTCCTCCGGCTCGCGGCTCCACAGCGAATACTCCGTTTGGAGCGCCGTGATCGGATGGGTGGCGTGGGCCTTGCGCAGGGTCTCCGGAGCCGCCTCGGACAGGCCCAGGAAGCGGACCTTGCCCTCTTTCACCAGTTCCGCCATCGCCCCCACCGTCTCCTCGATCGGCGTGTCGGGATCGACCCGGTGCAGGTAGTAGAGATCGACGTGGTCGACGCCCAGCCGCTGCAGACTGCCGTCGATGGCGCGGCGCACATTGGCGGGGCTGCCGTCGACCAGCAGTCTGGACCGGTCGGCGTTATAGTTGATGCCGAACTTGGTGGCGATGAAGGCCTGATCGCGCCGGTCCTTCAGCGCCTGGCCCACCAGGATCTCGTTCGTGTGGGGACCGTACATCTCGGCCGTGTCGAACAGGGTGACGCCCAGGTCGAGGGCGCGATGGATGACGGAAATGGACTGGGCTTCGTCGGCGCCGCCGTAGAAGGCGCTCATGCCCATACAGCCCAGGCCGATGGCCGAGACTTCGGGACCGTTCGGACCCAGCTTGCGCGTCTTCATCTGCGCTCTCCTGTCGATGTGGGGGATCGGCGACCTCGCCGACAGGATGTCAGATGGTCCCTCACGCACCGGGCCGCAAGCCCGGCCTCATCGCGATGGTACCGCCTCTCAGGCTTGAACTGAGGACCTCCGGTTCCACAAACCGGCGCTCTAACCAACTGAGCTAAGGCGGCCCGCGCATCGCGAGGCGCGTTCTCTACCGGGGCCTCGCCCCCTGATCAAGCTCAGAGTGGCGCTTCGACAAACAAAAACGCCCCGGCTAATGCCGGGGCGTTCTGCGCCTTCAGTCAAAGACTACTGGAGGCGGAAGCGAACCGTAAAGCGGGCGGTTCCACCTTGAGCCACCCCGTCGACCGTGCTGGGCGAGAACCGGGCAGAGCGCATGGACGCCAAGGCTTCTCGACCAAATCCGGCCCCGGAAGGGGTCTCGGACACGATGCTGCAGTTCGAGGCCGAACCATTGGGCTGAACCGTGCAGGACAGCACCACGGTGCCTTCCTCAACCCCGCGCTCCTGAGCACGCTCAGGGAATTCGGGACGAGGCTGACGCGCCCAGTTCACGTTGGTGATCACCGGAGGACGAACCGGCGCCGGCGGAGCCGGAGGCGGCGGAGGTCCGGGGATGTTCACCGGCGGGCCCTTGTACTCGACCCGTTCTTCCTTCGGCGTCGGCGTGATGTTCACCGGCGGAGGCGGAACGACGTTCGGGATTGGGGCCGGCACGCGCACCTGAAGCTTCGGCGGCGGAGGCTGATCCGTCGGCGGAGGCGGCGGGGGCGGAGGCGGCGGAGGCGGCGGAACCGGCTCGACCAACTCGACCTCGACGGACTCGTCGACGTAGTTGAACTCCTTCAGTTTGAACTTCGACTGCTGAAGGAAGAAGATCAGCAGGGCGAACATCAGGGTGACGATCAGAAGGCAGACGACCAGCACGGGGTAGGAAACCCCCATGAAGCCCTTCTTCTTCGGAACGTCGTAACGACTGCGATGATATGCGACGTCTGTCATACTATCTCCGCACTCTAGCTCGTCGCCTGGTCTTCACCGACCAGTGCAACGCTGTAGAAGCCGTTATCCTGCAAGGCGTTCATGACCTGCATGAAGTCGCCGTAGCGGGTGTTCTGGTCGCCCCGAATGAAGATCCGCTCATCCGCCGGGTTCCGGGAACCGATCTGATCCAGCAGATCGGCGCCCAGGGATCCGACGTCGGTCTGGAAATCGCCCACGAAGACGTCGCCGTCGTTCTGGATCGAAATATAGACCGGCTTGGGCGGGTTCGGGGCCGCCTTGGCGACGGCGATCGGCAATTCGACCGGCACCGACACGGAGGCGAGCGGAGCCGCAACCATGAAGATGATCAGCAAGACCAGCATGATATCAACGAAAGGCGTAACGTTGATATCGCTGTTGGCCTCGACCTTGCCGCCGCCGCCCGATGAAATCTTGGCGGCCATTCGTCTTACGCCCCCTTGTCGAGCTGACGCGAGATGCCGTTCAGCAGCTCAGCGGCGAAGCCGTCGGCACGGGTGCCGTAGGCGGCGATGCGGGTGTTGAAGTAGTTGTAGAAGACCACGGCCGGGATAGCGGCGGCCAGACCGATGCCGGTGGCCAGCAGGGCTTCAGCGATACCCGGGGCGACGACGGCCAGGTTGGTCGTGTTCGACTCGGCGATGCCGATGAAGGAGTTCATGATGCCGTACACCGTACCGAACAGACCGACGAACGGACCGGTCGAACCGACGGAGGCGAGGAACTGCTGACCGCCCGAGAGGCGCAGCGGCAGGCCCGACTGAACCGCGGCGACGGCCGATTGGGCGCGGGCCATGGCGGTGTCGAGGTGGTCGCCGGTGACCGACAGACCGGCCTGACGCGACATTTCGATTTCTTCGGTCGCCGCAGCGGCCATGTCGGCCAGCGGGTTGCCGTCGAACTCTTCCTGAGTGGCGACAGCGCGCATGTCCGCGATGGTGCGGGCGCCGCGGAAGCTTTCGAGGAAGTTGTCGGTCTTGCGGCCCAGGGCGCCGAACTCGAACAGCTTGATGAGCAGCAGGGTCCAGGACAGGATCGAGGCCAGCAGCAGGCCGATCATGACGACCTTAACGATGATCGTCGCTTCCATGAACATGGAGATCGGGGTGATGCCGCCGCTGTGACCGCCGCCAACGGCTTCGTTCACGCTTTCCGGGTTCGCCGCATCGGCGGCCGGAGCCATGGCCGCAGGTGCTTCCGCGGGAGCGGCCGCCGGGGTCGGCTCAGCCGGGGCCTGCGCCAGAACCGGCGAGCTCGCCATCAGCACGGCGGCGCCGGCCATGGCGAGAATGATGTTCGTCTTTTTGCTGTTCAGCATAATTCGCCAGTTCCTGCTTGGTCTGACTCGTGGAACCAAAGGTGCGGCCGTGTCAAAGGGCCGCCCCCCAACCTGAAATGTTTCCTTCAACGCCCAATGTCCCGTCGGGATCGCTCGGCCGCTGAATTCTTGAATGGAGGCGCGCCCGGTCGCCCGCGCCGCCTCCGATGTCCGAACCGTTGGAGAACACGCCTCCTGAGAATCCGTCTGACGCCTTTGTGGGAGAGCGTCTCAACCCCTTTGGCGAACCCTTACCGGAGCGTCAAGGGACAAGAGCGGGATTTCCCCTAAGGCACGAAGATCAGCCATATCTTGCCGCCTGGATCGTCGCCATCGCCAAAGCGCGACAGTTTTGTGATGGATTTGAAGCGCTTGGCGCAAGCTTGTTCGAATGAAGCCAGACGAGCAGTTTTCTGCTAGCGCTACCGCTTTTTGCGGGTTCATCCGTCCTCTGGGGCACAGAACAAAGCAGCCGAGCGGGAACGGCGAAAGGCTTCGCCCGGAGTTCGAAGCGGGAATTAAGAAGACTGCGGCTCGGGGGGGGGAGAAGATGGTGCCTGGAGGCGGATTCGAACCACCGACACGCGGATTTTCAATCCGCTGCTCTACCAACTGAGCTATCCAGGCGCCGACGCGGCGTCGCGAGAGGCGGGTCTATAGGCGACCCTTTTCGGCCTGTCCAGCGTCGTTTCAGTCCTTTTCGTCATCATTTTCGACGCCCTCGTCGAGGGCTGCGGGAATGGCGTAGGCGCCGGCGAACCAGCGCTGCAGATCGACCTCCGAGCAGCGCCGTGAGCAGAAGGGTTTGTATTTCGGGTCGGGTTCCGCCTTGCGGCAGATGGGGCATTGGCTCATCGCTCAACTCTCTTCTATGCGGCCTGCGCCGCGCGGCGCAGCCGGGTCAGGCCTCACGGCGGCGCGGGGCCCCAGGCGAGCCGCGAGCGGCGTCAGAAGAGCGGCTTCGTCCGGCGCGCACCAGACGGTCAGTCGCGGCGAGCGCGTGTCGGACAGAAGTCGCCGTCGCAGGGCGCGCGCCAGGCGAAGGGCCTCGGTCTCGACCGACGGACGGCGGCCGACGTCATACAGGATGTCCTCGATCGGGGTCAGGCGCCACGGCAGGGACATTTGCAACAGGCCGAAACGGCTGATCGGACCGAAGACGGCCTGGGGTTCATCGGCGAAGGCGGCGCGGGCCGCCTTGTCCGCCGCCGTGGCGTCCTGACCGTCGCCGACCAGATCGAAGACGACGAGGCCGCCCCACCGGCGCAGGCCGATCAGCCGCGCCGCCTCTCTGACGCCCTCGCGATTCGCCGCCGCCCGAACCTGTTTCGGGTCGCGGCCGGCGACGGGGGCATGGTCGATATCGACGGCGACGAGCGCACGCGTCCGTTCTATGGCCAGATCAATCCCATGGGCGGCGAAGACATGGCGCGCGGCCAGGGCCTCTTCTTCGGCTTCGATCACCGCATCGACGGCCGCCATCCCCGTGATCGGCGTCACATCGCCCGCGATCGCCCGGAGGTGTTCAGCGACGTTCGGACCGGGCGCCAGAAGGCGCGGCGTCCCCTCCCCAGGCCCGTCTCGGCGTACCACAGCCCCCTTGCCCGCGCGCGGTTCGGCGACGACTGTCGCCTCCAACCGCTCCCCCTGGGCCAGACGCTGGTTGCGGGGAAAGGGCAGAAAGGCCGGAGGGCCCGCGCCGAGATCGACAAATCCGCCGCGCAGGCCGGGATTGATCTCCGTCACCCGTCCGACGGACCGGGCGCCGAGACGATGCTGGGGCGCGTCCGTCTCGCGCTGGATCAGAAGATGAGTGTAGCGACCGCCGCGCGATACGGCGCCGCGGGTCTCGCCGGGCGTCTCGTCGAGGAAGACCTCGACCGTCCCGCTCATGCTCGCCAGCCGACGCCGTGCAGCAGCTGGACGGCTTCATAGAGCGGCAGGCCCATCACCGAGGGATGGCTGCCGACGATTCGCTGGACGAAGGCCCCGGCCGGGCCCTGGATGCCGTAACCGCCGGCCTTGCCGCGCCAGTCGCCGGTGGCGACATAGGCCGCGATCTCATGGTCTGACAGCGGTTTGAAGGTGACGCGGGTCTCGTTCACGCGAGACGACAGCCGGCCGTCGCGCACCACCGCCACGCCGGTGAAGACCCGATGATTGCGTCCGGACAGAAGTTTCAGGAATCGCGTCGCTTCAGCCTCGTCGGCCGCCTTCTCCAGGAAGCGACGCCCCACGGCCACGATCGTGTCTGCGGCGATGACGACGGCGCCGGGACGGCGGGCCGCGACGACCTGGGCCTTGGAGGTCGCCAGACGTTCCGCGAGGCGCGGCGGGGTCTCGCCTTCCAGCGGTGCCTCGTCGATATCGGCGGGATCAATATGGTCGGGCCTGATCCCGACCTGCGCCAGCAATTCGATGCGGCGCGGGCTGGCCGAGGCCAGCACCAGTTCGGGACGACCCGCGCTCACTTACTTGAAGCGATAGGTGATGCGACCCTTAGTCAGGTCGTAGGGGGTCATTTCCACCAGGACCTTGTCCCCGGCCAGGACGCGGATGCGGTTCTTGCGCATCTTGCCCGCCGTGTGGGCGATGATCTCGTGGTCGTTCTCGAGCGTCACGCGGAAGGTGGCGTTCGGCAACAGTTCGCTGACGGTGCCGGGAAACTCGAGCAGTTCTTCCTTAGCCATGCGGCCTCTCTCGCCCGTTGAATATGCGTTCGACCCCACGCCGGGCGGGCGCGAGGGGCGGAATGGACGGGCCTAATGCCCGAAAACGCAGAGATAGTCGAGGTCAGCCGCGACGGTAGAGGGCGCAGAGCAGCGTAAACAGCCGCCGCGCGGTTTCGTGATCGACCACGATCTTGCCGTCGAGGCGGCCCTTCAGCTGATCGGCCCCCTCATTGTGCAGACCGCGCCGGCCCATGTCGACCGATTCGATCTGGCTGGGGGACGAGCCGCGCAGCGCCTCGTAATAGCTGTCGCAGATCAGCAGATAGTCCCTGAGCACGGCCTTCAGCGGCGTCAGGCTGATGGCGTAGGTGCGGCTGAAACCCTCGCCGTCGATCTCGAACACGAGGCGATTGTCCTGAAGCGACAGCTTCAACCTATAGGGGCCGCCCTCGGCGCCGACGGGTTCGAAACTGTTGCGCTCGACCAGGTCGAAGATGGCGACACGGCGTTCATGCTCGATCTCCGCGGTCGCCGCCGGGAGAGTGACCGTATCCAGCTCGACCGAGGCCAGCCTGTGAGGGCCGCTCATGCCGCACCGCCTTTGTCGAGGTCGGGGGCGTCCAGATGAGTCGGGGC
>MGLN01000136.1 GCA_001796045.1 Caulobacterales bacterium RIFOXYB1_FULL_67_16 | reverse complement strand
CCAGCAGATGGGCTTCCCCGGCTACTTCCTGATCGTGTCGGACTTCATCAAATGGGCCAAGGAGCACGGCATCCCGGTGGGGCCGGGGCGGGGTTCCGGCGCCGGCTCTCTAGTCGCCTGGTCCCTGACCATCACCGATCTGGATCCCTTGCGGTTCGGCCTGCTGTTCGAACGGTTCCTGAACCCCGAGCGGGTCTCCATGCCCGACTTCGACATCGACTTCTGCCAGGAGCGGCGGGAAGAAGTGATCGACTATGTCCAGGCCCACTACGGCAAGGACCGGGTGGCCCAGATCATCACCTTCGGCACGCTTCAGGCCCGGGCCGTGCTGCGCGACGTCGGCCGGGTGCTGCAGATGCCGCTGGGCCAGGTGGACCGGCTCTGCAAGATGGTGCCGAACAATCCGGCCAATCCGGTCACCCTGGCCCAGGCCATCGATCTGGAGCCGCGCCTGAAGGAGGCGAGGGACGCCGAACCGGCGGTTCGCACCCTGCTGGAGACGGCGCTGGAGTTGGAGGGGCTGTACCGCAACGCCTCGACCCACGCCGCCGGCATCGTCATCGGCGACCGCCCCCTGGTCGAGCTGGTGCCCCTGTACCAGGATCCGCGCTCCACCATCCCGGCCAGCCAGTTCAACATGAAGTGGGTCGAGCCGGCCGGTCTGGTCAAGTTCGACTTCCTGGGCCTGAAGACTCTGACGACCCTGGACCGGGCGCACGGCTATCTGTCCCGGCGCGGCGCCGCCCCGGTCTGGA
This sequence comes from Caulobacterales bacterium RIFOXYB1_FULL_67_16, assembly GCA_001796045.1. Classification (GTDB taxonomy): domain Bacteria; phylum Pseudomonadota; class Alphaproteobacteria; order Caulobacterales; family Caulobacteraceae; genus Brevundimonas. The sequence continues at coordinate 5,224 of MGLN01000136.1, read as the reverse complement.
ACCAGCTGCCGCTGGACGACGCCCGCACCTATGAGCTGATGGCCTCGGGCCAGACGGTCGGGGTGTTCCAGCTGGAATCCCAGGGCATGCGCGACACCCTGCGCAAGATGCGCTGCGGCTCCATCGAGGAGATCACCGCCCTGATCTCCCTCTATCGACCGGGGCCGATGGAGATGATCGACACCTATATCGACCGCAAGTTCGGCCGGGCCGAGGTCGACTATCTGCACCCCAGCCTGAAGGAGGTGCTGACCGAGACCTATGGCGTCATCATCTACCAGGAACAGGTGATGAAGATCGCCCAGATCCTGGCGGGCTACAGCCTGGGCGAGGCCGACCTGCTGCGTCGCGCCATGGGCAAGAAGAAGAAGGAGGAGATGGACTTCCAGCGGGCGCGCTTCATCAAGGGCGCCCTGGAAAAATCCGTCCCCGAAAGCCAGTCCGGCTCCATCTTCGACCTGGTGGCCAAGTTCGCCGGCTACGGCTTCAACAAGTCGCACGCCGCCGCCTACGCCCTGATTTCCTTCCAGACGGGCTGGCTCAAGGCCAATCATCCGGTCGAATTCTTCGCCGCCTCGATGAGTCTCGACCTGTCGAACACCGACAAGCTGGCGGTCTTCTATCAGGACGCCAAACGGTTCGACGTGCCGGTCCTGCCGCCGGACATCAACCGCTCCTCGGCCGACTTCGACGTGGCCTGGGAGGAGGGGCAGGGGTCTGTCCTCTATGCGCTCGGCGCCATCCGCAACGTGGGGTTGGAGGCGATGCGCCACGTCATCGAGGTGCGCGAGACCGGCGGCCGGTTCGCCGATATCTTCGACTTCCTCGAGCGGGTCGATCCGCGCAGCGTCAACAAGCGGGCGCTGGAAGGCCTGGCCAAGGCCGGCGCCTTCGACAGCATCCATCCGAACCGGCGTCAGCTGGTCGAACAGGCCGACGTCCTAATGGCCTATTGCCAGAGCGTGGCGGCCGAACGCGCCTCGTCCCAGGTCAGCCTGTTCGGCGGAGACCAGGCCCATGTCGGCCGGCCCCGGCTGAAGAGCGTCGAGCCCTGGGTCGGGCCGGAACGGCTGGATCACGAACTCTCGGCGGTCGGCTTCTATCTGTCGGGCCACCCGCTGGATGAGATGACCTCGGCTCTGAAACGCAAGCGCGTCACCTTCGTCGCCGAGGCCATCCCCCTGGCCGAAGGGGGGCACGAGGCCTTCCAGATGGCCGGGGTGGTGCGCCGGCGCCAGGAGCGGGCCAGCGCGCGCACCGGCGAGAAGTTCGCCTTCGTCACCTTCTCGGACCCGACGGGCGAGTTCGAATGCCTGTTTCCGCCCGAACAGTTGCGCAAGTGCCGGGAGGTGCTGGAGCCGGGCGCCTCGGTCATGGTGCGGGTCCGCGCCAAGGCCTCGGAAGGCGAGGTCCGCTTCTTCGGCGACGACGCCAGTCAGATGGACAATCTGCTGGACGACGCCAACATCGGCCTGCGCATCCATGTCTCGGCCCGCTCGGCCGACGCCGAAGCCTTGAAGACCCGTCTGGAGCGCGCCCGGTCGGGCGCCATCGGCAAGGGCGGCGAGGTCTCCCTGATCGCTTCTCTGGAGGGGCTTCAGGAGGTCGAGGTCAAACTGCCCGGCCGCTATCGTCTCGACGGCGCCTTGCGCGGCGCGCTGAAGTCGGCGCCGGGCGTGCTGATGCTGGAGGACGCCTGATGATCGCCCTGGTCCTGACGACCGCCCTCTTATCCCTCTCGGAACCCGCGTCGGCTGCGATCGCGGCTGTGTCTGCACCCGCTGCCAGGAGCCCCGCCATGTCCCACGCCGTCGGAACCTTCGACGTCCAGATCACGCCTGTTTCGCCGGATCCGGAGGCGCCGGCCGGTGCGCCGGGCCGCATGTTGCTGGCCAAGACCTTCCACGGCGGGTTCGAAGGCGAGGGGGCCGGCGAGATGCTCGGTCTCATGGCCGACCGGTCCGGCGCCTATGTGGCCATGGAACGGGTGACGGGCGTTCTGGAGGGCCGGCGCGGCGCCTTCGCCCTGGTTCATCGCGGGATCATGGACGCAGGCCGTCAGGAGCTGCTGATCACTATCGTCCCCGGCTCCGGCGAGGGCGAGCTGGTTGGGATCGCCGGCGTCTTCCACCTGACCATCGTCGAGGGCGAGCACCGTTACGACCTGGAATACAGCCTGCCCGACGCGCCCTGATGTCCCAGCCTCAGGCGTCGCCCGGCGTATTCAGCAGTCGTCCATAGCTGTCGACCAGACTGGTGTAGACCGGCACGAAGATCACCGCCGTCGAGCCGCCCGAGGTCACCGGGGCTTTGATCTCGAAGTGCAGGTGGATGGTTGTGGCGTTCCCGCCGAAATCGGCCGAGACGGTCCCGATCTTCTGCCCCCGGGTCACGGCCTGCCCCTCATGGATCAGGGCCCGGACCCCGACCATGTCCATGTGCAGATAGCGGTAGATCCGCCCGCTCGCCCCCTGGATGAAGACCGTATAGCTGCCGATCGAAGTGACCGTGCCGGACTCGGCGGCGACCACGGCGTGGACCTTTTTCTCGCAGGTGGCGGGCCGAATGTCCTGGCCCTGGTGTCCCTTCCCGCTAGGGCACATGCCGTTGGTCCAGGACCGGCTTTCGCAGAAGTTGTCCCGCCAGGGATAGGCGTAGTTCCGGCTGTCGCACTGCCCGCCGGGCCCCGGCGCCTGATAGCCCCCGTAGCCGTAGACCTGGGAGTTGGCGAAGGCCGGCGCCGCCTCCATCGGAAACCGCATGCCCGGCGCCCAGACGGTGGCGTCCGTCGCCCCCGCGCCCGATCCCGGGTAAAGGCTTCCCGCCGGCTCGTGCGGCCAGGTGACTGGCTCGGGCGTCGGCGGCGTCGGCGTCTGAGGCTGCTCGACCGGAGGCGTCGGCGTGGCGGGCGCGTCTGCCGGCGGCGGGGTCTGCCCGCAGCCCGATGGCGAACAGGCGGCGAGCAGGAGCAGGGCGGGGAAGGCCAGGCGTTTCATTGATCGCCTCCGCCCAGCACTTGAAGCGACGCGGCGAAGGCCACGGCCGCCGCCTCCGTACAGTCCGGCGGCCCCATGGAGTCGCAAATGAAGGTCAGATTATAGGCGGCGCCGAAGCGGACGAAGGCGACATCGACCCCGTATTCGGTCTGCTCGACATGAACTTGCGTCAACCCACGCTCCGCGGCCAAGGCTCGCGCCGCCTCCGCCGGGGGCGTCGCGCGAGCGAAGGTGCGAGGCTGCGGAGGGGCGACTGCGGCGACGGGAGGCGCAACTCCCGTCGGAGACTGAAGGGCCCGCAGCGATCCGAAGATCTCGACGATCAGGCCATCCCTGCGAACCACAAGCGTATATTGTCGGTCGCCGGGATAGAAGCGCGCGCTTCGCAGCAGGCCAGGATCGGCAGGACCGAGCACGGGCACCGGCGAAGCCTGGATCTGAGGCAGGAGCGGCGCGGTCGTTCGATCTTGACCAAGGACCCCGCGAAGGCGCCCGGCTAAAGGATCCTGCCGAGCGCGGGCCAGAGCCGCCTGGTCCGCCCGACTGGGGGCCAGGGGAACCTCGGCAGGCGCCGGTCCTGTGGGCGGAAGTCGACTGGTCGGTTGGGGTTGCACCTGGGTCCAGGCGACCCCGGCCCCGAGGGCCGCCGCCAAACAGATCGCGCCTAGACTGGCCCGCCACGCCATAATCGCCCCCCAGTTCCCCAATGAAGAATATCACCGGTCGGCGAAGCGGGCGAGAATTTAAAACCGCCTACGTTCCAAAAGCCAAGCTTATGAATTCATGGAACCTCGCGAGAGCGTGAACGGTTCAGTAGGTCTCAAGGGAGACAACCAATGAAGAATGTTCTTATCGTCGGCGCCGCGTCGCTGGCTCTTCTGGCAGCCTGCAATCAGAGCGACGACACCGCCGGCCAGAACGCGAGCGAAGCCGTGAACGCGACCCAGGACGCCGCTGCAGGCGTGGTTGGCCAGACCTCCGCCGCGACTTTGGGCGCAAACACGGTGGACGGATTCGTCACCAATCTGGCGATCGGCAATATGTACGAGATCGAGGCGGCCCGTATCGCCCAGACCAAGGCCTCAAACGCCGACGTCAAGGCCCTGGCCTCGATGATCCTCGAAGATCACACTGCGGCCGGCGAAAAGCTGCAGTCGACGGCGTCTTCCGCCGCGCCTGACGTAGCCTTGCCGACCATGCTGGATCAACGCCGGAAGGGCATGATCGATAATCTGAACGCCGCCGCGCCCGACGACTTCGACAAGGTCTATCTGGATCAGCAGGTCGCCGCCCACAACGAAACCCTGACACTGCTGAACGGCTTCTCGGACAATTCGGACGCCCCGGCTCTGGCCACTCTGGCGCGCGAGATGATCCCGCCGATCACGACGCACCGTGATCGCGCCCAGGCCCTGGTCAACGGCATGTAATCTGGTCCAGCTGGACAGACAGATGGGCGGTCCTGAAAGGGGCCGCCCTTCGTCTTTGTGGACGCAGCGCTTGCTATTGCGGCCCATCCCGACTACATGGCCCCCGCACTTCGCAACGCGGGCGAGGCGCGGTTCGGGGAGACATCCCGCTCCGCTCCATTCCGAGGGTCTTTCAGACCTTTAATCCCCGCGCCACGTTAGATCGGAAAAAGGACTGAACGATCATGGCTCTGCCTGAATTCTCGATGCGCACCCTGCTGGAAGCGGGCGCTCACTTCGGCCACCAGACGCACCGCTGGAACCCGAAGATGGACCGTTACATCTTCGGCTCGCGCTCGAACATCCACATCATTGACCTGTCGCAGACGATGCCGCTGTTCCACCAGGCCCTGGTGGCGGTGCGCGACGTGGCCGCCAAGGGCGGTCGCGTCCTGTTCGTCGGCACCAAGCGCCAGGCCGCCGAGCCGGTCGCTGAAGCCGCCAAGCGCTGCGCTCAATACTATATGAACAACCGCTGGCTGGGCGGCACCCTGACCAACTGGCGCACCGTTTCGGGCTCGATCGCCCGCCTGCGCGAACTGGAAGGCATCCTCGAGAACGGCGGCGAAGGCCGCGTCAAGAAGGAGCTGCTGAACCTGCAGCGCGAGAAGGACAAGCTGGAACTGTCGCTGGGCGGCATCAAGGACATGGGCTCCATTCCGGACATCATGTTCGTGATCGACACCAACAAGGAAGCGATCGCGATCCAGGAAGCCCGATCGACACCAACAAGGAAGCGATCGCGATCCAGGAAGCCCG
>MGLN01000135.1 GCA_001796045.1 Caulobacterales bacterium RIFOXYB1_FULL_67_16 | reverse complement strand
TCATGGCGATACACATGGAGCAGCCGGGAATGCGCCATTCGGCCCCGGCGGCGATGAAGACCTCGTGCAGGCCCTCCGCCTCGGCGTCGCGCCGCACGGCCTCGGAGCCCGGCACGACCAGCATGCGCAGGCCCGGCTTGACCTTGCGGCCGCGCAGCACCTCGGCGGCGGCGCGCAGGTCAGGCAGTCGGCCGTTGGTGCAGGAGCCGATGAAGACCACGTCCACCGGCTGGCTGGTCGTCGCCTCGCCGGGGGTGAAGCCCATATAGGCGATGGCCTTGCGGTCGCTGTCTGACTGGGGCTGGGGCACGGGCGCGCCTATGGGGGCGCCCGCATCCGGCGTCGTGCCCCAGGTCGCCATCGGACGGATGGCGGCGCCGTCGATCACGACTTCCTTGTCGAAGGTCGCGCCCGGATCCGTGGCCAGCTTCAGCCATTCGGCCGTCGCCGCCTCATAGTCGGCGGGGACGTGCTTGCGGCCGCGCAGCCAGTCGATCGTGGTCTGGTCCGGGGCGATCATGCCCGCGCGGGCGCCGGCCTCGATGGACATGTTGCACAGGGTCATCCGCCCTTCCATGTCCAGCGACCGCACCGCCTCGCCAGCGTATTCGATGACAAAGCCGGTGCCGCCGCCGAAGCCGATGGCGGCGATCACGGCCAGGGCGACATCCTTGCCCGAAACGCCGGGCTGCAGCTGTCCGTCCACCGTCACCCGCATGGCCTTGGCCTTGCGCTGCAACAGACACTGGGTGGCCAGCACATGACCGACCTCCGATGTGCCGATGCCGAAGGCCAAGGCCCCGAAGGCGCCGTGGGTGGCCGTATGGCTGTCGCCGCAGACCACGGTCATGCCCGGCTGAGTCAGGCCCAGCTCCGGCCCCATGACATGGACCACGCCCCGATCTTCAGACCCCCAGCCCGCCAGCGGAACCCCGTGGGCGGCGCAGTTCCGCTCCAGCGTATGGACCTGGGCCTCGGCCTGGGGGGTGACATAGGGCTTCAGGCCGTTCAGCCCTGCCGGCAGGGTCGGGGTCGAATGGTCCAGGGTGGCGTAGGTCCGGTCCGGACGCCGCACCTTCAGACCGCGCGACTCGATCTCGCTGAAGGCCTGGGGACTGGTGACCTCATGGACCAGGTGCAGATCGATATACAGAACCCCGGGCGTATCCGGCGTCTCCGCCCGCACGACGTGGGCGTCCCAGACCTTGTCGAACAGGGTTTTGGGGCCCTCACGCATACTGGGCCACCGTCTTGGACACGCCGTCGACGCGATCAATGATGGCGATCAGTTCGGCGTCGCTGATCTCGCCGATCTGGTCGGCGCGCTGTTTGAAGCCGGCGACGACGGCCGCCAGACGGTCGCCCTCGATGGGCCGGCCGATGGTCTCTGCGCGCTTGGCGATGGCGTGGCGGCCCGAGTGCTTGCCCAGAACGAACCAGCTGCCTTCGAAGCCCACGTCCTGGGGCCGCATGATCTCATAGGTGCGGCTGTCGGCCAGCATGCCGTGCTGATGGATGCCGGCCTCGTGGGCGAAGGCGTTGATGCCGACGACGGACTTGTTGCGGGCGATGACCGTCTCGGTGATCTCGCACAGGATCTTGGAGGCGCGCACCAGATGGCGGCTGTCGGCGCCGGTCGTGACTCCGTAACGGTCCTCGCGGACCTTCAGGGCCATGATGACCTCTTCGATCGAGGCGTTGCCGGCGCGCTCGCCGATGCCGTTGATCGCCCCCTCGACCTGACGCGCGCCCCCCTCGATCGCGGCCAGGGAGTTGGCGACCGCCATGCCCAGGTCGTCGTGACAGTGGGCCGAAAAGATCACATGGGGGTGACGCTTGTGAATCCGCGCCGCCAGGGCGCGGAAGGTCTCGCGCACTTCTTCCGGCGTCGCATAGCCGACGGTGTCCGGCACGTTCAGGGTCCGGGCGCCGGCGTCGGCGGCGGCCTCCAGCACGTCGGCCAGGAACTCAGGCTCGGTGCGGAAGGCGTCCTCGGCCGAGAACTCGACGTCGTCGAACAGGGTGCGGGCGTATTCGACTGCGCGCACGGCGGTCGACAGCACCTCGTTGGTCGACATCTTCAGCTTGGCGGTGCGGTGGATGGGGCTGGTGCCGATAAAGGTATGGCAGCGACGATGGGATTTCGGCGCCGGCTGCAGGGCGCGGAAGCTGGCGTCGATATCCTTTTCGTTGGCGCGCGACAGGGAACAGAAGATCGGCCCCTCGACCTCGCCGGCCACGCGGCGGATGCAGTCTTCGTCGCCCGGCGAGGCGGCGGCGAAGCCGGCCTCGATAACGTCGACGCCCAGGTCCTTCAGGACCTGGGCCATCTTCACCTTGGCTTGGGCGGTCATGGAGAAGCCCGGCGCCTGCTCCCCGTCCCGCATCGTCGTGTCGAAGACGATGACCCGGTTGGGGTCGGCGGCGATCTCCTCAGTTCGGGATACGCCGGATACTCGTACTTGTTCGGCGGTCATCACGCGGCCTCAGATTGAATAATGTCGTTGCCGATGCGGCGGACGCCGAACAGGCGGTCGATCTGGCGACCCAGGTTTTCGATGCAACGGCCGGCGTCGCGGCCGCGGATGGTCAGGGCGATCCGACGGAAGGCGCCTTCGTCGGCCATGTTGATGCCGTCGATGTGGAAGCCCCGGCGCTCCACAAGGCCGATGAGACGCTGAAGCGAACCGTCCGCACGGTCGATCTGGATGTGGATCGTGTTGCTCATCTCAGGAGCCCTCCATCATTTCAGCATTGCTCTTGCCCGGCGGAACCAGCGGCCAGACATTGTCTCGGGGATCGATGACCACATGGGCCAGGCAGGGGCCGTCGGCGGCCAGCAGGCGCTGGATGCCTTCGGACACCTGATCGCGGCGATCGATACGGAAGGCCTCGATGCCGAAGGCCTCGGCCACCTTCACGAAGTCCGGATTGTCGGACAGGTCGATCTCGGAATAGTTCTCGGCGAAGAACAGCTCCTGCCACTGGCGCACCAGGCCCAGCGAGGAGTTGTCGATCAGCACGATCTTCAGCGGGATGCCGTAACGCTTCAGCGTCGCCAGCTCCTGGATGTTCATCATGAAGCCGCCGTCGCCGGCGATGGTGACGACCGTCGCCGACGGATCGGCCAGCTTGGCGCCGATGCCGGCGGGCAGGCCGAAGCCCATGGCGCCCAGGCCGCCCGAGGTGATGTGGGCTTCGGGCCGCGAGAAGCGACAGTGCATGGCGGCCCACATCTGGTGTTGGCCCACGTCGCAGGCGGCGACGAAATCGTCGCCCGCCGCTTCGGACACTTCTTTCAGCAGGGCCGGGGCGTAGACCCCCTCGCCCGGCGCGTCATAGCGATAGGCGCAGGTCCGGGCGGCGTCGACGCACGCGTCGACCCACGGCTCAATGTCCAGAGCCGGCCCGCCGGCCATCCGCGCCGTCAGGGCCTCGATCCCGTCCTTCAGCTCACCGACGACTGCGACATTGGCCGCCCGCAGCTTGCCGACTTCCGAGGCGTCGATGTCGAAATGGACGATCCGGGCGTTGGGCGCGAACTCGGCCAGCTTGCCCGTGGCGCGGTCGTCGAACCGGGCGCCGACGACGATCAGCAGATCGCTGTCCTGCACCGCATGATTGGCGGCGCGGGCGCCGTGCATGCCCAGCATGCCCAGCATGCCCGGCTCGTCGGTCGGGATGGTGCCCAGGGCGTTCAGGGTCGAGACCTGGGGGATGCCGGTCGCGGCGACGAAGGCGCGCAGGGCCTCGGTCGCACGGCCGATCTTCACCCCGCCGCCGATATAGACCAGCGGCTTCTTCGCGGCGCGGATCGCGGCCTCGGCCGCGGCGACGGCGTCGTGATCGATGCGCGGCGTCTCGTTGGGGATGTGGAAACCGTAGTCGTCGCTGGTCGTGGCGAATTGCACGTCCTTGGGCAGATCGACCAGGACCGGACCGGGACGACCCGAGGCGGCGATGTGGAAGGCCTCCTCGATCGCCGCCGGAACATCGGCCGCGTCGCGGACCAGGATCGAGTGTTTCACGATCGGCAGGGTGACGCCCAGGATGTCGATCTCCTGGAAGGCGTCGGTGCCCATCAAGCCCTGGGCGACATTGCCGGTGATGCAGACCATGGGCACCGAATCCATCATCGCATTGGCGATGCCGGTGATCAGATTGGTGGCGCCGGGGCCGGAGGTGGCCATGCAGACCCCGACCTTGCCGCTCTTCCTCGCATAGGCGTCGGCGGCGAAGGCCGCGCCCTGCTCGTGACGGACCAGGATGTGTTTCAGTTTTGACCCGGCCAGGGCGTCATAGACCGGCATGATGGCGCCGCCCGGATAACCGAACACCACCTCCACGCCCAGCCGCTCCAGGGTGGAGACCAGCAGGCGCGCCCCCGATTGGGGGGCGGCCTCGGCTGAGGATTTGAAGGCGGCGGCGGTCATCAGGGTCATCCGGTCTTTCGCTTGGGCTCAGGCCGCTTCGGACTTGGGCGTGTTCAGCCAGGCCATCCGCTCGCGCAGACGGGCGCCGACCTGTTCGATCTGGCTTTCGCGGTCCGCCTTCAACCAGGCTTCGTACTGTGGCTTGCCGGCCTCGTTCTCGGCGATCCAGTTGCGCGCGAAGGTGCCGTCCTGGATCTCGTCCAGAATGGTCTTCATGCGCGCCTTGGTCTCTTCGTTGATGACGCGCGGGCCGCTGGCGACGGCGCCGTACTTGGCCGTCTCAGAGATGAAGTGGTGCATCTTGGAGATGCCGCCTTCGTAGAACAGGTCCACGATCAGCTTCAGCTCGTGCAGGCATTCGAAATAGGCGATCTCGGGCTGGTAGCCGGCCTCGACCAGGGTGTTGAAGCCTTGCATGACCAGTTCCTTGGCGCCGCCGCACAGGACGGCCTGTTCGCCGAACAGATCGGTCTCGGTCTCTTCACGGAAGGTGGTTTCCAGCAGGCCGCCGGTCGCGCCGCCGTTGCCCTTGGCGTAGCCCATGGCCCGGTCGCGCGCCTTGCCGGTGACGTCCTTTTCGACCGCGAACAGCGAGGGGACGCCGCGGCCGCGCTGGAATTCCCGACGGACCAGATCGCCCGGTCCCTTGGGCGCGACCAGGATGACGTCCATGTCGGGACGCGGCGTGATGCGGCCGTAGATGATCGAGAAGCCGTGGGCGAACAGCAGGGCCGAGCCCTCCTTGGCGTTCGGCTCGATGATGTCACGATAGACCTGATCCTGAACCATGTCGGGGGTCAGGATGGCGATGATGTCAGCGCCCTTGACGGCCTCGGCCGGCTCGGCGGTCGGCACGCCGTCGGCGGTGGCGTGTTTCCAGCCCGTGCCGCCGTGACGGACGCCGGCGACCACGTCATGGCCGCTGTCCTTCAGGTTCTGGGCGTGCGCCCGACCCTGCGAGCCATAGCCGATGATGGCGATGCGCTGCCCGGCGATCGCGCCCGGCTTGATGTCTTCGTTGGTGTAGATGGTGATGGCCATGAGAATTCAGGCGTCCTGAGCAGCAGCGGATTTGTGAGAGGCCGGGATTTGCGCCGGCGGCGGGTTGGGAATGGTGACCGCGCCCTGAGCGGCCGAGGCGACCGAGGCGCGGTATTTGGCGAAGACCCCTCGCGCCGGGCGGACCACGTGGGGCGTAAAGCCCGCCCGGCGCGTCGCCAGATCGACGTTGACGTCGATCCGACGGTTGGTGACGTCGATGGTGATGCGGTCACCATCGCGAATGAGGGCGATCGGGCCGCCGACGGCGGCTTCCGGCGAGATGTGGCCGGCCACGAAGCCGTAGCTGGCCCCCGAGAACCGGCCGTCGGTCAGCAGGGCGACGTTGTCGATCTTGCGGCCCTTCAGGGCGGCGGTGACCTGCAGCATCTCGCGCATGCCGGGGCCGCCCTTGGGGCCTTCGTAGCGGATGATGATGACGTCGCCTTCGCCGACCGAACCGTCCTGGACGGCGTGGAAGGCGTCCTCCTCGCTGTCGAAGACGCAGGCGG
>MGLN01000134.1:5946-11348 GCA_001796045.1 Caulobacterales bacterium RIFOXYB1_FULL_67_16 | reverse complement strand
GAGGCCCTGGGCCGTCGCCTCGCCGAAAGCTCCGCCCAGGGCAAGATCCTCGACGAGGTGTGCGAGGCCTTCGGTCTGGAGGCCCGGCCCGAGCGGATCGAAGTCTACGACAACGCCCACATCCAGGGGACCAATGCGGTGGGCGGCATGATCGTGGCCGGCCCGGAAGGCTTCCAGAAGTCCCAGTACCGCAAGTTCAACATCCGCGGCGAGGATCTGACGCCCGGCGACGACTACGGCATGATGCGCGAGGTCATGCGCCGCCGCTTCGCCCGTCTGATCAAGGACGAAGAGGAGGGCGAGGAAGTGGTGCGCCCGGACCTGCTGCTGATCGACGGCGGCGCGGGCCAGCTGGCCGAGGTTCTGGCCGTCCTGGCCGACCTGGGCCTGGACGACATCACCGTGGTGGGGGTCGCCAAGGGACCGGATCGCGACGCGGGGATGGAGAAGTTCTTCATGCCCGGCAAGCCGCCCTTCATGCTGCCGCTGAAGTCCCCGGCCCTCTATTATCTCCAGCGGCTGCGCGACGAGGCCCACCGTTTCGCCAACGGCGCCCACGCCAAGCGCCGCTCGATGGACATCCGCAGGAATCCGCTGGACGAGATCGAAGGGGTCGGCCCGGGCCGCAAGAAGGCCCTGCTCCACGCCTTCGGCTCCGCCAAGGGCGTCGGCCGCGCCTCGGTCGCCGACCTGGTCAAAGTGGACGGCGTCAGCCAGGCCCTGGCCGAACGCATCTACGCCTTCTTCCATCCCCAGGCGCGGTGATTCAGGGCTAGGCGCGATCCGGCGCACGCTCCAGGCTTCGAAACACCTCCTGCGCCAGCAGCTTGGCGGGACCGCCCGAGCCGCGCGCCGACACCAGGGCGATCTCGCTGTCGTGCAGGGCGGGCAGGGTCTTCACCACCGCCAGATCGCGCGGCGCCATGGCGGCCGGCAGAACCCCGACGCCCAGCCCCGCCCGCAGCGCCGCCATCTGACCGGCAAGACTGGGCGAGGTGAAGGACGCCCGAAATCCGATTCCCGCCGCCTCCAGCGCCTGTAGCGCGCGCTTGCGATAGATGTCCGGCGCAGGCGCGATGATCAGGGGCAGCGGCGAGGCCTCCGCGACCGAGGCGTCCTGGGCCACCCAGACCAGCGGCTCGCTCCACACCTTCAGCCCCAGGTCGGCGCCCCCGGCCTCGCGCTTGACCAGGGCCAGGTCCAGCAGTCCGCGCGACAGCTGATCCAGCAGATTGGCGGTGTAGTCGCATGTCACCGACAGCCGGATGCGCGGATGGCTGCGCGCGAAGGCGCCCAGTATGCCCGGCAGATGAACCGTGGCGATGTCTTCCGGCGCCCCGAACCGCACCTCGCCCTCGGGCTCGCCGTCGCTCAGGGTGGCGATGATTTCGTCGTTCAGCTTCAACAGCCGCCGCGCCTGGGGCAGCAGGGCCGCCCCCTCGGTGGTCAACCCCACCGTGGCGCCGCCCCGGTCCAGAAGCGGCGCCCCGAGTTGCTGCTCCAGGCGGCGCATCTGCAAGCTGACGGCCGGCTGGGTCAGGCCGCGCTGCTGGGCCGCCCGGGTGAAGCTGTGGGTTTCAACCACCGTCACGAAGGTCCGCAGCAGGTCGATGTCGAGACTGGTCATGTCATAACTGTTCGTTATGCCGCACATCAAGTCAATAAACTGGCGCGTCCGGGGCGGGGCGGGCAAAGGGCCCGCCACTGAGTTTTGGAGCCCCCATGCCCGATATCACCGCCAGTCTCGGACTGCTGTCCTCGCCCGCCATCCTGTTCTTCTTCGTAGGCGCGGCTGCGGCCTTTGCTCGATCAGACCTGTCCATACCGGAGCAGGTCGCCAAGGCGATCTCCCTTTATCTGATGCTGTGCATCGGCTTTCGCGGAGGCGTGGAAGCGCGGGACGCCGGGCTTCAGGGCGACTTTCTCACCGCCGGGGCCCTAGGTCTGGCGCTCAGCGCCTTCATGCCGCTCCTGGCCTTCATCCTGCTGCGCTGGACGTCGCGGCTGGATCGTCCGACCCTGTGCGCCCTGGCGGCGACCTATGGGTCGGTGTCGGTGGTGACCTTCGCCGCCGGTCAGCAGCATCTGACCGCACTGGGCCTGGCGCCCGGCGGCTATATGGCGGCGGTGCTGGCCCTGATGGAGACGCCGGCGATCCTGACCGCCCTGGTCCTGATGCACGGCGCCGGCCGCGAGCCGTCGACCGGCCGGGGCGTCGTCCTGCGCGAAGTTCTGGTCGGGGCGGCGACGGTGATGCTGCTGGGCAGCTTCCTGGTCGGCCTCATTTCAGGCGAGGCGGGGCTGAAGAAGCTGGACCTGTTCGTCAATCCGCTGTTCCAGGGCGCCCTGTGCTTCTTCCTGCTGGACCTGGGTCTGACCGCCGCGCGCAGCCTGATGGCGGATCGGCGCAAGCTGACCTGGCCGGTGATCGGTTTCGCCCTCGGCTTCCCCGTCCTGTCCGCAGGCGTCGCCCTGGCCTTGGGAAGACTGGCCGGGCTCGGCCTAGGCGACGCGGCCATGCTGGCCGTCCTCGCGGGCTCGGCCTCCTACATCGCCGTGCCCGCCGCCATGCGGGTCGCGGCGCCCAAGGCCGATCCCGGCGTCTTCGTCACCGCCTCCCTGGCCGTGACCTTTCCCTTCAACCTTGTGATCGGCATCGCCCTCTATACGGCGGCCGCAGTCTGGCTGTGGGCCTAGACGCCTGACCCACGGGGGAGCGGAACCGGAGAGGCGACGGCGATTTTTCCTGCCTTCACCTCTCCCCCCTCCCGAGATTGGGTCCTATACCCGCCCCATGTCCGATCCGTCCAAAGACCCCCTCTTCGCCGGTTATCGCCGCTTCCGCGCCGAACACTGGCCCGAGGCGCACGCCGAGTACGAAACCCTGGCGGAAAAGGGCCAGAAGCCGCACACCCTGATCGTCGCCTGTTCCGACAGCCGCGCCGATCCGGCCCTGATCTTCGACGCCAAGCCGGGCGAGTTGTTCGTCGTCCGCAACGTCGCCAATCTGGTCCCGCCCTATGAGCCGGACGGCAAGCTGCACGGCGTTTCGGCGGCCCTGGAGTTCGGGGTCAAGGTTCTGGGCGTCAAACGGATCGTCGTCATGGGCCACGCCCACTGCGGCGGGGTCAACGCCATGATCAACGGCGCGCCGGACGTCGTCGCCGACTTCGTGGCCCCCTGGATCGCCCAAGGCACGCCGGTGGTGCAGCACGTCGCCGAAACCGTCGCGCCGAACGAACTGGAGCGCGCCGCCGAAGAGGCGGTGGTGCGTCTGTCGATCCGAAACCTGCGCACCTTCCCCTGGATCGCCGAGCGCGAAGCCAAGGGCGAACTGGAGCTCAGCGGGCTTCATTTCGGCATCGCCGACGGCGTCCTGACGGCCCTGACCGACAAGCCGCGGTTCGAACCGTTGGCGTGATCGCCGAACCGTGCCACACCCGGCGCGTTGCAACGGACATGACGATGACCACCGCCCACCGCGCCAACCCCATCCCCAATATTCTGACCGGGATCCGCCTGTTCGCCGGGGTGGTGATGTTCGCCATGCTGGCCGGCGCCGCCCCGGGGGCGCTGGACGCCTGGCTGTCGCCCGAGACCCAGTTGAAGTTCGGGCTGTGGGCCTTCTGGATTTTCGTCATCGCCGCCTCGACCGACTGGGTCGACGGCTTCCTGGCGCGGCGCTGGAACGCAACCACCCGCTGGGGGGCCATTCTGGATCCGATCGCGGACAAGGTGCTGATCACGGGGGCCATCCTTGGCGTGCTGGCCTCGGGCTCCCTGCCGGGCATCGCCCTGCCCTGCGGGCTGATCCTGTTCCGTGAGTTCGCGGTCTCGGCCCTGCGCGAAACCATGGCTGGTCGCATCGAGCTGCCCGTCACCCTGGCGGCCAAGTGGAAGACCACGGTGCAGATGGTGGCCCTCGACGCGCTGCAACTGACCCTGTTGTGGAGCGCCTTCGGGCTTCAGAACGACGACGGGTCGCCCCTGGCCTGGCAACCGGCGTTCGAGTCCTTCGCGGTCTTCCTGATCTGGTTCGCCGCCGTCATCACCCTGTGGACCGGCTGGCAGTACTTCCACGAGGCCCGCCGTCAGATGCGGGACCTCTGAAACCGTATCAGGGTCGCAGCGTCAGCCCGGTCGGCGTCGCCTCGAACGCCGACAGTCGGCCCAGATAGCTCATGCCCAGCAGCGAATAGGCCAGGCCCTCCTCGACCACCAGGGCCTCGACGTCGTTCACCCGCACGCCGGCGACTGAAATCGTCTTCAGTCTGACCGGCGCGGCGCGGACCACGCCCGAGGCGGTCTGAACCTTGCCGGTGAAGGCCTCCGGCGCCGGATCGACGCCGAGGCGGCGAGCGTCGGCCCGCGTCAGGGCCACCACGCTGGCGCCGGTGTCCACCAGAACCTGGACGGCCCGGCCGTCGATCTTCGCCTGGGCCCAGTAATGGCCGTCCGGCCCTTTGACCACCTGGGTGGTCGTGCCGGTCGCGGGCGAGGCCGCAATCTCGCTCGAGGCCGCCATGGCGGCCTCGCCCCCGTCCAGATGACGGATCGTCAGAGCGGTCGCGAACGAGGCCGCAAGGGCCACGCTCAGCACGACGACGGACTGCAGCTCGATACGGATCATGCCGTCTGCATAGCCGCACCGGGTTTGAATGGGGTGAAACGACTTGGCTGACGAAACCTTAAGCCGGACCCAGCTTGGCCGGGTCTATCCGGTCACGTCGCGACGGCAGCTCGGCCATGATCGCCGCCCGTTTCGCCTCGCTCAGCGTTCGCCAGCCGGCGATCTCCGTCAGACTGCGGAAACAACCCAGGCACAGGCCGCTGGCGCCGTCCACGGCGCACACCATGACGCAGGGGGTTGCGATCGCCTTGGGCGGCCCCGGTCTTTGCGATCCCGGCAGGGGCGTCTGGCTCAATGTGACACCATCAAGAAATATACTCCGTTTCCTGATCGAAAAATTTGCAATTAACTCAAAAATGGCTATCTTGGCCTCTGACGCGAAACGACTGAGGGTGAGATTCCCAAAGGTACGACGCGTCTCTTTTCATCGTTCTGGGAAAGGAGACGCCAAGATGAACGATAAGGAGCGTAACCTCCAACACGCCATGATGTCCTTCGCCCTGTGGGGCGGGATGCTGGTGAACAGTCGGCACATGCCGTCCAACTCTGGACGCGTGGTCAGCCACCCGTCCAACTTCGTACCCTATACCCCCAAGAAACCCTGACGGCCTCGAAAGCCTGACGTGCAGCAGCCCCGGCCCTTCGCCGGGGCTTTTGCAATTCCGGGCTTGCGTGACGCGGCGTCGTCGTTCGAAGACGGAGGCGGAATGAGGAGACGACCGATGGGCCTGATCGCCGAGACGAGACAGGGCGCAATCCTGATCTGGACCCT
>MGLN01000134.1:0-5935 GCA_001796045.1 Caulobacterales bacterium RIFOXYB1_FULL_67_16 | reverse complement strand
ACGCCGACATGTCGGTCAAATGCGTGGTGCTGACCGGCGCCGGGCGCGCCTTCTCGGCCGGTGGAGACCTGACCGCCATGCGCGACCGGCGCGACCTGTTCGAAGGCTCGGGCGCCGAGATCCGCGTCCGCTATCGCCGCGTCGTCCACCGGATCGTCCGCAGCCTTTATGACCTGGAGGTTCCGCTGGTCTCGGCCGTCAACGGTCCGGCCATGGGGCTGGGCTGCGGCATCGCCGCCACCGCCGACATCCGTATCGCCTCGGACAGGGCCAGCTTCGGCGTGCCCTTCCTGAAGCTGGGCATCATCCCCGGCGACGGCGGCGCCTGGCGCCTGCCGCGCGACGTCGGCTACGCGCGGGCCGCCGAAATGCTGTTCACCGGGCGCAGCATCGACGCCGAGACGGCCGAGCGCTGGGGCCTGGTCAACCGGGTCGTGCCGCACGACCGGCTGATGGACGAGGCCCTGATCACCGCTGGCCAGATCGCCGCCCAGCCGCCCCAGGCCCTGCGCATGGCCAAGACCCTGATGCGTCAGGGCCGCGACCAGACCTTCGAACAGATCCTGGAGCTCTCGGCCGCCCTGCAGGCCCTGGCCCACATGACCGACGACCACCTGGAAGGCGTGAACGCGGTGCTCGAAAAGCGGCCGGCGGATTTCACCGGCCGCTGATCCGCTTTCTTACTTCTGCCCCGCAGGACGCATGGCCTGGTTAGGACCGACGCCGGCCTGGACCGGTCGGGGAGCGCCCGCCTTTTCTCCCGGCTTCATGAACTTCACCAGGACGCGTTGACCGATCAGGAAGGGGGTGTTGTCGGCTGAGACCACCACCTCGACGACCCGTTCGTCGGTACGGGCCGAGGGATCTTCGGATTGCAGCTGGCGGGCGCCGAACACTGCGGCGCGGCGCAGGACGCGGCCGACCGAGATCTTGGTCGGATCGCCTTCCGGGGTCAGTTCGACCTCCTGGCCGACAGTGACGTTAGGCAGGTCTGCCTCAACGATTTCGGCGCGAACGATGCGGTCGGTCTCGGGCTCCAGGTCGAACATTGCGGTCACGTTCAGGGTCGAGGCGCCGGCGCCCGGCTGGGCGTAGCGGCGGGCGATGCGGCCGTTCATCGGCGCGCGGATCACCGTCAACTCCTGATTATATCGCGCTTCGTCCAGGCGGGACTGAGCGGTCTGAACAGCGGCGTTTTGAGACGCCATCCGGGCCTCGGCCTGAGCGATCTGGTCGCGGGCCTGGTCCAGCCGCTGGGCGGCGACGAAGTTGGTGGCGGCCAGTTTCGACAGACGCTCATACTCGCGGCGGGCGGTCGCCAGCTCCACCCGGGTCATGCCCAGTTGCGCGCGCGCCTCCGACACGGCCGCCGCAGCGCTCTGCGCCGCCAGACGGGTTTCGTCGTCTTCCTGGCGGGCCAGGATCTGGCCTGCGACGACCGTGTCGCCCTCGTTGACGAAGACTTCGCGCACCACGCCGCCGCGACGCGCGGCGACCTTGATCACCCCGCCCTCAACGTCGGCCTTGCCGTTGGCGATGGCCGCATAGGGACTGTCGATCTTCTGGGCGGCGGCCTTTTCGACCTCGGCCTTCTTGGCCGCTCCGGCCTTGCTGAAGGCCATAAAGCCGACGACCAGGACCACGATCAGGATCAGGCCGATCCAGAGCCATTTGTTTTTGAGAAAGGCGGGCATGACGGTTCAGTCCGTTCGAAAAGAGCTTAGTGGGACGCCAGCTGGGCGTCGGGATCAGGGGTGCGGCGTTGATCGTCCAGGATCTTGCCGTCTTCGATGTGAATGACTCGGTCGGCCCAGGCCTCCAGGCGCGGGTCGTGCGTCACGCAGATCACGGCGGCGCCGTGTTCGGTGGCGGCCCGGCGCAGCAGGCGGATAACCACTTGGCCGTTTTCGCCGTCGAGCGCCGAAGTAGGTTCGTCGGCGAACAGGATCTGCGGATTCTTGGCCAGGGCGCGAGCGATGGCGACACGCTGCTTCTCACCGCCGGACAGGGCGCTGGGCCGCTGATTCAGGCGATGGCCCAGGCCGACCTCTTCCAGGGCCGTGGTGGCGCGCTTCTTCGCCTCCGACGGCGACAGGCCCTGATACTTCAGCACCGTCATCACCTGTTGCAGCGCCGTCAGCGACGGGAACAGGTTGAAGCCCTGGAAGATGAAGCCGCAGTGATCGAGACGGAACTTGTCGATCCGGCCTGAGCCGTACTTCCACAGATCATCGACGTCCAGGATGTCTACCCGCCCCTCTTCGGGCTTCAGCAGCCCCGACAGATTGGCGATCAAGGTGGACTTGCCGGAGCCGGACGGTCCCATGACCATGGTCAGGTCGCCGTGACGCGCATCGAAATCGACGCCCTTCAGAACCTCGACCCAGCTGCGCCCCGTCTTGAAGCGCTTGACCAGGCCCTTGGCCTCTATGGCGAAGTCGCCGTGCTTGCCTTGGACTTTGGTGTGAACGCTCATCGCAACAGGTCCGCAGGCTGGCTCTTCTTCAGGACGCCCAGCGACAGGAAGCCGGACAGGAGGGCGATCACCACCAGCATGGCCGAGACCATCATCACCATGGCGGGCGGGAAGGACATGGTCAGGCCTGAACTGGAGGCCAGCAGGCTGACGGCCCAGGTCAGGACGAAGGCCGCGAAAACACCGGCGATCCCGACCCAGAAGCTCAGTTCCAGCACGATCCGCCGCAACGATCCCATGGAGACGCCCAGAGCCCGCAGCGAGGCGAACTCCTTGATATTGGCCATGATGGCGCCGCGCAGCGTCTGCCAGGTGATGGCCACTCCGATCAGAATGCCCAGGAACAGCGAGAAGCCGAGCATGATGGCGATGAAGCTCTCCTTCATCATCGCGCCCTCGTTGGCTTTGGCCAGGTCCTGACGCGTCCAGGCCTTGAACTGGCCGTTGGAGATGGCGTTGAGCTGGGCCACCACGATCTGGGCGCGGGCGGGATCCTTGATCTGGACCATCAGCGGCCCGACCCGTTCGCCGGTATTGGCCTCGCCCAGCATCCGCAGTGTGTCGCGAGACATGACGACCGTCGCCTGCATCATATTGGGATAGCCCTGGGTCACGGCCGCAACCCGCACGGTCTTGCCGTTGTAAGTGGCTTGGTCGCCCAGCTTGACTCCCAGTCGTCCCAAGGCGGTTTGATCCACCGCCACCGCATAGGGCTGGCGCAGGGCCTCGACCAGGTCGTCGGAATAGTCGACCGGCACCGTCACCGCGCCGGGCATGGCGTCGATGGTGGTGACGTTGACGAACTCCATTTTCTTGGCGCCGGGGGCCGCAGGCTCGGCGCCCGGCTCCTTGTCCTTGACGATGTTCTGCCAACGCCCGCCGGACCCGTCCAGGTCGGCGACGGCCAGGACCTCGGGGTGCTGATAGACGACCGGCATGATGCGCCGGGGCACACCCGAAGGGCCGCCGTTGAAAAGGGCCGTGGCGCCGGGGCTCAAGATCATGATGTCGGCGCGGGCGCGGTCGATCTGGGCCGTGAAGGCCTTGCCGATGCCCATGAACATGCCGACCTGGGCCAGCACCAGCAGGCCCGAAAAGGCGAGCGCGACGATAGCGGCCATGTAGCGCCGCCATTCGTAGAGCAAGGTTGATAATGCAAGCGACATGATCGTCGATAAACCCCCGGTATGGGGTCTATCTGACCGGGGCTTGCCACAGCGCCAAGTTAAATCGGGGTAAGGCTCGGGTCGCGAGGTCGCGAGCCAAGGTCTGTCAGCCTATCGCCGCCTCCCCTCTTGGCGACCTCGCCGAAACGGCGCTAGTTACAAGGTAACAGGCGAAACACCGTCGTTCCGCCGGCTTGAGGAAACCCCGCATGCACCTGCCGTCCCTTCGTCTCACCGCCTCGCTGGCCGCCCTGGGCGCCGCGACCGTGGTCCTGTCCGCCCCAGCGACCCCGGCCCGCGCCGACGAGGGCATGTGGACCTTCGACAACTTCCCCATCGCCACGGTGAACGAGAAATACGGCACGAAAATCGACCAGGCCTGGCTGGACCGGGTGCGCAACGCCGCCGTCCGTCTGCAGGGCTGTTCGGCCTCGCTGGTGTCGGGCGAAGGCCTGATCCTGACCAACCACCACTGCGTGGTCAGCTGCGTCCAGGACCTGTCGAACGCCGAGAACGACTACGTCAAGAACGGCTGGATGCCGGCGACCCGCGAGGAAGAGAAGACCTGCCCGGGCCAGACGGCCGAGATTCTGACCGACATCACCGACGTGACCGACCGCGTCGTCGCCGCCGGCGCCGGGCTTGAGGGCGCCGCCTTCGTCCGCGCCCGCGCGGCCGAGATCGACAAGATCCAGAAGGAAGTCTGCGGCGACGACCGCAAGCTGACCTGCCAGGTCATCAGCCTGTACCGCGGCGGCCAGTACAAGCTGTACAAGTTCCGCAAGTACGAGGACGTGCGCCTGGTCTTCGCCCCCGAGTTCCAGGCGGCCTTCTTCGGCGGGGATCCGGACAATTTCAACTTCCCCCGCTACGCCCTGGATGCGGCCTTCCTGCGCGCCTACGAGGACGGCAAGCCGGTCTCCACGCCGAACCACCTGGCCTGGAACCCCAATGCGCCCAAGGAAGGCGACGTCACCTTCGTCGCCGGCAACCCCGGCTCGACCTCGCGCCTGCTGACCATGGCCCAGCTCGAGACCCTGCGCGACCAGCAGCTGCCGATCAGCCTGATCCAGACCTCGGAACTGCGCGGCCGCCTGCTCGAATATTCGACCACCGGCGAAGAGGCCAAGCGCGTTTCTGTCGATCCGATCTTCGGCCTGGAGAACGGCTTCAAGGTCAACTACGGCCAGCAGGGCGCCCTGACCGATCCGGCCTTCATGGCGACCAAGCGGGCGGCCGAACAGGAACTGCGCCAACGCGTCGCCGCCGACCCGGCCCTGGCCGAGCGGATCGGCGATCCGTGGGCTGAGCTTGAGCGCGTCTCCGCCGCCCAGCGCGACCTCTACCTGCCCTACCGCCAGCTGGAATCGGCCGCCGGACAGCGTTCGTCGCTCTACAGCTACGCCCGCTCCATCGTCCGCGCCGCCAAGGAACGCGCCAAGCCGGTCGCCGAACGCCGCGCCGGCTATTCGGACGCCGACATCGCCGCCCTGGGCCGCCGCCTGGCGACCGAGACCCCGATCTCGAATGATCTCGAGAAGATCTATCTCGACTTCTGGCTGTCCAAGACCCGCGAGTATCTGACGGTCGACAATGCGAACGTGAAGGCGCTGCTGGGCAAGGAGAGCCCGGAACAGATCGCCGAACGCCTGGTGGACGGCACCCGTCTGGCCGATCCGGCCTTCCGGGCCCAGGCCCTGGCCATGACGCCGGAACAGCTGGCCGCCACAGGCGACCCGATGATCGCCTTCGTCCTGGCCAATGACGACGCGGCCCAGGCGATCCGCACCCAGTGGGAAGCGGCCGTGTCCGGCCCGACCAGCCGCGCCGGCGAAAAGATCGCCCAGGCCCGGTTCGCCGTCTACGGAACCAACCTCTACCCCGACGCCACCTTCTCCCTGCGCCTGTCCTACGGCCAGGTGAAGGGCTGGACCTATCGCGGCGTGACGGTGGAGCCCTTCACCTACATCGGCGGGCTGTACGAGCGGAACACCGGCGCCGAGCCCTTCAACGCGGCCGAGGACTGGGTGGCGGCCGAGGGCAAGGTGAACAAGTCGACCGTCTATGACTTCGTCTCGACCAACGACATCATCGGCGGCAACTCGGGCTCGCCCGTGATCAACGCCAAGGGCGAAGTCATCGGCGCCGCCTTCGACGGCAACATCCACTCGCTGGGCGGCAGCTTCGGCTACGACGGCGAGCTGAACCGCACGGTCACCGTCTCGACCGCCGCCATCACCGAGGCCCTGCGCACCGTCTACAACCAGCCGCGCCTGCTGCGCGAACTGGGCGT
>MGLN01000133.1:39981-45133 GCA_001796045.1 Caulobacterales bacterium RIFOXYB1_FULL_67_16 | reverse complement strand
AAGGAAATCGCCATCGCCGAGACGGAAATGCCGGGCCTGATGGCGCTGCGCGCCGAGTTCGGCAAGGACCAGCCGCTGAAGGGCGCCCGTATCGCCGGCAGCCTGCACATGACCATCCAGACGGCGGTTCTGATCCAGACGCTGGAAGCCCTGGGCGCCGAAGTGCGCTGGGCCTCGTGCAACATCTTCTCGACCCAGGATCACGCCGCCGCCGCCATCGCCGCCGCCGGCACCCCGGTCTTCGCCGTCAAGGGCGAGACCCTGGAGGAATACTGGGACTACGCGCACAAGATTTTCGAATGGGCTGACGGCGGCTATCCGAACCTGATCCTGGACGACGGCGGCGACGCCACCCTGCTGTGCGTGCTGGGCCCGAAGGCCGAGAAGGACGCCTCGATCCTCGACAATCCGACCAATGAGGAGGAGGAAGCCCTCTACAAGGTCATGAAGCGGTATCTGAAGGAGAAGCCCGGCTTCTATTCGGCCATCCGCGACGCCATCGGCGGCGTGTCGGAAGAGACCACCACCGGCGTTCACCGCCTGTACCAAATGTCGGAACGCGGCGAGCTGCCCTTCCCCGCCATCAACGTCAATGACAGCGTCACCAAGTCCAAGTTCGACAATCTGTACGGCTGCCGTGAGTCCCTGGTCGACGCCATCCGTCGCGGCACCGACGTCATGCTGTCGGGCAAGGTCGCCGTGGTCTGCGGTTACGGCGACGTGGGCAAGGGCTCTGCCGCCTCGCTGCGCCAGGGCGGCGCCCGCGTGATCGTGACCGAGATCGACCCGATCTGCGCCCTGCAGGCGGCCATGGAAGGCTATGACGTCCAGACCCTGGACGACGTCGCCGACAAGGCCGACATCTTCGTCACCGCCACCGGCAACAAGGATGTGATCACCGTCGATCACATGCGCCGGATGCGTCACAACGCCATCGTCTGCAACATCGGCCACTTCGACTCCGAGATTCAGGTGGCCGGCCTGAAGAACTTCAAGTGGGACGAGATCAAGCCCCAGGTCCACCACATCGAATTCCCCGGCGGCAACAAGATCATCCTGTTGTCGGAAGGCCGCCTGGTGAACCTGGGCAACGCGACGGGCCACCCCTCGTTCGTGATGTCGGCCTCCTTCACCAACCAGACCCTGGCCCAGATCGAACTCTGGACCAACAAGTCCGCCTATGAGACCAAGGTCTACACCCTGCCCAAGCACCTGGACGAAAAGGTCGCGGCCCTGCACCTGGGCAAGCTGGGCGCCAAGCTGACCGTGCTGAACAAGGAACAGGCCGATTACATCTCCGTGCCGGTCGAAGGGCCGTTCAAGCCCGAACACTACCGCTACTAAGAACCGCCTTCCGGAGCCGGTCTCGTGAGCCGGGCGTCGTTCGACGTCCTGGTGGTCGGGGCCGGCGCCGCCGGCATGATGTGCGCCGCGGAGGCCGGGCGGCGCGGCCGTCGGGTCCTGGTCGTCGATCACGCGGCCCATCCCGGCGAGAAGATCCGCATCTCCGGCGGCGGACGGTGCAACTTCACCAATCTGGGCTGCGGGCCGGCGAACTTCCTGGGTGAAAACCCCCGGTTCGCCACCTCGGCCCTGCGCCGTTTCACGCCCCAGGATTTTATAAAGCGGGTCGATCAGGCGGGCATCGCCTGGCATGAAAAGACCCTGGGCCAGCTGTTCTGCGACGGCAGCGCCAAACAGATCGTGCGGCTGCTGACCGACGCCCTGGCCGAGGCCGGGGTCGAGCTGCGGATGAAGACCGGCGTCGATCGGATCGCCCGAAAGGGCGAGGGCTGGTCGATCGGTCTGTCCGACGGATCCGAGATCGCGGCGGCCTCGCTGGTGGTCGCCACAGGCGGAAAGTCCATTCCCAAGATGGGGGCGACCGGCTGGGCCTATGAGGTCGCGCGCCAGTTCGACATCCGCGTGACCGAGACCCGTCCCGCTCTCGTGCCGCTGACGTTCGAGGCGGGCCTGCTGGAGACCCTGACGCCGCTCGCCGGGGTGGCGGTGGTGGCTCGCGTGGCCTCGGCCCCGGCCGAGAAGACGCGCAAGGCCCGGTTCGACGAGGCCATGTTGTTCACCCACCGCGGCCTGAGCGGTCCGGCCATACTTCAGATCAGCTCCTACTGGCGCGAGGGCGAGCCCATCGTCGCCGCCATGGCGCCGGACCACGACGTGTTCGAGGCGCTGAAGGCCGCCAAGGCCGCGAACGGCCGACAGGCGGTCCACACCGCCTTGTCCCAGATCGTGCCGCGTCGGCTGGCCGAGAGTCTGTGCGCGTGGGAAGGCGTGGCGGGGAATCTGGCCGATCTGTCGGACAAGGCCTTGCGGCGGCTGGACCAGGCGGTCAACGCCTGGACGGTGAAACCGGTGGGGTCTGAAGGTTACCGCACCGCCGAGGTGACCTTGGGCGGGGTCGACACGGCCGCATTGGACCAGCAGACCCTGGCGGTGAAGTCCGTCCCCAACCTCTATTTCATCGGCGAGGCGGTGGACGTCACAGGCTGGCTGGGCGGTTATAATTTCCAGTGGGCCTGGTCCTCGGGCTGGGCTGCGGGCCAGGCCTGCTGAACGATCGGCCGGTGTGACGCCGCGACGCATGGCGGCGGCCACGCCGGAGGCCTAGCTTGATTTCGCGGAACGGGCCCCTCTGGCGCCGTCTCGACAGCGAGAGTTCCCCTGCCTCGCCTGTTCGGGCCGACGCGATGTCGCACCGTACGGATGCGCCGACGCGTCAGGGCTGCCCCCCTCGGACCCGTCGCGTCGGCGCCCGTTTCCTCACCTGATCCGGAGCCGCCATGCCCCTTCTGATGTGTCCCAACGACAACGCCGCCATGCAGACCCTGGATCGCGACGGGGTTCAGTTCGACATGTGCCCGACCTGCCGGGGCGTCTGGCTGGATCGCGGCGAGCTGGAGAAGCTGATGGCCGCCGCTGCTGAAGACGGCCGCGCCTCCGCAGCGCCGGCGGCCGCCTCGCCGCCTCAAGCCCAACCCCAGTCCTATGCTCCGCCCCATCCTCAGCCGTGGAGCGGCGGGGGCCGCCCCTATGATGATCGCGGCTATCGCGACGACCGGCGCCGCGACGACGACTATCGGTACAAGAAGAAGAAGCGCGACAGCATCTTCGACATCTTCGACTGAGACTCAGAACTTGAGCCCGGCCGCCTGGACCAGGGCCTGCAGCGTGGCGTCCTCGGTCGCCGCAGCCCGCACGTCCGGCTCACGCAACAACTTGCCCGCCTCGCTGCGGGCGCGGTCGGCGGCCGGCCCCAGGGGCGCCGTCTCGCCGGCGGCCATCTTCAGCAGCGCGGTCAGCTTCTGGAGCGGCGCGGCCTGGGCGCGGCCGATCTGCGCCAGAAGCCCCGCGTCGGCCTCCACCGTCCCGCCCAGGGCGCCGATCGCTGTCGAAATCTCCCGCTCGTCGATCTCGCCGAGCTGCACCGCCCGCACCGACCGCTGCAGTCGCGCCAGAACCAGCAGTTTCTGAGACACGCTGGGCCCGCCCGCCGCCATCTGACGCATCTCGTTTTCAAGCCGAAGCGAGGTGATGCAGGCGCTGAGCCAGCGCGCCGCCGCCCGCTTGTTGGCCCCGCCCGTCACGTTTTCGCACAGACGGGTCAGATGCTCGGCCTCGGCCAGGACGGTCGGACAGTCGCGGACATAGCTGGCCACGAAATCCGGCGTCACCAGGCCCTTGGACCGTTCGACGAAGGCGTTCTGCACCTCCTCCAGCGTCAGCAGGCGGCCCGAGGCCGCCGTCAGAGCCATGGCCAGGGTGCGGAGAATGTCGATCTCGCCGACCGGATCATTGGGCCGCAACCGCCTCTGACTGGCCAGTTCGGTCATCACCATCCGCGCGAGGGCCGTGGAGAGTTTGGGGAAATGCCCGTCGGCCAGACCCTGGCCCAGTCGCTGAGCCGGTCCCTCCACCACCGGGGTCATCACGGCCATGCGCGGGTCCAGCCCGATCAACCGCTCGACCTCGCGCGGGGCGATCATCCGCACCACGGCCGCCAGCCGGGCCCCGTGGTCCAGCGACGGACCGAGGATTTCCGCCAGATTGGCGCGCACCGCCAGCATTTCGGATGCGATCTGCTCGACGGCGCCCAGCACCAGGGCGCGGGGCGTCCCCTCCGGCGGCGCGGCGTCGACCATGTCCATCAGGCAATCCAACCGGTCGCGGGCGCCCTTCCGATCCGCCAGACCCTGGGCGATCACCCCGCCCATGATGAAGGTGCGGTCCTGGGCCGTGCTGAGACGATGGGCCAGATCGGCGATCGACTGGTTCTTCAGCGACGGAAACTGACCCGATCGGCCGGCCTTCAGCAGGCGCGCGACCGTATCCTCGGCCAGACGCTGATAGTGGCGCACCACGCTGTGCAGGTTCTGGCCGGTGGCCTGGCTTTCCGGCACCGCCACCTTCTGGACCGCGTGCTGGAGCTCCACGCCCGAGGCGTCGAGCCGCTCCGCCAGGTCCGGCCGGTGCAGCAGTTCGAAGGCCGTCACCCCCTGGCGTTTCAGCCAGTCCTCCAGCACCCGCGCGATCAGGCCGCGCGCATGGGGCGCATAGAGTTCGGCCGGGGCGCTGCACGCCGGCCGAACCGACTCCGGCGCCTTGGCCTTCTTCTTTTCCTCCGGCGCCCCGAGGGTCAGTATGGTGAGGCTGTTGAATTCCATGGTGTCCGGGTCCAGCGTCTCCTTGGTGACGCGGGCGGCGGCGGCCAGACGGTTGGACAACTGGTCCTCGGCCGTCTCCAGAGCGTGTTTCCGGTCCTCGGTGGCGATCAGCAGCGACCAGGACGCGGGAACCGTCTTGCGGACATAGACTTCGTAGTGGATCGGACCGGCCATGAGGCGGATAGTGCAGCCAAGCCTTTAAGACGGGGTTTTCGCGGTGAATTTTCCTCGCGCCGACGGAAACAGGCCTGATGATCGTTGAAACTCGCGACTTGGCGGCCCATCTGCCTTGGCCCTAATGTGACCGTGATCGAACGGTTACGCTTGCCGTGCGTTCTCGTTCGCGGGAACGGGAAGTTCAGGAGAAGACCACCTTGGCCAATATCACCCTGGTCGATGACGACGAGAACATCGTGGCGTCCGTGTCGCTGGCGCTGGAAAGTCACGGCCACAAGATCACGGCCTACCAC
>MGLN01000133.1:30619-39946 GCA_001796045.1 Caulobacterales bacterium RIFOXYB1_FULL_67_16 | reverse complement strand
CCTGGCCGCGCTAGAGAGCACGCCGCCCGATCTGGCCATTCTCGATGTGAAGATGCCGCGCATGGACGGGATGGAGGTGCTGCGCCGCCTGCGCCAGACCTCGCAGATCCCCGTCATCATGCTGACCTCGAAGGATGAGGAGATCGACGAGATTCTCGGCTTCAACCTCGGCGCCGACGACTATATCCACAAGCCCTTCAGCCAGCGGCTGCTGATCGAACGGGTCAAGGCCCTGCTGCGCCGCACCGGCGCCGACGGGGTCGAGCCTGAACCTTCGGCCGAAGTCTCCGGCAAGGCGATCAAGCGCGGCAAGCTGAGCATGGACCCGGCACGCCACGAATCGACCTGGGACGGCAAGCCGGTCAAACTGACCGTCACCGAATTCCTGCTGCTTCAGGCCCTGGCCCAGCGCCCCGGCTTCGTGAAGAGCCGCGACAATCTGATGGACGCCGCTTACGACGACCAGGTCTATGTCGACGACCGCACCATCGACAGCCATGTGAAGCGGATGCGCAAGAAGTTCCGCGCCGTGGATCCCGAGTTCGACGCGATCGAGACCCTGTATGGCGTCGGCTACCGCTACCGCGAAAGCTGATCAGTCCGCCGGGCGCGAGCCCGAGGAGGAACACGCTCGTCGACCGAGGCTTCGCTTCGGCGGATCGCGGCTGGGCGGCTTCATCCTGGCTCTCAATCTCCTCAGCCTGCTGATCCTGTTCGGCGGCGCCCTGGTGCTGAACGAGTGGCGCCAGGGCCTGATCCAGGCGCGCCAGGAGTCCCTGACCGTTCAGGCCGAACTGCTGGGCAATGTGCTGGGCGAACTGGGCATCAGTCGCGGCGTGCCGACGCCCGAGCTCGACGTGGGTCAGGCGGCAAACTGGCTGCGCGACAATTTCGTGCCCAACGGCCAGCGGGTGCGCCTCTATGACATCAACGGCCTGCCGGTCATCGACAGCTATGAGGTGACCGAAAACATCCCCGGGCGTCCCCTGCCGCCGGCCCATCCGGCAGGCGCCCCCCTGCCGGGCGATCCGGCGAAAGCCTCGCAGCGGGAGGCCGACCACAAGCGTCAGGTCGAGGCCGAGATCGCCGCCGAGGTCGAACGCGCTCTGGCCGGCGAACCCCAGACCACGGTGCGCCGCAATGAATCCGGCGACCGCGTCGTCTCCGTCTCCATTCCCATCCGCCACGTGCGACAAGTCCTGGGGGTCCTGACCCTGGAAGCCGGCAATGTCGACGAGATCCTGGACGACCAGCGCCGGGCCCTTGTCCCCTTCGCCCTGGTGGCCCTGGCCGTCAATCTGCTGGCCTCGCTGCTGCTGCACCTGTTCGTGGCGCGGCCGATCATGCGGCTGTCCGCCGCCGCAGACCAGGTCAAGCTGCAGCGGGCGCGCGCCATCTCCCTGCCCGACTTGGAGGAGCGCAAGGACGAGATCGGCGACCTGGCCCGGTCGCTGGAATCCATGACCGACACCCTGTCCACCCGGATGGACGCCATTGAACGGTTCGCGGCCGATGTGTCGCACGAGATCAAGAACCCCCTGACCTCGATCCGCTCGGCCCTGGAAACCCTGCCCCTGGTCAAGACCGACGCCCAGAGGGACAGGCTGACCGCCCTGTTGCAACAGGACGTCCGGCGGCTGGACCGGCTGATCACCGACATCTCCAACGCCTCGCGCTTGGACGCGGAACTGTCGCGCGACCGACCCCGCCCCATCGACCTGAATCGTCTGCTGGCCGATATCGTCAGCGTCTATGAGACCACCGCGCGGCCGGACGACATCCTCGTCCGGTTCGACCGGCCGGCCCAGGCTCTGCGTGTGGCCGGGCGCGACGGCCCCCTGGGTCAGGTCTTCCGCAATCTGATCGACAATGCCCGCTCCTTCAGTCCGGCCGGCGGCGAGGTACGGGTTATCCTGGAGGAGATCGAGGGCGATCTGCCGATCCGGATTCGGGTGGAGGACGACGGTCCCGGCATCCCGCCCGAGAACCTCGAGACGGTGTTCGAGCGGTTCTACACGTCGCGTCCCAAGGGCGCGGCCTTCGGCTCCAACTCAGGCCTGGGACTGTCCATCGTCAAACAAATTGTGGAGGCCCACGGCGGGCGCGTGACCGCGTCCAACCGCACCGCCGAAGACGGCGCGGTGCTGGGCGCTCGTTTCGAGATTGTATTGCCCTCCGCCTTCGGGCCGGGCCGCCGCGCGTGAGCCTCGAACCGCCTGTCCACGCCACAACAGTGGCCGTCCGGCGTCAGGGCCTCTGGCAGGGGGTGATGATCCTGGGGCCGTCCGGCGCTGGAAAGAGCGACCTGGCCCTGCGTCTGATTGGACGGGACTGGCGGTTGATAAGCGACGACTACACCCGGGTCTGGACCTCCGAAGGCGCCCTCTACGCCGCTGCGCCTGCCGCGATCGCCGGCCGGATCGAGGCGCGCGGGATCGGGATCGTGTCCGCCAGGACACGGCCGGCCGCCCGGCTTGTCCTGGCCGTCGCCTGTCTGCCGGAGGCGGTCGAGCGTCTGCCGGAGCCGCAGTTCCGGCGTTTCGCAGGGGTCGATCTGCCGCTTCTGGCCCTTGACCCCCGCCCTGCCTCCGCCGTCGACATGGTCGCAGCCGCGCTTCAGACGCTTTGAACCCGCGCATAACGGGTCTATGACACGCCCCTTGCGGTCCCAAGCGGACGCGTCCGGCCTCCCTGCCGGACACGGGGAGGTCCCGGGACGGTTTTGGGGTGGGATGCGAGTGAAGTTCACATGATCGGCCTGGTTATCGTCACCCACGGGGGACTGGCCTCTGAATTCCTGTCGGCGATGGAGCATGTGGTGGGGCCGCAGCGCGGTGTCGCGGCCATCTGCATCGGGCCGGAGGACGACATGGAGCGCCGCCGCCGCGACATCGTCGACGCGGCGGCCGCGGTCGACGACGGCGACGGGGTGATCCTGCTGACCGACATGTTCGGCGGCACCCCGTCCAATCTGGCCATATCGGTGATGGAGCAGACCCACGCCGAGGTAATCGCCGGCCTGAACCTGCCCATGCTGATCAAACTGGCCAGCGTGCGGGGCCGCGAGACCTTGGAATCCTGCGTCGCCCACGCCCAGGACGCAGGCCGCAAATACATCTCCGTGGCCTCCTGGGTCCTCGCAGGCGAAAAATGACCGTCAAGGCCACGCTGAACATCTGCAACACCCGCGGCCTGCACGCCCGCGCCTCGGCCAAGTTCGTCAAACTGGCCTCCAGCTTCGACAGCGAGATCCACGTCACCCGCGACGGCGTCACCGTGGACGCCCGCTCGATCATGGGCCTGCTGATGCTGGGCGCCGGCATCGGCTGCAGCATCGACGTCTCGGCGGAGGGCGCCGACGCCGAGGAGGCGATCGAGGCCCTGACGGACCTCGTCGCCCGCAAGTTCGACGAGGATCAGTAGGGCTTACAGCCCCAGGGCGCGGCGGATGTCGCGCCAGTCCACATATTTGAAGTTCTGGGTGCCGACGTCGTTCACGTCGTCCTGGATCACCACCAGACCTTCGGGGAAGGGACCGACCGCGCCGCTGGCGGCCGCCAGGCCGTCCGTCCCGGTGACCCCGTCCACGACGCCGTCCACGATCTTGAACCGACCCTTGTATTCCGGCGCGGCGTCGTCGATGCGCCAGACCGGGAAGGTCGAATCGCCCTGACTGGAGCCGATCAGATAGCGCTTCTCGCCGTCCGTCAGGGTCGTCAGACCTTCAGCGTCGGCGACCAGTATGTCCTTGGCGATCGGCTGGACCAGGGTGCGCGCCGCGCCCGAGGCAGGATCGAGGCCATAACGCCACAGGCCGACGTTTTCTTCGGCGATGTAGAGGGCGTTCGTCGCCTCGTCGGCGGCGCAGCCTTCCGAAATCGAGCCGATCTCGGCCCGTCGCACCTCGTGCGAGACCGGCTGTCCGCCGGCGTCGACGCTCAGCACGAACTGGCGCAGCTCGCCCTCGTGACCGACCAGGATGGCGTGGACCTCGGCCCCGCGCCGGGCGAAGCAGAAGCCATAGGGCTCGACCACGTCGGTGGCGATGGCGCCCCAGGGCTTCACCCCGTTGTCGCCGGTCCCCGCCGGGTCGAACAGATAGAGGGAAATCCCGGTCTTGCCCGGCGTCCGGTCGCTGGCGCCCAGCACCAGCTGCGGCCGCCCTCCGACGTTCAGGCCTTCGGTCAGATCGACATTGTTCAGCAGGCCTTCCGGCATGAACTGCAGGATCTGGCCGTCGAAGCCGTAGATGTAGAGGCCGGACTTCTTGTCGGTCCCGGCGACGAAGCCCGGCGTGGTCTTGCCCATGACCGTCACGGGCGTCGCCGAGGCCCAGACGGCCGGATCGTCGGCCGCGTCCTGGCCGGCCGTGCCGACAGACGGGGTTTCCAAGACGGCCTGCACCTCGACCCCTGGGCCGACGAAGCCTTCGCCCTCGCCCTGATAATCCACTTCCCGCGTGGCGCAGGCGGCCAGGGCCAGAAGACAGACGGCGGCCGACAGGGCGCCGGCGCGCGTGAGGGACGACGTCATGGGCTTTCTCCTCCTCCAGGGACGCCCCGGAGACCACAGCCGGAGACCGCAGGTCAAGGACGATGACGCCGCAGGGAGGACGCCTCAAGGATCATTGTTCCGTTAACGTACATTTTGTCGCACATGAGACTCAAAACCTCACACTGAACGTCGCCTTATCTTCACAGACGCGTCGCCACTCGCCTCTAAGCGCCGATCCATTCGTCGAAGGCATAGCCCGACGTCAGGGGATCGAAATCATGAGACTGAAACTGCTCGCGGGCGCCTCGCTCGCGTCTCTCGCTTCGCTGGCCTTCGCCGGCGCCGTCCAGGCCCAAGAGGCCGCCGCGCCCGCCACTGCTCTGGAAGAGATCATCGTCACCGGCGAACCGGTCATGCGGAACCGCACCGACGACGTGGTGCCGACCCTCTCTTATGATCTCGACTATTTCCAGCGCTTTGAGCCCCTGACCGCCGGCGACGCCCTGAAGCGCGTGCCCTCGGTCGCCTTCCTGTCGGACGTGCTGGAATCCGACGGCGTGCGCCTGCGCGGTCTGGACTCGGGCTACACCCAAATCCTGATCAACGGCGAGCGCGTTCCCGGCGCCGGCGTGGATCGCTCCTTCTTCGTCGACCGTATCCCCGCCGAACTGATCGAACGCGTCGAGGTCGTCCGCTCCTCCTCCGCCAATCGTTCGGGCGACGCCGTCGCCGGCGCCATCAACATCGTCCTGCGTGACGCCCTGTCGCTGGACGGCGGCTATGTTCGGCTGGGCGCCCTGAACTGGAAAGACAGCGACTACGGCTCATGGGGCGGCACCTATGGCGCCGTCTGGGGCGGTCAGGCCGGTCCGGGTCGCCTGCTTCTGGGCGCCAATATCCAGGACCGCCGCAATCCCAAGCAGAAATACAGCCAGCGGTTCGACGAGCCGAACGGCACGCTCGACAACACTGAGGTGCAGAGCGACGTCCGCGACGGCACCGACTACTCGTTCAACGGCTCCTACGACGTCGATGTCGCCGGCGGCCGCCTGAACCTGTCGGGCGTCTTCGTGCGCACGGATCGCTATCAGGACGAGGACTCGATCGAATACGTCGATGGCGTGGAGACTGACGCGAATATCTCCACGATCAACGACAACGACGTCGACATCCAGACGGACAACCTGTCGCTGAACCTGCGCTATGTCCGCGAAATGCTGGGCGGCGAGACCAAGTTCAAGCTCGGCTACGCCTCGATCAAGGACGAGCAGTACGAGTTCGAGTACGAGTCCGAGTTCCTGCGCGACGCGCGTCCCTACCCGGAGGAGGACCGCTTCACCGCCGACGCGACCCAGACCGACATCGAGGACAAGGAGCTCAGCGGCGCGATCGAGCACACGCGTCCTCTAGGTGGCGACCTGGAACTGGCCTTCGGGGTTCAGTGGAACCAGAAGGACCGCGACACCTCGATCACCGCGCCGGACCGCGTCCGCTTCAATGTCGCCAACGGCTCGACCAACGGCGCGACCTCCTGGAGCTTCGGCGACTTCGAAGGCATCCCGGGCGGGGTGGGCAAGATCGAGGAAACCCGGATCGACCCCTACGTGATGGTTTCCGGCGAAAACGGCCCCGCCAAGTGGGAAGCCGGTCTGCGCTACGAAACGACCGACACCACCATCACCGACGAAACGGCCGAGGCGGCCGACCGCGTTAACGACAACGACTACGCCTTCCTGCTTCCGTCGGACAGCCTGCGGATCAAGCTGAGCGAATCGGATCGTCTGATCTTCTCGGCCGCCCGGACCGTTCGCCGTCCGAACTTCGACCGCCTCTCGCCCGCGCTCCTGGAAGAGGAGGTCGGGGATAACGACTTCGTCGGCAATCCCAACCTGCAGCCGGAATCGGCTTGGGGCGTGGACGCCGGCTTCGAACGCCGTCTGGGTCGTCGCGGCGTGTTCGGCGTCAACGCCTTCTACCGCGACATCACCGACCTGATCGAAGACGTGAACACGGGCGAAGAAGGATCGGGCGGCGACGGCACCTTCATCTACAGCGTCGACAACGTCGGTGACGGCCAAGTCTGGGGTGTCGAATTCGACCTGTCGACCCCGCTGGACTTCATCGGCATGGAAACGACCGGCGTCTTCCTCAACTACTCCTGGCTGGACAGCTCGGTGGACGACTTCATGGGCGAACGTCGCTTCAACAGCCAGTCGGAATATGTCTTCAACGCCGGCTTCACCCACGACATTCCGACCTGGGGCGCCGCCTTCGGCGCAACCTATCGCAAACAAGGCGACGCCCTGTCGCGAGTCGTCTCGGAAGAGGTGAAGACCAGCTACGGTGCCGACCTCGAGGTCTTCATCGAGAAGAAGGTGGCCGAAAACATGGTCATCCGCCTCACCGGCTCGAACCTGCTCGACTCGTCGAAGGACGAGGTCTTCGACAAGTTCAACACCGAAGCCGAGCAGATCGACCGCGACTACGACGAGTACGAACTGGAGACCGAAACCGCCGGCCCCTGGTACCAACTCGTCCTCCGGATGGCCTTCTAAGGCCTCTCGACCATACTGAAAGAAAGGGCCGGGCGGCGACGCCCGGCCCTTTTTCGTGCGCTTCGCTCGGTGCGGTGAA
Organism: Caulobacterales bacterium RIFOXYB1_FULL_67_16; assembly: GCA_001796045.1. GTDB lineage: Bacteria > Pseudomonadota > Alphaproteobacteria > Caulobacterales > Caulobacteraceae > Brevundimonas. The sequence goes on along the minus strand of MGLN01000133.1, from coordinate 32,818 downwards.
AATCAGGCCTGGCCCCGCTTGACGGCGCCGGGGCGGATGGCGTCAGGCTGTGTCCCGACTCCCCCACGCCGCATCCCCGGTTCAGCCCTTGCACAGCCAGGCCTTACCGGGCGGTCCGCGCCCCAAATTGAGACGGATTGATCGATGTTCCTCGAAGGCGAGGTCAACTGGACGCTGATCCTCGGCATTCTCGCCGCCGTCGGCTTCGCCATAGCCGCGGTCGCCCTCTGGTTCGCCGTGACCCACGGCGCCCGCCACGCCAGCGCGAGCGACCAGCTGGACCTGGTTCAGAAGATCGCCGAATCCTCGGACAAGCGGCTGTTCGAGACGATGAACGCCGTCCCCGTAGCCATGGTCGAGACCGACGCCACCGGCAAGTTCGTCTTCGCCAACCGCGCCGCCCACCAGCTGCTGGGCCGCCGCGACGCCGAATTGCTGGGCCTGCGCTTCCATTCCGCGACTTGGGGCATCACCTTCCCGGACGGCAAGCCCATTCCAGCGGATCTGCTGCCCAGCGCCCGCGCGCTGCGCGGTCAGACGGTGCGGGGCTTCCAGCACCTGATGATGAATGCGGCCACACGCAAGAAGATGCTGGTCTCGGTCACCGCCATGCCGATCGAGAACGACAAGGGTCAGGTCACCGGCTCCATCGCGGCCATTGTCGAAACCGACACCCTGACGACCCCCGCCATCGAGCCCGCGCCCCCGCCGCCGTCGCCGCCCGCCCGCGTCAGTCTGGGCGACCGAGTGTTCGACGCCGCCTCCAGCGCCCTGGTCGTGGTCGACGCCGAGGGGCGGATCCTCCAGGCCAACCGCACCGCCCTGATCATGCTGGGCCGCGGCGAAGGGGTTGTCGGCTCCGACTTCGCCGACCTGTTCCTGCCGCTCGACCGGCGCACCGAGGGACGTCAGGCCCTGCGCGCCGCCCTGTCGGCCGAGGACGAGACCCCGGCGCCGATCGAGACGGTCGACGCCGACGGCGCCGGCATCCGCTGGTCCCTTCTGACCCTGACCGACGAGACGGACCGGCCCGACGCCGTGCTCCTGGCCGGCGCCCCGATGGTCGACGCCCCCGCCGCCGAACCTGCCGCGGCCCCGCCGGAAACGCCCGAGGCCGACATGCCTTCGGTCGAACACGCGGTCGATCAGGACGACCCCGCCGCCCTTGCCCTGCAGGCGGCCCAGGCGGATTTCGCCCGGCGAGAACGCGAGATTCTGGCCGCTCACGATCAGGCCCTGCAGGCCGCCCTGGCCGAGGCCGCCCGCAAGGAACGCGCCGTCCGCGCCGAGCTGGAGGCCGAGCGGCGCATGGCCAATGTGGGGCGTCTGGCCGGAGGCGTGACCCAGGACTTCAACGCCCTGCTGGGCGTCATGACCTCGGCCCTGGACCTGATGCTGCGCCATGCCGAAGAGCCCGACCGCGTCCGCCGCCTGGGGCAGGCCGCCCTGGCCGCCGGACAGCGCGGCGAGCGGCTGACCCGACGCCTCAGCGCCTTCTCCCAGGACGAGGACCGCACCAACCTCCAACGCCTCGACCTCGGCGTCCTGCTGGCGGGACTTGAGACCAAGCTGCGTCTGTTGGTGGGCCCGGCGATCGATCTGATGATCGAGACTCCGGCGAACGCCGCATTCGCCTGGATCGACCCGACAGCTTTCGAGGCGGCCGTCCTGGCCCTGACCCGGAACGCCGTCGAGGCCTCCGGCGAGGCCGGCTCGGTCGCGGTCCGTTTGGCGGCCCAGGCGGACGGGACCCTGAAGCTGAGCGTGCGGGATTCCGGGCCCGGCATGGACGCCGACACCCTGAGGCGCGCGCCCGAACCCTTCTTCACCACCCGCGCCGACGCGGCTGGACTTGGCCTGTCCCAGGCCTTCGCCTTCGCGCGCCAGTCCAGCGGGGCTCTGGCCATCGACAGCGCCCCGGGGGAAGGGGCCGAGGTCTCGGTCACCCTGCCGGCCGCCGCCGGCCTGCACGAGCCTGAGGCGGAGCCGGCCGAAAACACCGAAGTCGAGCCCGAAACCGCGCCCGAAACCGTCGCCTGAGCGCGGGCGCCCCCTGCAAAGGTCGATTCCGGCGCCCCATATGAGGTCCGGCGGTTGACCCTTGCCCGCTCGGCGCTAGTGTCCGCCCGCCTGCCCCCACGCGCCAGAAGACCAGAGGATACCATGGCCGAAGCCCCCGCTCCCTACGACGTCGTCATC
>MGLN01000133.1:2665-30383 GCA_001796045.1 Caulobacterales bacterium RIFOXYB1_FULL_67_16 | reverse complement strand
GGACGACAGCGTCACCGCCCTGACCAAGGGGATCGAGTTCCTGTTCAAGAAGAACAAGGCCGACTGGATCAAGGGCAAGGGCAAGATCGTCGGAAAGGGCAAGGTCGAGGTGACCGCCGCCGACGGTTCGGTCCAGACGCTCGAGGCCAAGAACATCGTCATCGCCACCGGCTCTGAGCCCACCCCCCTGCCCGGCGTCGCCTTTGAAGAGGGCAAGGTGATCGATTCCACCGGCGCCCTGTCCCTGCCGGCCGTGCCGAAGAAGCTGATCGTGGTCGGCGCCGGCATCATCGGCCTGGAGCTGGGTTCGGTCTGGCGCCGTCTGGGCGCCGAAGTCACGGTGGTCGAGTTCCTGGACCGCATCACCCCCGGCATGGACACCGAGGTCGCCACCGCCTTTCAGCGCACCCTGACCAAACAGGGCATGACGTTCAAGCTGGGCGCCAAGGTCACGGCCGCCAAGTCGGGCAAGGACGGGGTCGAGCTGACGGTCGAGCCCTCGGCCGGCGGCGCCGCCGAAACCCTGAAGGGCGACGTCGTCCTGGTCGCCATCGGCCGCCGGCCCTATACGGACGGGCTGGGTCTGGAGACCATCGGCGTCACGCCGGACAAGCGCGGCTTCATCGACCATGACCACTTCAAGGTGGCGGACGGGGTCTGGGTGATCGGCGACGTGACCCATGGCCCGATGCTGGCGCACAAGGCGGAAGAAGACGCCGTCGCCGTGATCGACACCATCGCCGGCAAATACGGCCACGTCGACTACGCCCTGGTGCCCAGCGTGGTCTACACCTTCCCCGAAGTCGCCTGGGTCGGTCAGACCGAGGATCAGCTGAAGGCCGCAGGCGTCGCCTACAAGAAGGGCAAATTCCCCTTCACCGCCAACAGCCGCGCCAAGATCAACCACGAGACCGACGGCTTCGTTAAGGTTCTGGCCGACGCCGCCACCGACAAGGTTCTGGGCGTCCACATCATGGGCCCCCAGGCCGGCGAAATGATCCACGAAGCCGCCGTCACCATGAGCTTCGGCGGCGCCTCGGAAGACATCGCCCGCACCTGCCACGCCCACCCGACCCGTTCGGAAGCCGTCCGTCAGGCGGCCATGGACGTCGAGGGCTGGATGATGCAGGCCTGATCGCGGCCCTTCAGCCCTTCATCTGAAAAAGGCCCGTCCGACGCCTGTCGGACGGGCCTTTGTCTTGAATAGCCCAAACCTCAGGCGGCCCAGGCCGTCCCGTCGTCGTGCGAGCGGGCGGCGCCGGGGGTTCCGCCGATGCGGAAGCGCGAGACCAGCTCCACCAGCTTCTCCGCCTCCTGGCTCAGGGCCTGGTTGGCGGCCGTGGTCTGTTCGACCATGGCGGCGTTCTGCTGGGTGGTCTGATCCATCTGGTTGACCGCCGTATTGACCTCGGCCAGCCCCTCGGCCTGTTCCTTGGCCGAGGCGGCGATGTCGCTGGCCAGTTGATTGATCTCGGCGACCTGGCTGATCAGGGCCGTCAGAGCCCCTCCGGTCTGGGACACCAGCCGCGCGCCCTCGCCCACGCTGGCGCTGGAGGCGGCGATCAGATCCTTGATCTCCCGGGCGGCGTCGGCCGAGCGCTGGGCCAGGGCGCGCACTTCCGAAGCCACCACCGCGAAACCGCGTCCGGCCTCACCCGCCCGCGCCGCCTCGACCCCGGCGTTCAGGGCCAGGAGGTTGGTCTGGAAGGCGATCTCGTCGATGACCCCGATGATCTCGCCGATCCGGCCCGAGGTCGCCTCGATCTCGCCCATGGCGGCCGTGGTGTCGGCGATCATCTGCTCGCGCGCCTCGGCGCCGCTGCGCGCCTCGGCCGTGATCTCGGCGGCGGACCGGGCGCCTTCGGCCGTCTTGCGGACCGTGCCCGTGATCTGGTCCAGGGCGGCGGCGGTCTGCTCCAGGGCGGCGGCCTGACGCTCGGTGCGGCGCGACAGATCATCGGTGGCCGTGCTGACCTCGGACGTCCCGGCCCGCATGGCGGCGACCAGTTCGATGATGTCGGCCATGGTCCCCGCCAGGGTGTCGACGGCGGCGTTGTAGTCGTCCTTCAGCTTGCGGCTGCGTTCGGCGAAGGTGGCGGTGATCCGGTGGTTCAGATCGCCGCGCGCCAGCGCCGCCAGGCCCTCGCCCAGGGCCTCGACCACTAGGGCGTCTTCCTCGGCCAGGCGTGCGCGTTCCGCTTCCCCGGCTTCCTGGGTCGCGCGGGCGGCCTCGCGCATGGCCTCGGTCTCGGCCTCCGTCGCCTTCTGGCGCACGGCGGCGTCGCGGAAGGCGATGACGGCGCGCGAGATCTGGCCGATGTCGTCGCCCCGCGTCGCCCAGGGCGCCTCGAAATCGATCCGCCCCTGCTGCAGGGCCTCCATCCGCTCGCACAAGGCCTTCAGCGGCGAGAACATCCGACGGAACACGATCAGACAGGCTCCGACCGCGAGGAGAGCCGCGACCAGGCCGCAGGCGAACAGGGCGATCATCACCTGGTTCACCGAGGCCATGAAGTCCGCCTTGGGAATCCCGACATAGAGGACGCCGATGGTCTGGCCCGCTGCGTTCTTGATCGGGTCGTAGGCGACGAAATAGGGTTTGCCGAGGATGTCGGCCTGGCCGCGATAGGATTGGCCGCCCTTCAGCACGGCGTCGTAGACGGGGCCGGGCTTCAGCCTGGTGCCGACGGCGCGCGAACCGTCGTCCTTGACCACATTGGTCGTCACCCGCAGATCGTTCAGGAAGACCGTCGCGGTCCCGCCGACCAGGGTCTTGATCCGGTCCACCGGCTCGACGAAGTCGTTCATCGGCGTCGAGCCGACATAGAGCTTGCCGTCTCGCGCCGAGAAGCCGTCGCCGTAGTCTGCCAGCACGTCCCAGGCGACCCGCATATTGGCCTCCTGACGCTCGGCGGCCTGGGCTTCGGCGTCGCGGGTCAAGAGGACCGCCGCAACGGCGGTCAGGACCAGGGTCAGGGCGCCCAAGGCGGCGATGACCATCAGGGCCGTCTTGGCGGAAAGGGAGAGCGCGCTCAGTTTCATGGCCGACCCCGGCGATTCGGTCTGAAGAAGACCAATCCTTACCGCATAAGGTTAAGATTCCTCTGCGCCCTAGGTATTGACGCCTAGTCCGAGCCCAGCATGTCTCTCAGTCGGTACAGGGTCTCCAGAGCCTCGCGCGGGGTCAGGGCGTCGGGATCGACGCCCTGCAGGGCCGTCTCGACACGAGAGGGATCGCGCGCCGGCTCCGGTTCGGCGACGGCGAACAGAGGCAGGTCCTCCAGCCGCGCCGTGGCAGCCTTCTCGCCCTCCAGCCGCTCCAGCACCGATTTCGCCCGCGCCACCACAGCGCCCGGCACGCCCGCCAGCTTGGCGACCTGCACGCCGTAAGACCGGTCCGCCGCCCCCGGCGCCGCCTCGTGCAGGAAGACCAGATCTCCGTTCCACTCCTTGGCCGTCATGGACAGGTTGCAGACGTGGTCCAGCCGCGTCTCCAGCTGGGCCAGCTCGTGATAATGGGTGGCGAACAGGGTGCGAGCGCGATTGACGTCGTGCAGGGCCTCGGCGGTGGCCCAGGCGATGGCCAGGCCGTCATAGGTGGCCGTGCCCCGGCCGATCTCGTCCAATACGACGAAGCTGCGCGGCGTGGCCTGGGTCAGGATGGCGGCGGTCTCGACCATCTCCATCATGAAGGTGGACCGCCCCCGCGCCAGGTCGTCGCCCGCCCCGACCCGGCTGAACAACCGATCGACCACGCCCAGACGCATCGACCGCGCGGGCACGAAGGCCCCGGCCTGGGCCAGGATCACCAGCAAGGCGTTCTGACGCAGGAAGGTCGATTTACCCGCCATGTTCGGGCCGGTGACGATGGCCAGGCGCGCGCAATCCGATCCGGATCCGTCCAGCCGCGCATTGTTGGGGGTATAGGGATCGCCGGCCGCCTTAACCGCCGCCTCGACCACCGGATGCCGCCCGGCCTCGACCGAAAAGACCAGACTGTCGTCCACCACCGGCCTGATCGCCCCGGCCTCCTGGGCCCATTCCGCCAGGGCCGCGTGGGCGTCCAGTTCGGCCAGGGCCTCCGCGACCGCCTGCAGCAGCTGTGCCAGGCGGGCGACTTCGCGCCGCCAACCCTCGAAGGTCTCGGCCTCGATCGCCAGGGCGCGATGGCCGGCCTGGCTGATCCTGGCGTCCAGTTCCGACAGTTCGACGGTGGTGAACCGCACCTGGCTGGCCAGGGTCTGGCGGTGGATGAAGGGGCTGTCCGGCCCGGCCCGCAGCAGGCCTTCCGCCGCCTTGGCCGAGGTTTCCAGAAAATAGCCCAGGACGGCGTTGTGCTTGACCTTGAAGGGCACGCCGGACTCGGCGACCGCCCGCGCCTCCAGATCAGCCACCACCCGGCGGCTGTCGTCGCGCAGGGTGCGGGCGGCGTCCAGTTCGGGACGATAGTCGGGGCGCACGAAACCGCCGTCGCGGGCCAGATGGGACGGTTCGTCCACCAGGCCGTCGATCAGATCGGCCTTCAGCCGCGACACCTCGGGCGACAGGCTCAGTCGGTCCAGAGCCAGGGCGATGCGGCGCGGCTGGCCGGTGAGCGGGTCCACCTGGCCGATGAACAGGCCCGCGATCCCCTCGGCGACGGACAGGCCCACCCGCACCGCCGCCAGATCGCGCGGACCGCCGCGCCCCAGGGCCAGCCGCCCGACCGCCCGGGCCACATCGGCCGAGGCCTTCAGACTGTCGCGCAGATCGCGCCGCAGATCGCGCCGCTCCAGCAGCCATTCGACGGCGTCGAGCTGTTCATTGATCGCCAGGGGGTCGCGCAGCGGCCGGGCGATCCGTTCCGCCAGGGCCCGGGCCCCGCCCGAGGTGACGGTGCGGTCGATACAGGCCAGCAGCGAGCCTTCGCGTTCGCCCCTCTGCGTCCGGTCGATCTCCAGACTGGCCCGGGTCGCCGGGTCGATGGCCAGAAAACCGCTCTCGCCCAGACGGCGGGGCGGGGCCAGGGCCGGAACCTTGCCGGCCTGGGTCGTCTCCAGATAGGCGGCGATCAGGCCGAGCGCCGAGACCTCGGCCTCCTCGAAGGCGCCGAAACCGTCCAGGGCCGCAACCCCGTACAGCCGCTCGACCCGCGTCCGCGCCGCCTGGGGCTCGGCGATGGCCGAGGCCAGGGCCTGAACCACGCCGCCGGACCCGTCCAGGGCGTCCCGCATCGTCGGGTCGGAATAGATCCGGTCGGTGACCAGGACCTCGGACGGGCGAAAGGCGGCCAGGGTCGCGCCGAGATCCTCCAGCGAACAGGCGACGCTGTCCACCGCGCCGGAAGACAGTTCGACCACCGCCACGGCCGCCCGCCCCTTCCGCACCGCTGCGGCGGCCAGCCGGTTGGCGCCCCGCGCGTCCAGCAGACTGTCCTCGGTCAGGGTGCCGGGCGTCACCACCCGCACCACGCCGCGATGGACCACGGCCTTGCCGCCGCGCTTCTTGGCCTCGGCGGGATCTTCCAGCTGTTCGCAGATGGCCACCTTGTGACCCAACCGGATCAGCCGGGCCAGATAGCCCTCCATGGCGTGGACCGGCACCCCGGCCATAGGGATGTCCTCGCCCTGGTGCTTGCCCCGTTTGGTCAGGGTGATGCCGAGCGCCGCCGCCGCCACTTCGGCGTCCTTGAAGAACAGCTCGTAGAAGTCGCCCATGCGGAAGAACAGGATGGCGTCCGGCTGTCCGGCCTTGGCCGTTAGATATTGCGCCATAAAGGGCGTCGCGCCCTCCAGCGAGGCGGCGATTTCGGGCGGGTGAGAGACAGGGGCGTTCATCTCGTGACAGGGTGACGGATCGCGCCCTGGCGCTCAAGCCCGTTAACCGGCTCTTGCACAGGCTTGTCGGCCCTGCGATAGGCGGCGTTAGGCGGTTAAGGGAACACGGTGAGACACCGTGGCTGTGCCCGCAACTGTAGGCGGCGAGAGCGTCGTCCGTCCGGGGTCTCGACCTCGGCGCCACTGGGAAACTGGGAAGGCGAGGACGGCGGTTCATGACCCGCAAGCCAGGAGACCTGGCCGCCTGACGTCGCTCGTCCGCTGTCCGGGACCAGACAGAGGCGCGGGGACTTCTCGTCGCAGCGACCCGATCTTGCGCCGTCCGGACCTATCAGGCCCGGCGGATCGGCTCGCTCATACCGGTTCCTCGCGCGCACTCGCGGAGCCGACATCGGGGGTTTTCGCTCATGAAGCGCTCCATACTGCTCTCTACGGCGGCTCTGGCCGCCGCCTTCGCCGCACCCGCCCTGGCCGACGAGGCGCCCTCCGCCACCCTGGACGACGTCGTCGTCACAGCCACCCGTATCCCCGCCATCGTCGCTGACACGCCCGGCGCCCGCGTCATCGACGCCAAGGCCATAGAACAGCGCGGCGCCGTCTTCGCCGCCGATATCCTGTCCGACGTCCCCGGCCTGTCGGTGACCCGTTCAGGGGCCTTCGGCGGCGTCGCCCAGGTCCGCATGCGCGGCGCGACGCCGGGAAAGACCCTGGTCTTGGTCGACGGCGCCCCGGTCAATGACGCGGCCGAGCCTAACGGCGCCTACGACTTCTCCGGCTTCGAACTGGGCGACATCGATCGGATCGAAGTCCTGTCGGGCCCGCAGTCGTCGCTGTGGGGTTCGGACGCCATCGGCGGGGTGATCGCCTTCACCACCAAGGAGATCGACGGTCTGCGCGCTGAGGCCGAGGCCGGCAGCTACGACACCGTGCGCGGCCGTATCGCCGCCGGCGTCGCCAACGAGACCTGGGCCTTCGGCGGCTATGTCTCGCACTTTGACACCGACGGCATCTCCGCCGCCGACGAGGCGGACGGCAATCCCGAGGCCGACGGCTTCACCAACACCACCGTCGGCGTGAAGGGCCGCTACGCCGTGTCCGACACGGTCAAGTTCGACGGCTCGGCCCGCTGGTCCAAGAGCAAGGCCGACATGGATAACGGCTTCCCCCTCTCCGACAATGACGACACCTCGGAATCGGAACAATGGTCGGGCTTCGGCCGCGCCAGCCTCCAGGCCTTCAACCTGGATCACCAGTTCAGCGTCTCGGCCTCGAACATCGAACGCCAGACCTTCAGCGCCTTCCCCTCGACCTTCGAGGCCGAACGTCAGGCCTATCGCTGGCAGGCGAACGGCGCAACCGGCGCCGCCACCTACGCCTTCGGCGCCGAACGCGAAGAAAGCCAGGGCAGCATCTCGACCGGCGACACGGTCGATCTGGGCGTGACCTCGGTGTTCACCACGGGTCGTTACGATCTGACCGAGGCGTTCAGCCTGACCGGCGGCCTGCGGTTCGACGACACAGACGACTTCGGCTCCAAGACCACGGGGCGCATCTCGGCGGCCTACGAACTGGCCGGCGGCTTCATCCTGTCGGGCGCCTATGGCACGGGCTTCAAGGCCCCGACGGTCAGCCAGGCGGTTTGCGACTATTGCTTCTCGTCGATCCCCTACCCGACCCTGAAGCCCGAAACGGCAGACAGCGTCGAAATCGCCCTGGGCTGGGCCTCGGCCGACGGCCGGTTCGACGGTCGCGCCACCCTGTACCGGCTGAACATCGAGGACCAGATCAGCTATTTCACCGATCGGACAACCTTCGACAGCTATTACGTCAATATCGCCAGGACCCGTTCCGACGGCGTCGAACTGGAAGGCCGCGCCCGTCTCGGCGCCGGCTTCGACCTGACCCTGGCCTATGCCTGGACCGACGCCGAGGATCGTTCGACCGGCGCCCGCCTGCTGCGCGTGCCCGAACATGCGGGCTCGGCGACCCTGGGCTGGAGCGGCGATCGGTTGTCGGGGGCCTTGACCGTCCGCGCCGAAGGCGATCAGGACGACTCGGGCGGGGTGCGCGACAGTTTCGTCACCGCCAATCTGAACGCGGTCTATCAGCTGACGGACAAGGTCGCCCTGACGGTCCGGGTCGAGAACCTGGCTGACGAGCGGTATCAGCAGGTGCTGGGCTACGGCGAGCCCGGCCGCTCGGCCTATGTCGGGATCAGGCTGCGCTACTGACCATGGCGCGGGCGTCGGCGGCGAAAGCCGCCGGCGCCTCAAGCGCCAGTTCCGACCAGTTCAGATCGGGGCTGGGCGCATGGGCGGCGGCCAGTATGGCGCGCAGCTCGGCGGCCGAGGCGACGCTGGCCACCACCTTGTCCACGGCTTCCAGCGAAAAGGCGTAGGCCAGGGCGGCCTGCATCGGGTCGCAGCGCCGTTCCGCCAGGCGACGGCGGGTGCGCGACAGGATCTGGGCGTAGTCGGCCAGATGGGGCGGCAGTTCGTCCCCGCCGGCGAACAACAGCCCGCCCGCGAAGACCGAGGCCAGATGGACCTGGGCCCCTGCAGCCTTCAGCTCGTCCAGCACCCCCTCGGCGGCGGCGCGCTGGTCGAGAAGATTGCACGACACCTGAACCACGTCCGCCTCCAGCCTTCGGGCCAGCAGGGCGGGACCGTCCTCTATGGCGGCGCAGAAGCCGATGCTGCGGAACAGACCGCGATCCTTCAGCGACTGCAGCCGATCCCACAGGGCGCGGCCCTCGGCGCCGGCCAGGTCGGCGGCGTTGTCCACCAGCAGGGCCTCGCCTCGCGGCAGCCCCAGCCGTTCCAGCGAACGGCGCGCCCGCGCCTCAACCCGGTCCAGACCTTCGCTCAGGGAGACGGTGCGGACCGTCACCCGGAAGGGCGAAGGAAAGGGCCAGGCCTGGCCGAGAAGACGTTCCCCGTCGCCTGCAGGACGGGTGGCGATCATGCGCACTCCGGCGTCGGACCCCGTCTGCAGCAGGAATCGCATCGCATCCTCACGCGCGCCCGCCGGGGCGCGCATCAGGCCCGCAGCCGGCCGCACAGGCTCGGTCGCCACGGCGAGAGCCAAGCGGTCGATGGGCGAGGGCGCCGACGGGGTGGCGGAGGAATGCGTCACGGTCCCATCTTGCCCCCCAATACTTAAGGGAGGTTGAGCAAGACCTTTCGCGAACCTTACTTATCCACCGCCGGTATGGGATCAGGCGTCGGCGTCGGGCTGCCGGTCCGGGTGCGCCGCCTCGAAGGCGGGATGGGCCAGGGCGCGGGTTTCGACCGCGAGGAGTCCCGGCCAGGCCTCGAGCGCCATATTGAACCGACGCGCCGAATAGAGCTGGGGAATCAGGTAACAGTCGACCAGACCGGGGGCGTCGCCGAAACTCCAGCCCGTGCCGTGGCGCGACACCAGGGTCTCGAGGGCGTCGAAACCAGGGGCGATCCAGCGCGCCGCCCAGGCGTCGACCGTCGCCTGATCGGCGCCGAAATCCCCGCGCAAGGATTTCAGCACCCGCAGATTGTTCAGCGGATGAATGTCGCAGCCGATCAGGGCGGCCATGGCCCGGACCTGGGCGCGGTCGTTCGCCGCCTTCGGCAGCAGGGCCGGATCGGGATAAACCTCCTCCAGCCATTCCAGAATGGCCGGGCTCTGGGTCACCACCAGATCGCCGTCCTGAAGCGCCGGCACCATGCCCTGGGGGTTGAGCGCCAGATAATCGGCCGCCTTTTGCGCCCCCTGGCGCAGATCGTGCGCCGCCGTCTCATAGGCCAGACCCTTGAGACCCAGGGCGATGCGGACACGATAGCTGGCGCCCGACCGCCAATAGCCGTGCAGGATCATCAGACCATCTCGAAGCTCAGGGGCTCCAGGCCGTCGATCGTGACCACGACCCGATCGCCCCGGACGAGCGGGCCGACGCCGGACGGGGTGCCGGTGAAGATCAGATCCCCGGCCTGCAGGCTCCACAGCCGGCTCGCCGCCTCCAGGATCCGGTCGGGGTTCAGGATCATGTCGTCCAGGGTGCTGGACTGTCGGGTTTCGCCGTTGACGGTCAGGGCGATGGTTCCGGCCGGATCGGGCAGGGCGCCCAGGCTTAGGGCGCCGCAGGGCGCCGACTGGTCGAACCCCTTGGCCGCATCCCAGGGCTGACCCGCCTTTTTCGCCTCAGCCTGAAGATCGCGTCGGGTCAGGTCGCAGCCGGCGGCCCAGCCGACGATCCGCCCGCCTTCGCCGATGGCGGCGACCAGTTCCGCCTCGAAATGCAGATTGGCGGTCGCGGACGGATAGGCCGGATTGCGCCCGTCCGAGACCAGGGCGTCGCCCGGCTTGGAGAAGAAGAAGGGCGACTGCTTGTCCGGGTCCGAGCCCATTTCGCGCGCATGGGCGGCGTAGTTCTGGCCCACGCACAGGATGCGACGCACCGGAAACCGTCGATGATCGCCGACGATCGGCAGGCTGGGGACGGGGCGGGGCGAAAACAGAAAGTCGGTCATGGCGCCAATCTAGTGCGGCCGGGCGTCGCTGACGAGGCCGCTCGCGCCTCATAAGGCCTTCTGGATCGACGGGAACTTCGCCCCCGGTGTAGCGTTCGCCAACGGGGTCCCCTATTCTATTGCCAAGCTTGAAACCGGAGCGCGCACCATGGCCACCACCAAGGCTAGAGAAGACATCAAGGCCGACCTGAAGACCCTCAAGGAGGATCTGAAGGCCGGCGCCCGCGAGGAAACCCAGCGTCTGCGCGAAAAGGCCGAAGAGGCAGAGGCCAAGCTGCGCGCCAAGGGCGACGAGGTTCGCGAACAGGCCCGCGGCTATTACGAGACCGCCCGGGTGCGCGGCCGCGAATATTACGACGACGCCGCCGAACGTCTGGACGAGGCCCAGCGCTACATCGTCGAGCGTGTGCAGGAGCGCCCCGTCCAGTCCACCGCCATCGCCCTGGGCGTCGGCGTCATCCTCGGCATGCTGCTGGCCGGCCGCCGTCGCTGATGTTCAAGGGCATCATCAAGCGCGTCGTGGCGGCCGCCGTGGTCGCCGCGAGCGTCTTCCTGGCCGTGCTGTTTCTGGGCTTCGCCGTCTTCAATGCGCTGTGCCTGATCACCACGCCCCTGGGCGCCTCGGCCATCACCTTCGGCCTCTTCAGCCTGGTCGCCCTGGTGGTGGCCCTGGTCTTCCTCAACCGCTCGTCGGGCGATGAGGCGGATGAGGAAGACGAACCGGAGGGCCTGATCGCCAAACTGGTCCACATCGTGCGCGAGCGTCCGATCATCGGCGCGGTGGGCGGCCTCGGCGCCGCCTTCCTGCTGCTGCGCAATCCGGCGCTCGCCGCCATTGTCGCCAGCATGGTGGCCGAGCGGAAGATGGATCAGGGCGGCTATTCGCGGAGGCGCCGCCGCCGCTGAGGTTTATGCGCCCTGCCACGGAACGCGGCGCGTCCGTGATCGTTGATCTTCCGACGGGACGAACGGCTGCAAGGCCGCCGTCGGAAACATCAACTCAGGAGCTAAACCCATGTTGCGTTGGGCAATTATCTTCCTGGTCGTGGCCTTGATCGCAGCCGTGCTCGGCTTCGGCGGCATCGCGAACTTCTCGTTCGAGATCGCCAAATTCATCGCCGTGATCGCCATCATCCTGTTCGTCATCGCCCTGGTGGCGGGCGGACTGCGCGGACGCGGCGCCCCGCGATTGTAACGGGCGTCGGACCGAAGAACGGAAAGGGCCGGAACGCGAGTTCCGGCCCTTTCTTTATTCCGGCGTTTCCTGCCGGCTAGGCGGGGAACTCAGACGGCGGCCTTCTCCAGGGCGCCGGGCGCGTTCGGATCGGGCGCCGTCGCCGCGCGGCGGGTGTCCTGACGACGCGGCAGTCTCCACACCTGGTGGGGCCTGTAGGCCGCGCCGTCCCAGGCCAGGGCGGTGACCGTTATGGTCTTGGCGTCCCAGTCCAACTGGTTGAAACCAGGCGGCGATCCCCGCTCCCGATGCGACAGGGTTCCGCAACCCACCGCATAGGAACAGCGGTCCGCCAGGTCGATCGCCAGGGCGAAGGGCACATGGACATGGCCCGTCATGATCAGGTCCACCCCCGCCTCGGCGAAGATCAGGGCCGCCTCGTCCCCTCGCTTGACCTCGCCCGTCATCGGGGCGCCGATCATCTCGATCAGCGGATGGTGACAGGCGAGAATGCGCAGGGCCCCGATCGGCGCCTGTCTCAGGGCTTCGGCCGCGCGCCGCGTCTGGTCCAGGTCGATGACTCCCTTCGACCAGTTGGGCCGGGCCTGCCAGCCGCGCGCCGTGACGACGCCGCGCACCATCACCGTCTCGTTGCAGAACTGGCCGTCGTGGGCGGGGAACCCGGTCGCCGTCTCGAAGGCCTTCCAGGGATGGAACAGGCGGGCGACGGCGTCCCAATAGGGCACGTCGTGATTGCCGACGATGACGAAGCGCGGCTCGGGCATGGCGCGCATCCATTCGCCCGCCGCCTTGAACTCGGCCGGATAACCCTTCTGGGTGATGTCGCCGGTGATCAGGACCAGGTCGTTGGGCGTGGCGTGGGCGTACTCTAGGGCGGCGGCGACCGCGCCCTTGTGCTCGCACCCGAAATGGACGTCGGAAAACTGGAGAACCCGCCCCATCAGACGCTGTCCTCGGCCGCCGGGGGTCGAGGGGCGAGGGCGCGGAAGGCCTGGGGAATGAATCGCACGGTCGCCTCGGGCTTCAGCAGGACGGGTTCCCCGTCGATCACGGCGGGTATCCGCGACCGGGCGCGGACGTCGATACGTCGGGCGGAGCGGGTCGAGACCGCCGGATCATGACGCCAGTCGCTGAACAGGGCGTTGGCCGCCAGTCGGAAGGCCTGGGCCGCGTCCGAGGGATCCATGGCGGCCGCCTCCAGTCCCGTCGGGGTCTCCATCGCCTTGGAGATCATCGGGCTGATCAGCACCAGGGCCTCCGCGCGGCGGCGCCCGCCCCCGTCCAGGCTGAACCGCAGTCGACCGGTGAAGGCCCGCTTCAGCGCCCGGCGGGCATAGGCCCAGGCCAGGCGCAGCTTGCCGGTCCGCATCGCTTCGCGGGCCGGCGCCCACAGGGCCGGGGAGCCCAGTATGGCTGCGCAATAGAAATACTCGCCCTCCACCTCGCCGCCCGACACCAGTTGGGGCTGCCCCTCCTCCAGAGCGAGACGCAGGGCCGCTTTCCAGTCGCTCGTGCCATAAAGCGCCTTGGGCAGCATGTTCATCGTTCCGCCCGGCAGAGGAGCGATCATGGGCCCATCCGGCCGAGCCTTGGACGCCACCGAACGCGCCGTCCCGTCCCCGGCCAGAACGAAAATCACGTCGGCCGAGGCCGCAAAGGCATCGGCGATGGCCTGATCGAAACCGCCCCCCTCCAGCGTCACGACCCGCGCCTCGACCTCGTACTCCGCCAGGATGGCCTCGGCCTCGCTTGCTGCGCGGGGCCCGACGCCGCCCGACAGCGGGTTGACCAGCATCACCGCCCGTTTCAGGGGGGCGTGAGGCGTCAGACCTCGCAAGGCCGCAGGCGACGGCTGGCCGGATTCGGCCTCGGGGTCTGGACTGGCGATATCGGTCATGTCGCCCGAACGTTCCGCAGCCCCGCCCGTTCCCGCCAAGCCTGACTAGGACTTCAGCTCGTCGCGGGCCGTGGCGGCGCCGGCTTCCAGGGCGTCCCCGGTCTTCTCGGCCGCCTTTCCGGCCTTGTCGGCGGCCGCCTCGGCCGCCTCGGGCGTGCGGCCCGCCAACCTCTGGGCCCCGGCCCAGCCAGTAGCGATCCAGCCGTCCATCATCCGACCGGCCTCGGCGATCGACCGCTCCTTAATCGACAGGACCAGGGTCAGGGCCCCGAACACCGCCAGCAGGGTGACCAGAAAATTGATCAGAGGGGCGGCGGAGGCCTTCCTCTTTTTCCGCCGCGCCCAGATCGGGCCTTCCGCGCCGTCGGCGGCGCGCGCCGTTTGCAAGTACCGCATACTTCCCCCTTATGTCCGGAACCCCGCCCGGTGATGAAGCTTAACGCCTTCTGCAGAACGACGATAGACACGGGAACCGCAGCCGTATTCCATCGTTATCGCCTTCGGGGCGAACCCAGACAGAGGATTTCATCATGAACAAGGCCATCATCGCGATCGCCGGGGCCGGCCTTCTGGCCTCGGCTTGCGCCAGCGACCCTTACGGCAACTCGAACCAGACGGTTCGCCAGGGCGCCATCGGCGCCGGCCTCGGCGCCGTCGCCGGCGCCGTCATCGGCAATAATGTGGGCGGCGGCAACGCGGCCACCGGCGCCCTGATCGGCGGCGCCCTGGGCGGCGCAGCCGGCGCCATCCGCGGCTCGGCCCAGGACCGAAACAACCAGCAGCGTTATCGCGACAGCCAAGGCCGGTATTACTACTGCTACGACAACCGCCAGGACGAATGCTACTGGGACAACGGCCAGCGCCGGTATTGATCGGCGGGCGGCGGAGCGGGCTTCGTCGCGGCTATCTGATCGGGAGGGCGGTTCGTCGAGGCGGGCCGCCCTTTTTTCTGCGGGGAGCGGGATGAGCATGAGACATTTGGGGATGGCGGGCCTGGCTGGAGTGCTGGCGCTGGGCGCCTGTGCGACGCCGATGCGGCGCGAGGCGATCGTGACGGGCGAGTCGCCGTGCGCGCCCGTTCGGTTCGACATCTATTTCCGCGAGAACGAGGCGCGGCTGACCGAGGCGGCGGCCCAGGCGGTGGAGGCGGCGGCGGGCGTGCTGCGGACCTGCGAGGTGCGCAGCGTCCAGGTCCTGGGCCTGGCCGACGCCACCGGCGCCAGCGAGGCCAATCTGAGCCTGTCGCAACGCCGCGCCCGCACCGTAGCCGAGGCCCTGGGCGCGGCCGGCCTGCCGACGCCCGCCTTCGAGGTGGCGGCCGCCGGCGACACGGGCGCGACCACGGCGACCGGGGCGGCCGAGCCCCTGCGTCGCCGCACCGAGATCGTGGTGGACGCCCGCCCGCGCCGGTAATGCCGGAGGGACGAAGCGACCACAGATGCGCTGACAGGTTCACCTCCAGGGCCTAAAAGCACGGCATGCGCGCCCTCGCCCTTCTGTTCGCCCTCTGCCTGTGCAGCCTGCCGGGCGTCGCCGACGCCCAGCCCGTCAGCCGTCCGGTCGAACCCTCGGCGGCGGTTTCGCCGGGACCGCAGCGGGCCGACAATATCGAGGCCGAACTGGTCCCCCTGTCGCAATGGGCGGCGCCGGGCTCGACCGTCGTCGTCGCCGTGCGCCAGACGATCGCGCCGGGCTGGCACACCTATTGGCGCAATCCCGGCGATTCCGGGGGGCCGACCACCATCGACTGGCGCCTGCCGGCCGGGGTGAAGGCCGGCGAGATCGTCTGGCCCCTGCCCAGTCGTCAGCGACTGATGAGCCTGGTCAACTATGGATACTCGGGCGAGGTCTATCTGCCCGTGCCGATCGAGGTTCCGGCCTCGGCCCGGCCCGGAACCGTCCTGCCCCTGACCGCCGACGTCCTGTTCCTGGTCTGCAGCGACCAGATGTGCGTGCCGGTGCAGATGAGCCTGCGCCTGGACCTGCCGATCCGCGAGGGCGCGCCGCCGCTGGATCGCGATCACGGCGCCGCCCTGGAGGCCGTGCTGGCCGCCGCGCCCCGTCCGGCGGGGATCGCGGCCCGCGCCACCCTGGAGGGCGGGGTCCTGACCCTGTCGGCGACCGGCGGGCCCCTGGCGGCGGCCCTGGCGGAAGGCGAACCGACCCAGGCCGTCTTCTATCCGTTCGACGGCGGCGTCATCGACCACGCCGCCGCCCAGTCGGGCCAGACCGGACCGGAAGGCCTGAGCCTGAGCCTGGTCCCCGGCGGCGAGCTGAAATCCACAGGCCTCGACGGCCCGATCTCGGGCGTGCTGGCCACCGACGTCGGGGCCTGGGAGATCACGGCCAATGCAGGCCCCATCCTGACAGGAACCACCGGCGGCCGAACCCTGGCGGGAGAGGTCGAGCCGTCCACCCCGAACAGGACCGGCCTGGTCCTGATCCTTCAGTCGGCCGTCTTCGCCCTGCTGGGCGGCCTGATCCTGAACCTGATGCCCTGCGTCTTCCCCATTCTGGCGATGAAGGCGGCGGCCCTGGCCGCCTCCGCCCATCAGCCTCGCGAGGCCCGCCGCGACGGCCTGCTGTTCCTGGCCGGGGTTCTGGTCAGCTTCCTGGTCCTGGCCGTCCTCCTGCTGATCCTGCGCGCCGGCGGCGAGGCCATAGGCTGGGGCTTCCAGCTGCAATCCCCGCCGGTGATCGCCGGCCTGGCCCTGCTGATGCTGGCGGTCGGACTGAACCTGTCGGGCGTCTTTCATATGGGCGCGGGGCTTCAGGGCGCCGGCGCCGGTCCCCTGTCGCGCCTGCCGGGCGGAACGGGCGCCTTCTTCACCGGAGTTCTGGCGGTCGTCGTCGCCGCCCCCTGCACCGCCCCCTTCATGGCCGCCGCCCTGGGGGCCGCCCTGGTCATGCCCTGGCCCGCCGCCCTGCTGGTCTTCCTGATGCTGGGCCTGGGTCTGGGCCTGCCCTATCTGGCCGTCAGCCTGTCGCCCGGCCTGCTGCGACGCCTTCCCCGACCCGGCCGGTGGATGGAGCGGCTGAAGGGCCTGCTGGCCTTCCCCATGTACGGCGCGGCCCTTTGGCTAGTCTGGGTGTTTTCGCGCCAGACCGGCGCCGAGGCCCTGGCGCTGTTCCTGGCCGCCGCCCTGATGCTGGCCTTCGGTCTATGGTTGACAGGCGTTAACCAGATGCGTCGCAACGAGGGCGGGACCGCCGTGGTCAGCGCCGTGGCGGCGACCGTCGCCCTTGTGGTCGCTCTCGCCTTCGCCGGTCTCGCCGCCGGGCGACCGGCCGAACCTGAAACGGCGCCGGAGGCCGGCCCTCTGGCCGCCGCCCCCTGGTCCACCGAGACCGTCCGCGCCGCCCAGGCCCAGGGCCGCCCGGTCCTGGTCAATTTCACCGCCGACTGGTGCGTCACCTGCAAGATCAACGAGCGCGCCGCCCTGTCCTCGCCCCGCGTCGCCGAGGCCTTGCAGGCGGCGAACGCCGTCTATCTGGTCGGGGACTGGACCCGTCGCGACGACGCCGTCACCCGCGAGCTGGAACGTCACGGTCGATCCGGCGTGCCCTTGTATCTGCTGTATCCGGCGGGCGGCGGCGAGCCCCGCATCCTGCCGCAACTGTTGACCGAGGGTGTGGTGGCTGAGGCCCTGCAGACCGCACGAACCCCCGATCCGGCCTCTTAAAGCCGGTCCAGCCGTTTGGCGTGGTTCGCCACCATGCGCAGCGCCAGACCGTCGGGCAGGAAGCGCGCCAGCCCGGCCATCAGATTATTCATCACCCCCGGCGTCACGCTGGGCCGATTGGCCTCGCAGGCTTCATAGCCGATGCGGGCGACGCGGGCGGCGTCCATCCACATCCAGGCCGGATAGGCGCGCGACACCTGATCGCGTGACCCATTGACGTCGTGGAACTCGGTCAGGGTGTAGCCGGGGTTCAGGACCGTCACATGAACCCCCGTACCCAAGGTCTCCAGGTGCAGGCCCTGGGAGGCCTTGATCAGGAAGCTCTTGATCGGTCCGTACAGGGTGTCGCCGCCGGTCGCCGGCATCTGGCCCGCCAGGGAGGCCACGTTCAGCACCCGGCCGAAGCCCCGCTGGACCATGCCGGGCAGGACCAGGCGCGACAGCTCAACCGGCGCCGTCAGCATGACCTGGATCATGGCCCGGTGGGCGCTCAGCTCGGTGTCGAGAAAGCCGGTCACCCGGCTGAAGCCCGCATTATTGACCAGGCCGTCGATCGTCAGGCCCCGCGCCGCGACGGCGGCGATCAATCGTTCAGCGGCCGCCCGGTCGGACAGATCTTCCGGGATCACGGTCGCGGTCACGCCATGGGCGGCGGTCAGTTCATCGGCCAGAGCCTGCAGCGGCCCCTCCCGTCGCGCGGTCAGGATCAGGTTCCAGCCGTTAGCCGCATAGGTCCGGGCCAGGGCCGCGCCAATGCCGGCCGAAGCCCCGGTGACGAGGACCGTCCGGCGCATCCGAGCGTCAGGCCGCGACGGGGCAGGACTTGTGCGGCGTGAAGGCCGCCAGGGACGGCGGATTCTCGGCCAGCAGATCGGCGATGGTGATCTTCGACAGGGCCTCGGTCGCGGCCTCGTCGGCGGCGGTCAGGGCCTTGGCCACCTGGCGCGGAATATGTTCGCTGATCGGGCAGCCCTTGGCGCCGGCCGGAGGTGAGCCGATGTGGGCGCAACCGTTGACGGCCTTCAGAACCGTGTCCAGGCGGATATCCTCGGGCTGCTGCAACAGCCAGGATCCGCCGGTAGCGCCCGGCCGGGTGGCGATCAGCCCGGCTTTGGCCAACAGGGCTGTGACCCGACGCACCACCACCGGATTGGTCGGGATGGACGAGGCCAGGACGCCGCTGGGCGCCGCCCGGTCAGGCGAAAAGGCGCCCTTGTGAGCCATATAGGCCAAGGCGTGGGCGGCGACGGGAAAGCGCTGGCTGTCTGACATGGTTGTGTTCCTGCAAGGAAAATAGGCGTTCTGAGGCGAAATCACAAATCTCTGCGTCTGGCGGGAAACCGAATCCCGCGCGTCACGATTGAAGCGGGCGCGGAATGCGCCTAAAGGCTCGCCGCTTTGAAGGGCTCGACCTGTCGTCGGAGACCCGGAGGATACGCATGGCCGGGGATACTCCCCACGACGCGAGCGCTCTCCCCGCCGCGTCGAATACGCCGGACAAACCCACCCACGCCACGGGACCCGAGTCCCACGCTCCCGGAGGCCAGATCGCCAAGCACGGCGGCTTCTGGGCCCTGACGGTCGGCGCGATCGGCGTGGTGTTCGGCGACATCGGCACCAGCCCGCTTTACGCCCTGCGCGAGGCGATCGATCACGCCCGCTCGGGCGTGGGCGGCGACCTGGCCGTGATCGGCGTGGTCTCCCTGGCCTTCTGGGCCCTGATGGTCGTGGTGACCTTCAAATATGTCTTCTTCCTGATGCGGGCGGACAACAAGGGCGAGGGCGGCACCCTGTCCCTGATGGCCCTGGCCCAGCATGCGGTCGGCCGGCGCAGCGCCTGGATCTTCATCCTGGGCGTCTGCGGCGCAGCCCTGTTCTACGGCGACGGCATCATCACCCCGGCCATTTCGGTGCTGTCGGCCGTCGAGGGCCTGCAGGACGCCCCCGGCCTGGCGGGTCGGCTGGATCCCTTCATCGTGCCGATCTCGGCCGGGATTCTGGTGGCCCTGTTCATGGCCCAGTCGGGCGGCACAGCCAGCCTGGCCAAGTATTTCGGCCCGATCACCGCCGTCTGGTTCCTCAGCCTGGGGGGCCTGGGCCTCTATCACATCTTCGACGACGTCAGCATCCTGCGGGCCCTGTCGCCCCACTATGGGGTGATGCTGCTGATCAACGACGGCTTCCTGGGCTTCATCATCCTGGGCAGCGTCTTCCTGGCCGTGACCGGGGCCGAGGCCCTGTATGCGGACATGGGCCATTTCGGAAAGGCGCCGATCCGCATGGGCTGGCTGGCCTTCGTCCTGCCCTGCCTGACCCTGAACTATCTGGGCCAGGGCGCCCTGATCCTCGACAATCCGGCCGCCTCCGAGAATCCGTTCTGGAACATGGTGCCGGAGATGGCCTACTGGCCGATGCTGATCCTGGCCACCGCCGCCACGGTCATCGCCTCCCAGGCCGTGATCACCGGCGCCTTCTCGGTGACCCAGCAGGCGGTGCAGCTGGGCCTGCTGCCCCGGATCGACATCCGCAACACCTCCGAGACCCAGGCCGGCCAGATCTATGTCCCGGCGGTCAACAGCTTCCTGATGATCGGGGTGCTGCTGCTGCTGGTCGTGTTCCAGAGCTCGCACAATCTGACCGCCGCCTATGGGGTGGCCGTCACCGGCACCATGCTGGTCAACACCCTGATGGCCTATTCGGTCATCACCAAGGGCTGGAAATGGCCGATGTGGGCCGTGGCCGGCACCCTGATTCCGTTCGCCTTCATCGACGGCGTCTTCCTGACGTCGAACCTGCTGAAGATCCCCGACGGCGCCTGGATGCCCCTGGTCCTGGGGGCGATGCTGGTCCTGATCATGTGGACCTGGGTGCGCGGCACCCAGATCCTGACGACCAAGACCCGCAAGGACAGCCTGCCTCTGAGCGACCTGATCGAGATGCTTCAGGCCCGGCCGCCCCATCGCGCGCCCGGAACGGCCATCTTCCTGACCAGCGACCCCGACGTCGCCCCGGTCGCCCTGATGCACAATCTCAAGCACAACAAGGTGCTGCACGAGAAGAACGTCATCCTGACCGTGCGCACCTCCGAACGGCCCCGCGTCAGGGAGGCCGATCGGGTGCGGATGGAGCCGATCAATGACGACTTCAAGCGTCTGACCATCACCTACGGCTTCATGGAGACGCCGAACGTGCCGCGCGCCCTGGGCCTGTGCCGCAGGCAGGGGCTGAAGTTCGACATCATGTCGACCAGCTTCTTCCTGGGCCGTCGCTCGCTGATCCCCT
Organism: Caulobacterales bacterium RIFOXYB1_FULL_67_16; assembly: GCA_001796045.1. Classification (GTDB taxonomy): domain Bacteria; phylum Pseudomonadota; class Alphaproteobacteria; order Caulobacterales; family Caulobacteraceae; genus Brevundimonas. The sequence goes on along the minus strand of MGLN01000133.1, from coordinate 10,005 downwards.
CGGCGCGCCAGGGCATGCCCCTGTGGCAGGACAAGCTGTTCATCTTCCTGATGCGCAACGCCGCCAATCCGACCGACTTCTTCCACATCCCGCCGGGCCGCGTGGTCGAGCTGGGCGCGCAGGTGGCGGTTTGAGGTCGGGCCAGAACTCCGAGGCGCGCGGCCGCCGGATGGCGACCAAGGGCCGGCCGCGCCCCGCTACGCCCTCGGAAACCCCGTCCGAAACCCCGCACCAGGACGACATCGGGGTCGAGGCCCGGGTGGTGGCGGGCGTCCTGCTGAACGCGGCGCTGGAGAAGCGCAACGGGCTGGACGAAGCGCTGAGCCAGCCGGCCGCCCGCGCCCTGGCGCCGGTCGATCGGGCCTTCGCCCGCGCCGTGGCCATGGCGGCCCTGCGGCGTCTGGGCGAGATCGACCAGATCCTGGACCGGCGTCTGAAGAAATCCCCGCCCGAGGCCGTGCGCACCCTGATGCGGATCGCCCTGGCCCAGACCCTGGTGCTGGAGACCCCGGCCTTCGCCGCCGTCTCCACGGCCGTGAAACTGGCCGAGCGCGATCCCAAGACCCGGCCCTACAAGAATCTGGTCAACGCCGTGCTGCGCGGGGTGGGGCGCGACGGACCCGGCCTGACCACGGCCGAGAGCAATCTGCCGGACTGGATCGCCGCCCGCTGGCGGGCGACCTATGGCGAGGCGACCCTGACCGGCCTCGCCCTGGCCGCGCGCGACGAGCCGGCGACGGACCTCAGCCTGAAGCCCGGCGTCGATCCCGCCGCCGTCGCCGAGGCGGTGGAGGGCGAGGTTCTGGACGGGGGTACGGTCCGCACCGGCCGTCGCGGCGACGTGGCGACCTGGCCCGGATTCGAGACCGGCGACTGGTGGGTCCAGGACGCGGCCGCCGCCGTTCCGGGGCGCCTTCTGGACGTCAGGCCCGGCGAGACCGCCCTGGACATGTGCGCCGCGCCCGGCGGCAAGACCCTGCAGCTGGCCGCCGCCGGCGCTGCGGTGGTCGCCCTGGACCGTTCGGCCCCGCGTCTGAAACGCCTGACCCAGAACCTGGAACGCACCGGACTGACCGCCGAGGTCGTCGCCGTCCCCGCCGAGGACTGGGAGGACGATCGCACCTTCGACGCCGTGCTGCTGGACGCCCCCTGCACGGCCACCGGCACCTTCCGCCGCAACCCCGAGGTCCTGCGCGCCACCAAGCCGGCCGAGGTCGCCAAACTGGCCGACGTCCAGCACCGGCTGCTCGACGCCGCCGCCGAACGGGTCAGGCCGGGCGGACGTCTGGTCTATTGCACCTGTTCGCTGGAGCGCGAGGAGGGGGAGACCCAGGTGATCGCCTTCCTGCGCCGCAACCCCGGCTTCCGCACCGTCCCGGCCGATCCCGCCGCCGTCGGCGCGCCGGCCGAGGCCCTGACGCCCGAAGGCTGGCTGCGCATCCTGCCGTCCCAGTGGGCCGAGCGCGGCGGCCTCGACGGCTTCTTCGCCGCACGGCTGGAACGGGTTTCCTGACGCCCTGCGGCTTGCCCCGGGGGACAAGCCGTCCTATCCGAGGGGCCATGGCTTCTACCCCCCTGATCTGCCCGTCCATCCTCGCCAGCGATTTCGCGCGCCTGGGCGACGAGGTCCGCGCCCTGGACGCCGCCGGCGCCGACTGGATCCATGTCGATGTGATGGACGGCCATTTCGTGCCCAACATCACCCTGGGCCCGGACATCGTGAAGGCGATCCGGCCCCATACCGCCAAGCCCTTCGACGTCCACCTGATGGTCGCCCCGGTGGATCCTTGGCTGGAGGCCTATCGCGACGCCGGCGCCGACCTGCTGTCGATCCACCCGGAAAGCGGGCCCCACGTCCACCGCACCCTGGGCCGTATCCGCCAGCTGGGCGCCAAGGCCGGGGTGGTGTTCAATCCGGCCACCCCGCTGTCGATCCTGGAGGAGGTGGTCGATCTGGTCGATCTGGTGCTGATCATGTCGGTCAATCCCGGCTTCGGCGGGCAGAAGTTCATCGACGGCTCGCTGCGCAAGATCGCCGCCGCCCGCGCCATTCTGGACCGCGCCGGATCGCCGGCCCATCTGCAGGTGGACGGGGGCGTGACCTCGGCCAACGCCGCCGCATGCGTCGCCGCCGGGGCCGACGCCCTGGTCGCCGGCTCCTTTGTGTTCAAGGGCGATTATGCGGCCAATATCGCCGCCCTGAAGGCCGTCCCGGCGGCCGCGTGAGCCCCATCGGTCCCTTCAGCCCGCGCAGTCCGGAGGCGACGCCCGACGTCGCCTCGGGCCAGATTCCCGGTTTGGCCGGCGCCCCGGTCCGCACCCCGGTCCGGTCGGGCGAGACCCAGACCGGCCCCGGCCTGTGGCCCGCCATCGCCGGCCGCATCCTGACGCGCCAGCTGTGGATCGAGCTGTACGGCCTGCCCGGCTACGGCTTGACGCTCAGCTCGGTCCTGGGCGGGGGCAAGGTCACGGCCTTTGCGGCCACGCCCCGCGACTTCCGCCCCCATGACCCGGCGCCGGGCAAGAATCTGCTGATCGGGCGGTTCGTCCTGGCCGGGGCGTCGATGGAGTGCGAGGCGCCGGCCGACCCCTGGAACCGGCCCAGCCCGTCCCGCCCCTTCGCGGTGGAGCTGCACGCCTTCAACTGGCTGCCGGCCCTGATGGCCCAGGGCGAGCGCGGCGCGCGCGAGGCCCTGCGCCTGACCCTGGCCTGGAGCGAGACCTTCGCCCGCTGGTCCCCCTTCGCCTGGGGCCCCGAGATCCTGCCGCGCCGGGTGATCAACCTGGCCTGCGCCGCCCGCAAGATGGGCGCCGTCGCCACCGAGGCCGAGCGGCTGGCCCTGGCCGACAGCCTGGCGCGCCAGACCCGCCAGCTGCTGCGGCCGCCCGGCGGCCTGGCCAGCCGCGCCGAACGGCTGACGGCCGCGGCCGTCGGCGGCTGCGTCCTGGCCGGAGCGCCCGGCCAATCCTTGCGCCGCCGCGCCCTGGCCGGCCTGCCCGGCGCCCTGAAGACCACCGTCCAGCCCGACGGCGGCCACGCCTCGCGCAGTCCCGAGGCCGGGCTGGAGCTGCTGCTCGATCTGCTGACGCTCGACGACGCCCTGTCCCAGCTGTCCGAACCGACGCCCGAGGCCGTGACCGGAGCGATCGCCCGCCTGACCGAGGGCCTGCGCCTGCTGACCCTTCCGGACGGCCGTCTGGCCGGCTTCCAGGGCGGCGGCCCCTCGATCGCCGCCCGCGTCGCCGCCGCCCGCGCCCATGACGAGGCGGCCCAGACCGACCCCAGCCATCCGCCGGTCGGGACCGTCGCCGGCCTGGTTCGCATCGCCAGCCCGCTTCTGACCATCGTCGCCGATGCGGCCGCCCCCGCCGCCGGCGCCTGGGGCGCCTCGGCCTGCGCCCAGCCCCTGGCGCTGGAGATCGTCTGCGGCAAGGATCGGCTGATCACCGGCTCGGGCTGGACCCCGCGCTCCACCGATCGTCAGGCCCTGCGGCTGACGCCGGGCCATTCGACCCTGACCCTGGGCGAGCGGTCGCTGAACGAGCCGCTCGGCGGCTGGAAGGGCGAACTGCTGGGCCCCCGCCTGGTCGGCCCGCCGATCCACGTCACGGTCGACGAGCGCGACGGTGACGACGCGGTCTGGCTGGACATGGAGCATGACGGCTGGAACGAGGCCTTCGGCCTGAACCATCAGCGCCGCCTCTATCTGGATCAGAGGATGGACGAGCTGCGCGCCGAGGAGAAGCTGTTCCCCACGCCCGGCCGCAAGGAGATGGTGCGTCAGATCGCGGCCCCCTACGCCATCCGCTTCCATCTGGAGCCGGGGGTTCAGGCCTCGCTGGCGCGCGACCGTCGCTCGATCCTGCTGCGCGGCGCCTCGGGCCGGGGCTGGTGGTTCCGCACCGACGGCCCCGACGTGGCCATAGAGCCCAGCGTCCATATCGACGCCGGCCTGACCCGCCGTTCGCTGCAGATCGTCGTGCGCGGCTCGGCCCGCACCGACAGCGAGAGCCGGATCCGCTGGAAGCTGAGCCCGGCGGGCGCGAGCGGCGATCCGACCTGACACGGGCGGAAACCGTCCGTGGGGTGACGGGACGAGCGTTTGGCGCTAGAGGGCGCGCCATCCTCCCCCAAGCCTCTACGGACGCCGCCATGCCCGCCGCTCCCGACTTCCCCCCCGCCCCTGATCGGGTCAAGCCGCAACGCGCCCTGATCTCCCTGTCCGACAAGGCCGGGCTGGGAGACGTCGCCCGCACCCTGCACGACCTGGGCGTCGAACTGGTCTCGACCGGGGGCACCAAGGCGGCGATCGCCAAACTGGGCCTGCCGGTCAAGGACGTGGCCGATCTGACGGGCTTCCCCGAGATGATGGACGGCCGGGTCAAGACCCTGCACCCCATCGTCCACGGCGGCCTGCTGGGCGTGCGCGACGCGGCCGACCACGCCCAGGCCATGACCGACCACGGCATCGGCGCCATCGATATCGTCTGGATCGACCTCTATCCGTTCGAGTCCACGGTTGCGGCGGCCCAACCTGGCGAGAAAGGTTCGTTCGAGGCGGCGGTCGAGAACATCGACATCGGCGGCCCGGCCATGATCCGTTCGGGCTCCAAGAACCACGGCTATGTCGCCGTCGCCGTCGACGGCGAGAGCATCGGCCTGATCCTTGAGGCGCTGAAGGCCGAGGGTTCGACCGATCTGGCCCTGCGCACGCGGCTGGCCGCCCGCGCCTTCGCCCGCACCGCCGCCTATGACGCCGCCGTCTCCGGCTGGTTCGCCCAGCAGATCGAGGACGCCGCCCCGGCCCGCAAGTCGATCGCCGGTTCTCTGGCCCAGACCCTGCGCTACGGCGAGAACCCGCACCAGACCGGCGCCTTCTACCGCACCGGCGAGCGCCGTCCGGGCGTGGCCTATGCGACCCAGGTCCAGGGCAAGGAGCTGGGCTACAACAATATCGCCGACGCCGACGCCGCCTATGAGCTGGTCGCCGAGTTCGAGGCCCCGGCCTGCGTCATCGTCAAACACGCCAACCCCTGCGGTGTGGCCGTCGGCAAGGACCTGTCGGAAGCCTACGCCCGCGCCCTGGAATGCGACGCCGTTTCGGCCTTCGGCGGCGTGATCGCCGTCAACCGGCCGCTGAACGGCGACGACGCCCGCGCCATCACCGGCATCTTCACCGAGGTGGTCATCGCCCCCGGCGCCGACGACGAGGCCAAGGCAGTCTTTGCTTCGAAGAAGAACCTGCGCCTGCTGATCACCGACGGCCTGCCCGATCCGCACGGGCCGGGCGAGGTGTTCCGCTCGGTCGCCGGCGGCTTCCTGGTCCAGAGCCGCGACCGGTCGCTGATCAAGCCTTCGGATCTGAAGATCGTGACGAAGCGCCAGCCGACCCCGACCGAGATCCAGGACATGCTGTTCGCCTTCACCGTGGCCAAACACGTCAAGTCCAACGCCATCGTCTACGCCAAGGACGGCCAGACCGCCGGCATCGGCGCGGGCCAGATGAACCGCCGCGACAGCGCCCGCATCGCCGCCATCCGCGCCAAGGAGGCCGGCGAGGCGAAAGGCCTGACCCAGTCCCTGGCCGAGGGGTCGGCCTGCGCCTCGGAAGCCTTCTTCCCCTTCGCCGACGGCCTCTTGGAAGCGGTCGCGGCCGGGGCCACGGCGGTAATCCAGCCCGGCGGCTCGATCCGCGACGACGAGGTCATCGCCGCCGCCGACGAGAAGGGGATCGCCATGGCCTTCACCGGGGTTCGGGTCTTCCGGCACTGAGGCTCGACCAGGCATGATCCATATCGAGGACGCCGACCCCGACCATGCCGACGCCAAAGTCCTGATCGCCGCCCTGTCCCAGCGACTGGCGGCGATCACGGGCTCCAGCGGCCAGGCCTCGTTCGACGCGGACGATGTGCGCGGTCCGGGCGCCGCCTTCCTGCTGGCGCGCGACGAGGAGGGTCGGGCCATTGGCTGCGGCGCCCTTCGTCCGCTCCAGCCGGGGGTCGCCGAAATCAAGCGGATGTACGCCGCCGTCTCGGGCCAGGGGATAGGTTCGGCCGTGCTCGCGGCGCTGGAAGCGCGGGCGAAAAGCCTCGGCTATGAGGAAATCCGGCTGGAGACGCGCCGCGTCAACACCACGGCCGTCGGCTTCTATGAGCGCGCCGGTTATCGCGAATGCCCGCCCTATGGCCGCTACATCGGCCGCCCGGAAGCGATCTGCTTCGCCAAACCGGTCGTATTCGCCTCCGTCTAAGTTGACTGGACGCCGGGACCGCCCCGTGCTGGCCTGCCGATCCCCCGCTTCTGGAGCCGCGCCATGACCACCCTGATCCGTCCCGAAGGCCAGACCGCCGAAGATCTGAAGCTCAGCCGCCGCGCCGTGGGCGCCCTGGGCGGCCTGTTCTTTTCCGGCTATGCGGTGGCGGCCCTGGCCAAGGAGGCCAAGCCGATCGTCACCGACGCCGTCGGACTGGAGACGGCGGAGGTCGCCTATCCGGCGCCCGACGGGTTCCAGCTCCCGGCCTATGTGGCGCGTCCGGCCGGAGACGGTCCCTTCCCCGTCGTGATCGTCGTGTCCGAGATCTTCGGGGTTCACGACTATATCAAGGACGTCTGCCGCCGCCTGGCCAAACAGGGCTATGCCGCCGTCGCCCCGGCCTTCTTCGTCCGGGTCGAGGATCCGGCGCCCCTGTCCGACATGGGCCGGATCATGCAGATCGTCGGAGCGGCGAGCTATGAACAGGTGATGGGCGACCTGTCGGCCACCCTGGAGTGGACCAGCCAGCAGCTGTGGGCGCGCGACGGCAAGGTCGGGATCACCGGCTTCTGCTGGGGCGGCAAGGTGGTGTGGCAGGCGGCGGCGCGTTTCGCGGCCATCGGCGCCGGGGTGGCCTGGTACGGCCGTCTGGCCCCCGCCGCCGACGCCACGCCCGCCCAGGTCTCGTCCGGCCAGCCTTGGCCGGTCGATCTGGCCGACGATCTGAAGGCGCCGGTCCTGGGTCTGTACGGCGGTCGCGACCAGGGCATTCCCCTGGCCAGCGTCGAGCGGATGCGCGAGGCCCTGGCCCGCGCCGGCCGGACCGACAGTCGCATCGACGTCTATCCGGACGCGCCCCACGGCTTCCACGCCGACTATCGCGCCAGCTATGTCGAGGCCGACGCGAACGACGGCTGGTCGAAACTGCTCCAGGTCTTCGACGAATCTTTAAGAGGTTGAATTGTTCCTGATGTGACACACTGGGCCGGGCCGTGTGTCACGGAGGGGACGAGGGTGGCGAGATCACAGTGGCGTAGGGCGATCCTGCTGGGCGCGGGTTTGCTGTTTCTTTCTCTTGCAGCCTGT
>MGLN01000133.1:1499-2612 GCA_001796045.1 Caulobacterales bacterium RIFOXYB1_FULL_67_16 | reverse complement strand
CCGCCTCCGCCGCCCCCTCCACCGCCGCCGCCCCCCTCGGTCACCTCGAGCGAATATCTGCGCAATTACGGCCTGGCCAATATGAAGGCCCAGGTCGGCTGGCAGGCCGGCGCCACCGGCAGCGGCGTCACCGTCGCCGTGGTCGATTCCGGGGTCTCGAGCACCCAGGCGGACCTGGTCGGCCGCATCTCGGCCGCCTCGACCGACGTGGTCGTGGGGCGCAACACCCCCTATGTCGCCGACGACAGCCACGGCACCCTGGTCTCGGGCGTGATCGCCTCCAACTTCAACGGCCTGGGCACGATCGGCGTCGCCTATGAATCGACCATACTGTCGATCCGCACGGACGTTTCCGAGTGCGACGACGAGGACACCGACGTCTGTTTCACCAGTTCGGACCTGGTGCGCGCCCTGGACTACGCCGTGGCCAACGGGGTCAAGATCATCAACATGTCCCTGGGCGGCGACGGCCGTCTGGGCTCGGCCTTCGAGGCGGCCCTGCTGCGCGCGGTGAACGCCGGCGCGGTGATCGTGGCCTCCTCGGGCAATGACGGCGAGGCCAATCCCGGCTGGCCCGCCCAGTATGCGGTCGATCCCCGGTTCGCGGGATCGGTGATCGCCGTCGGTTCGCACGGATCGACCAATCTCATGTCCGACTTCTCGAACCGCGCCGGGGTGACGGCCGCCGCCTATATCTCGGCGCCGGGCGAGGACATCCTGACCGGCTGCGACGGGACCAGCTGCTGGCGGATCAACGGCACCTCCTTCTCGGCGCCCCATGTGTCGGGGGCCCTGGCCCTCTTGATGGACGCCTTCCCCAATCTGACGGCGCGCCAGGCCCTGGCCATCCTGATCGACACGGCCCGCGACGCCGGCGACGCGGGCACGGACATCGTCTACGGCCGCGGCCTGCTGGACCTGGCCAACGCCTTCCGTCCCACCGGCGCGACCTCGGTTCCCATGGCCGACGGGGCCTCCATCGTCGCCGAGACCGAGCCGGGCAGTTTCGTCGGCCCCGCCTTCGGCGACGCCTTCGCCCGCCAGACGGCGCTCGAGACCGTGCTGTTCGACGGCTATGACCGGATGTTCGCGGTCCAGCTGGGCGCCGCCTAT
>MGLN01000133.1:1293-1464 GCA_001796045.1 Caulobacterales bacterium RIFOXYB1_FULL_67_16 | reverse complement strand
AGCCGCACCGCCACCACGAGCCTCAGCCTGCCCAACGGCGGCCGGTTGAACCTGACCGCCGCCCAGCCCGACGAGGCGGCGGAGGCCGTCGTACCCCGCCGCGATCTGACCGACGCCCCCTGGCTGGGCGACGAGCCGCGGCAGGAGGCCATGCTGGACGTCGAGATGGGT
>MGLN01000133.1:209-1284 GCA_001796045.1 Caulobacterales bacterium RIFOXYB1_FULL_67_16 | reverse complement strand
CTAGCGACCTGGCAGGGTCGGGGCGGGGCGTCCTCGCCGTTCGACGGCGCGGCCGGCGACGGCTTCGCCGCCCTGGCCCAGGCCGACCATGCGGCGCGCGGCCAGATCCGCCTGGGGGCCTTCACCCTGGCGGCCGAGAGCGGCGGCGGCGACCGCCGCATGCCGCTGCGCCGGGTCGAGGAAGAGGCCTCGACCTACAGCCGCGCCACCCTGGCCTGGCGCGGCGCCGACGGCGGCCTGTCGCTCAGTCTGGGCGCCCTGGACGAACGTCTGGGACCGCTCGGCGCCTTCCTGCCCGGCGGATCGGATTTCGCCCTGCCGTCGCGAACCCGCTTCTATGCGGTCGGCGGCGACTGGCGCCTGCGGCCGGGCCTGGCCCTGATCGGCGAGGCCGGCCTGGGTTCGACCGAGACGGAGGGCCGGTTCCTGACGACGGACGGGGCGGCGATCAGCTCCAACTGGCGTCTGGCCCTGCTGACGGGGTGCACGGTCCTGTGCGACCGGATCAGCTTCACCGTGTCCCAGCCCCTGCGGATGGAGCGCGGGACCTTCCAGGCCTGGCTGGCGGACGTGCCGCTCGACTATTTCGACCCCCTGACCTATTCGCGCCGCAGCTTCTCGGCGGCGCCCAGCGGTCGTCAGATCGACTTCATCCTGGGCGGCGAGCGACGACTGTGGGACGGCTCCAGCCTGTCGCTCCAGGCCGTGGCCAGCCGCGAACCCCGCCACGTCGCCGACGCGGAACCGGAGTTCGCCCTGATCGGCGGCTGGCGGCGCCGGTTCTGAAGACAAGAAAAAACGCCGGCGCCGGGATCAGCGCCGGCGTCTCTGTTTCGGCTCAGGCCTTGCCGTCGAAGGCGTGGGTCTCGGGCGCGGCGGCCGCGCCATAGGGGTTCGACGCCTGGGCGCCCGATCCCTTGGCGGCCACCACCACCATGGCCGGACGGATGGTGCGGCCGAACAGTTCGAAGCCGGACTGCATGGTCTGGATCACGGCCCCGCCCGGCACCGTGTCCGACGGCTGTTCGACCATGGCCTGGTGCAGATGGGGATTGAAGGCCTCGCCGGCCTCGGG
>MGLN01000133.1:0-201 GCA_001796045.1 Caulobacterales bacterium RIFOXYB1_FULL_67_16 | reverse complement strand
GCTTCAGACCGTTGGTCTCGAACGCCTGCAGCAGGGCCTTCTGGGTCATTTCCAGACCGGTCACCAGACCGGCCGTGGCGCCCTCGGCCTCCTTGGGCGCGGCCATCAGGGCGCGCTCCAGATTGTCGGCCACGCCCAGCAGATCCTTGGCGAAGCCCTGGATGGCGTAGGCGCGGGCGTCGTTCTGCTGGGCCTCGGAAC
>MGLN01000132.1:6315-9352 GCA_001796045.1 Caulobacterales bacterium RIFOXYB1_FULL_67_16 | reverse complement strand
AGTGGGTCCTGACAGCAACATTCAGGACGGCAGCGTCCTGCACACCGACATGGGCTCGCCCCTGACCCTGGGCCGGGGCGTCACCGTCGGTCATCAGGCCATGCTGCACGGCTGCGAAGTCGGCGATTACAGCCTGATCGGCATCGGGGCGGTGGTGCTGAACGGGGTGAAGATCGGCCGGAACTGCATCATCGGCGCCAACGCCCTGCTGACCGAAGGCAAGATCATTCCCGATAACAGCCTGGTCGTGGGACAGCCGGGCAAGGTGGTGCGCGACCGGGATCCCGAACAGATCGCCGTCCTGCAGATGTCGGCCGACCACTATGTCCAGAACTGGAAGCGCTTCGCCGCAGACCTGCGCCAAATTTCCTAATTCAGGCGATATATTGAAGGTTTTTCAATCCCTTAGAAATTTTTTCGTCCTTCGACCTATCGCTCGCTGGGTCCAGGTTAGGATTGGGATCGGTTTCGGCTCGGGTCTTTGACATTGTCGCAGATGAGTCCTTGCCCCGACGACGGGGCGTCCGCCGCGCGCCCGTTCACTCGCCCAATTGCACACCTTTGCACAGGTGCAATATTTTCTCTTTTTAGAACAATGGCATAGTGAATTGAACAGGCGCGTCGGTTGGCGAAATAGACGAAAATAGACTCAAAAATAATAGAGTGGATTCTGTCTATTTCGGACGCTTAACGCCCCTTGGTGCTCGCCAGAACCGCCCGCGCCGCCGCCGCATCGGCGTCGATCTGGGCCTTCAGCGCCTCCAGCCCGGCGAATGTCTCTTCGCCGCGCAGCCAGGCGACCAGTTCCGTCTCGATGCTCTGGCCGTAAAGGTCCTCGTCGAAGTCGAACAGCCAGACCTCCAGCAACGGCGTCTCCAGCGCATACATGGGCCGCACGCCCAGGCTGGCTACCCCGTCCACGACCCGCCCGTCGGCCAGCCGGCTGCGGGTCGCATAGACCCCGTAGCCAGGGCGCATATAGTCCCCCAGGGCCACATTGGCGGTCGGCACGCCGATGGTGCGGCCGCGCTTGTCGCCGTGGATCACCTCGCCCTGGATGGCGAAGGGCCGACCCAGTATGGCGGCGGCGCGATCCATGTCCCCCGCCTTCAGCGCCTCGCGCACGGCGCTGGACGACAGTTTCAGCCCGTCCGCATCGTCCAGACGTTCGGCCACCGAGACGGTGAAGCCCAGTCGCTCGCCATAGGCCCGCAGGGCTTCCGGCGACCCGGACCGGCCCTTGCCGAAGGTGAAGTCGAAGCCGACGGCCGCGTGACGCACGCCCAGTCCGCGCGCCAGAACCTGTTCGGCGAAGTCGGCGTCGCTCATGCCGGCCATCTCGCCGTCAAACGGCAGCAAGTAGAGAAGATCGACCCCCAGGGGCGCCAGGGCTCTGGCCATCTGGTCGGCCGTCATCAGGCGAAAGGGCGCGGCTTCGGGCTGGAACCAGCGGCGCGGGTGCGGATCGAAGCTGACCACGCCCAGCGGGGCGCCCAGCCGTTCGGCGGCGGCCTTTGCGCCCGAAATCACCGCCTGGTGGCCCCGATGGACGCCGTCGAAGGCGCCGACCGCGACCGCCGCGCCCTTCAGGGCGTCCGGCAGGTCGCGCCAGTCGCGCCAAATACGCGCAATCTGCATTAGCGCTGGGACGGTTTGCGCCGGCGCGGAACGCGAACCACGGCGATGCCGTCCATGATCATGGTCTCGCCGACGAAGCCTTCGCAGCTCAGCTTGACCCGCGCGCTCTCGGCCTCGACCTCGATTACGGTGATCCGGATACGGACCACATCGTCGATCCGCACCGGCTGATGGAAGGCCAGGGTCTGGGAGATATAGATCGACCCGGCGCCCGGCAGGATGGTTCCCACCACGGCCGATCCGAACGAGGCGCTCAGCAGGCCATGGGCGATCCGGCCGCGATAGGCGGTCTTGGAGGCGAAGGCCTCGTCCAGGTGCACGGGGTTGAAGTCGTCGGAGGCTTCGGCGAACAGCCTTATCCGCTCCTCCGTCGCGACCACGATTTTTTCCGCGGCCATGCCGACGTGAAGTTCGTCCAGGATGTAGCCGCCGGACGGATGTTGCTGAACCAATTCGACCATGGATCAGGCTTTAGCTGCGGTGCGACAAAATGGCGAGCCTTACCAGGACAGTTCGAGCGCGGCGTATCGCGCATATGTTGTTTCCGCCTTCAGCAGGTCGCCGGCGCGGGCCGGATCCAGGGTCCCGTCCTCGCCCTTGGCCTGGTCGCCGTGGATGCCCTGGGCGATGAACAGGCAGTCCAGAGCCTGGGCGTTGGCCCCCATGACGTCGGTCACCACCCCGTCGCCGATGCACAGGACGCGGGACCGATCGACCGGCCGTCCCAGCAGGCCTTCCGCCTCCCTGATCGCCAGATCGTAGATGGGGGCGTAGGGCTTGCCCGCCATGATCACCCGGCCGCCCAGCGACTCGTACAGGTCGGCCAGGGACCCGCCGCAGTAGATCAGCCTGTCGCCCCGCTGAACCACCCGGTCCGGGTTGGCGCAGATCAGCTCAAGACCCCGCCCGGCGGCGACCGCCAGCCGTTCGCGATAGTCCTCGGGCGTCTCGGTCTCGTCGTCGACCAGGCCGGTGACCGAGACGAAGGCCGCCTCGGCGGCGTCGCCCGCCACATCTAGGCCCAGTCCGGCGTACAGCGGCGCGTCGCGCTCGGGCCCCAGCAGCAGGGCCGGTCCCGGCGCCCGCTTGGCCAGTTCGGCGCGGGTGGCGTCTCCCGAGGTCACAAAGGCCTTCCACGCCTCCCGCGGCACGCCCAGCCCGTCCAGCTGGGCGATCACGTCCGACGCAGGCCGGGGCGAGTTGGAGATCAGCACCACATGGCCGCCCTCGCGGTTGAACCGCATCAGGGCCTCGCACGGCGCCGCCCAGCTCTCGCGCCCATTATGGATCACCCCCCAGACGTCGCAGAGCAGGATGTCATAGTCGCCGGCGACGGCGCCGAGGTGAGGCAGAGCGTGGGGGAGGGTCATGGCCATCCCATAGCCCTTCTCCCCTTGTG
>MGLN01000132.1:647-6306 GCA_001796045.1 Caulobacterales bacterium RIFOXYB1_FULL_67_16 | reverse complement strand
CAGAGGCGATAACCCCTCGTCCGACCTCGCTGGCCACCTTCTCCCGCAAGGGGAGAAGGAAACAGGCTTCAGTTGAACCGGCGACGCTGCTCGGCCGTCCGCAGGGTCGAGCGCAGGAAGTCCGCCGGCGGATCGGTTTCGGCCAGGACCTTTTCCTTGATGGCGCGGGGCTCTCCGAACAGGTGGCCCTGTCCCATGCCGACGTCCAGTTCCAGGATGTCGACGATCTGGCGTTCCGACTCGACCTTCTCGGCGATCACCTCGACGCCGTAGCGGCGGGTCAGGGCGGCGAAGTCGGCGGCCTGGATGTCGGGCATGGACCGCAGCGGCGCGCCGCCATCCAGATCCAGCAACTGCTCGATCAGCAGGTCCGCCGCCACCTTGATGAACCTGACGTCCGCCCGCTGCAGATCGGCGAAGTCCAGGTCCAGGGTCTGGACCTTGTCCAGCGAGAAGCGGAAGCCCAGGTCCGCCAGCTTGGCCATGTTGCGGGCTTCGACGGCGCCGCGCGCGTCGAAGTTGGCCTGGCCCAGTTCGAAGATCAGCGCCTGGTTCAGATCGCGGTTCTCGCTAAGGAAGTCCAGGAAGCGCGGGAAGAAGGTCTCATCGCCCAACGAGGTCAGGGCCACATTGCAGAAGACTCCGACCTTCCGGTCCTGCCGCGCCAGCCGCCGCACGATCTGGGCGCAGCGGAACAGCAGCAGATTGTCGATCGCCGGCACCAGGCCTTCGCCTTCGGCCAGGGACAGGTACTCGGCCGGCATCATCACCCGGTCGGTGGCGTCCCGCAGGCGGGTGAAGCTCTCGTAGAAGATGGTCCGGCGCTGGGGCAGGGAGACGACCGGCTGAAGGTACAGATCGACCCGTCCCTCGCTCAGCGCCTCGTGGATCGTGCGCAGCAGGACGTTGGACTGGGCCAGACGGCGGCCCTCGAAGGTGTCGACGCCGACGTTCGGGGCGCTGGACAGCCGCTGATCGATGCTTTCGCTCATCTGCTGGACCAGGGTCTCCAGCATCCGGACTTCACCCGTCAAGGCGTCTGTGTCCGACAGGGCGCCGCTCTCGATGGCGCGGGCCAGTTCGGTCAGGGCGCCCTGGGTCGATTCCATCGCATCGGCCAGCAACCGATGCGCCTCGCGCACCTGGTCGATCTCCTTCTTCAGGGCGCGACGGGCCGTGATCCCGGTCACGATGCCGTGGAAGGCCCCGAGCAGGCCAAGTGCTCCGAGCGCACCCGCCACGCCCGCTCCGGCGCCCAGACCCGCACGCCACAGAAAGGCCCCCACGGTCATGCCGAGGAACAGATAGGCGAAATACAGAAAGCCCGTGGTCAGGTTACGCATCGGCTGGCGGTGGCCACTCCCGGATGGAATCGCCTGAGTATCAGGCTATCAATGTCGTTCGGCTAGAGCCGGGGCGCAAATAACCCGGCGGAACTCATGGGAAACGCAATGGAACTGTTCGATCTCACCGGCAAGGTCGCCGTCATAACCGGCTCGTCGCGCGGCATCGGCAAGGCGATCGCCGAGCGCCTGGCCGAACACGGCGCCCGCGTCGTCATCTCCTCGCGCAAGGCCGGGCCCTGCGACGAGGTCGCCGCCGAGATCACTGCCAGGTACGGCCAAGGCCGCGCCATTGCAGTGCCCGCCAACATCGCCTCCAAGGCGGATCTTCAGCGTCTGGTGGATGACACTAACGCCGCCTTCGGCCAGATCGACATCCTGGTCTGCAACGCCGCCACCAATCCCTACGCCGGGCCGATGGGGGGGATCGCCGACGAGCAGTTCGAGAAGATCCTGCAGAACAACGTCATCTCCAACCACTGGCTAATCCAGATGGTCGCCCCCCAGATGCTGGAGCGCAAGGACGGGGCCATCCTGGTCATCTCGTCCATTGGCGGCCTGCGCGGCAACGCCCTGATCGGCGCCTACAACATCTCCAAGGCCGCCGACATGCAACTGGTGCGGAATCTGGCGGTGGAGTGGGGGCCGTCGAACGTGCGGGTCAATTGTATCGCGCCCGGCCTGGTCCAGACCGACTTCGCCAAATACCTGTGGGAGAACCCGGAACTGCTGAAGACGGTGACGGAGCCCGCCCCGCTGAAAAGGATCGGTCAGCCGGATGAAATCGCCGGCACGGCGGTCTATCTGTGCAGCCCCGCCTCGGCCTATGTGACGGGGCAGACCCTTGTGGTGGACGGTGGATTGACGATTGCCTGGTAAGCGAAACGACCTGCGGCAGGATCTGATCTGGCGCCTGGAGGCTTTCGGCTTCCAGGCGCTGTTTGGTTTTCTGCGGCTGCTTGGTGTCGAGAAGGCCTCGGGCCTGGGCGGATGGCTGTTGCGGACCCTGGGACCGAAGACCGGCACGCAGAAGACGGTGATGCGCAATCTGCGGATCGCATTTCCCGAGATTTCGGAGGCCGAGCGCGAGGCCCTGGCGTTGGAGCAGTGGGATCGGACCGGCCGGACCTTCGCTGAACTAGCGGTGATGGACCGGCTGACGCCCGAGGGCGGACGGGTCGAGGTGGTGGGGATGGAGCGACTGCACGCCCTGCGCGACGGCGGCAAGGCGGCGGTGCTGATCTCGGGTCATTTGGCCAATTTCGAAGTGATGGCGGCGGTGATCATGGCTTCGGGCCTGCCTTGCCAGGTGACCTATCGGGCGGCGAACAATCCTTACGTCGACGCCCTGATCCGTCAGAGCCGGGAGCGGTACGGCATCCGCCTGTTCGCGCCGAAGGGGGATGGGACGCGTGAGCTGATGGCGGGAATGAAGCGGGGGGATTCGATCGCCCTGCTGGTGGATCAGAAGTACAATCAGGGGCCGGAGGTCGAGTTCTTCGGGCAACCGGTCAACGCCTCGCCTGGGGCGGCGCGGCTGGCGCTGAAGTTCGACACCGTGATCCAGCCGCTGTCGGTGGTGCGCCTGCCGGGGGTGCGGTTCCGGGTGACGGCCCATGAACCGATCCGGATCGCTGAGACCGGAGACCGGGACGCCGATATTCTGGCGGGGATCCAGGCCGTGAACCGTTTCGTCGAGGATCGGGTTCGCGAGGTTCCGGAGGACTGGTTCTGGGTCCACAAGCGGTGGCCGGACAAGGTCTATGCGGCGTTGAACGCCCCGTCGGCGTCGGCGGATCGACGCAGCGGTCCGGCGTAGTTGGCCGCCTCCTTGCGGCGACGGCAGGGGCCGCAATAGGTCTCGGTCTTCACGAAGGGACGGGGATTGAGGATCACCGACTTGATCCGCTTGATGATGGCCTTGGCGGTCAGGGGCTTGGCGAGGAATTCGGTCACCCCGGCGTCGCGGGCGGCGTGGATGCGGCTTTTCTCGGCGTGGCCGCTCATCATGATGATGGGCAGGTAGGTGTTGACGCCGTCGAGGCCGGCGCGAACCCGACGGGTCATTTCGACCCCGTCGAGCGGGAACATGTTGTAGTCGACCAGGGCCAGGTCGATCGGCTTGCTGCCGAGGATGCCGAGGGCGGCGAGGCCGTCGCTGGCTTCGTGAACACTGCGGACGCCGGCGCCGCGCAAAATCGTGGAGGCGATGGCCAGCATATGGTCGTGGTCGTCCACCACCAGAACGTTCAGCGACCGAAGCAATGACATCTGGAGCCCCCACCCCGCAAACGGCCATCAGATTACGGGGTTATCCTTAGGGAAGCAAGTTTCGAAGTTGTGCCGAGCCTCCGTCAGGGGACATGGGCGCCGACCAGAAGCGAAGGGTCCAGGTTGCGCTCGCGCCATTTCAGACGCCAGCACAGGTGCGGGCCGGTGGCGCGGCCTGTCATGCCGACACGCCCAAGGGCGTCGCCTCGCCGCACGGTCTGGCCCAGGGTCACCTCCTGCTGCGACTGGTGCAGATAGGCGCTGATCAGTCCCTGGCCGTGATCGATCAGGGTCAGGCCGCCCTCGAAATGCATGTCGGGGCGGACGAAGACGACGCGGCCGTCGGCAGGGGCGCGGATGAGGGTTCCGGCGGGGGCGGCCAGATCTATGCCGTAGTGGGGGCGGGCGGGCGTGCCGTTGAGGACGCGCTGGGCGCCCCATTCGCTGGAAATGCGGAAGGTCTCCAGGGGCCATACGAAGCCGTCGCGGAAATCCGCGGTGTCGGCGTCGCTGGCGAAGGCTGCAGTCTTTTCCGCCAGCTCCTGCTGGATGCGGACCAGAAGGGCGGGGTCGCTGGGTTCGACGGTGGCGGGCGGCAGGCCGTCGACGCGGGTGGAGGGGAAGGCGTGGGGCGCGATGTCGAGGCGGCGGCGGGTCGAGCGGTCGCCGGCGCGGACTTCGAGGTCGGCGAAGGCCGGGGCGTCGCGGTCGAAGCCGACGACGAAGAGACCTTCGGCCGAGGCGGTCGACAGGGGTCGGCCGTCCAGGAGGATCAGGGCGCGCGGCTCGGTGCGACCCAGGGCGTAGCCCCCCTGCCGCCAGGCGCCGTTGAGGTCGAGCGCCACCGACCCCTCGGCGCGGGCGCGGCCGGGCGCCGCCGCCAGGGCCGCGCCAAGACCGAGCAGCAGGGGGCGGCGGCCGATCACCCCCCGGTCATCCGCGCGATGAATTCGGCCGGGCCGAAATAGGCCTCCTGCCGGGTCGGGCTCCAGTAGCGGAGGGTCTCCAGCGGGATGGGGCGTTCGCTGACGGCGCAGCGGACGAAGCGGCCCGGCTTCAGGACGGCGAATTCGCCGTCGCCGTAGTGAAGAACAGCCGGTTGGGAAGAGGTCGCGTCCATGGCCCTTCATTAACGATGTCGGACCCCTCCGGCCAAGGGGTTTCAGGCCGTGGCGGGATTGGGGGCCGCCTTGTCGGCCGCAAGATCGATCGCCGCCTGCTTGGCCTCCGGCGTGCCCGCGACGGGCGGGCGGGGGCGGCCCCCCATCCGGTCGGTGAACAGGAAGACGAAGGGATTCAGCGAGATCGACAGCAGGGCGGCGGCCAGGATCAGGTCGTGGGTCTCGCGGCTCATGGCGCCCAGGCTGACGCCCAGGGCGGCCAGGATGAAGGAGAATTCGCCGATCTGGGCCAGGGCGGCGGCGACGGTCAGGCCGGTCGGCCGGTCCAGTTTGAAAGTATGTGTGATGACCAGGGCGGCGACCGACTTGCCGATGATGATGATGCCCAACACGCCGAGCACGGCCCAGGGCTGGCGCACCAGGATCATCGGGTCGAACAACATGCCGACCGAGACGAAGAAGAGGACGGCGAAGGCGTCGCGCAGGGGCAGGGAGCGTTCGGCCGCGTTGTGGCCCAGCGGCGAGGCGTTCATCACCAGACCGGCCAGGAAGGCGCCGAGCGCGAAGGAGTGGAACAGATAATAGGCCAGCCAGGCGATGCCGAGGGCGATGGCCAGGACGCCCAGGGTGAAGAGTTCGCGCGACCGGGTGTGTGCGATCCGGACCAGGAGCCACGGCACCAGCTTGCCGCCGACGACCAGCATGCCGACGACGAACAGGACGACCTTCAGCAGGGTCCAGCCGACGTTCAGGCCCAGGGCCGCGAGATCGGTCTGGGCGCCGGCCGGCAGGATGATCATGGGCAGCATGACCAGGGCGATGACGATGACCAGATCCTCGACGATCAGCCAGCCCACGGCGATACGGCCGATCTCGCCCTTGACCTGTTTGCGCTCTTCCAGGGCGCGCAGCAGGACCACGGTG
>MGLN01000132.1:366-628 GCA_001796045.1 Caulobacterales bacterium RIFOXYB1_FULL_67_16 | reverse complement strand
AGCCCATCAGCAGGGCCTCGACATCCCCCAGGCCCAGCACCACCCGGCCCAGGGCCCAGCCCAGGACGGTGGCGACGGCGATCTGGACCAGGGCGCCGGGCACGGCGACCTTGCGCACCTGCATCAGATCCCGGGGCGAGAAGTGCAGCCCGACCCCGAACATCAGCAGGATGACGCCGATCTCGGCCAGTTGCGGCGCCAGTTCGGTGTCGGCGACGAAACCGCCCGTATAGGGGCCGACGACGACGCCCGCGACCAGATA
>MGLN01000132.1:256-348 GCA_001796045.1 Caulobacterales bacterium RIFOXYB1_FULL_67_16 | reverse complement strand
TTTCAGCCGATTGGCCAACATGCCGAACACGAAGGCGAGGACGAATCCTCCGACCAGGGTGAGGATCAGGCTGTCGGCATGCGGCATTGAGG
>MGLN01000132.1:0-218 GCA_001796045.1 Caulobacterales bacterium RIFOXYB1_FULL_67_16 | reverse complement strand
TCAGGTGGGGCGCTTTGCCCCGTCTGACAAGATGACGCAGTGTCGCGTCGGGTTGAATTGGCGTCGTCTTCGCGCTTTCGCTGCGAAGTTCGGAGGGCTGGGCGGGGCGCCGGGCCTTCGCCCGGAGTTTGATCTAGAAATACCGTTTCGACGAAGGTTTGACGCCCCGCGCGGTTGGTTGGTCTGCAAGCTCGGGGCGCCGAGCGGTGGCGGTCTTA
>MGLN01000131.1:9764-11357 GCA_001796045.1 Caulobacterales bacterium RIFOXYB1_FULL_67_16 | reverse complement strand
GGCGTCGATCGCGCCATACCAACCGTTGGGATCTGCCGAGGCCGCGCCAGCCGACAGGGCCAGGGCGGCCGCTGCGCTGGAGGCCAGCACGATAGTCTTCATACGCATAGGGTATAGCCCTCCGCCTGTTAGAACCTAGGGCGGATCTTACCGCCTAGGCGGCTCTTACCAGCGTTGCCGTGGAAGGTCGAGGCTGAAACTTGACGACGCAAGCCCCGAAATGAGGCGCCGTGCCATTGATGCTACAGATGTAATTGGCCTTCACACGCAGATTCGTCCGAGTTCCGTCGTTTTTCCCGTCTTCCGCCGAGGGCGGCTCAACCTTCAGCTCTCTGCGGAAACGATCTGCATCCCGAGCCATTCGCCCACCAGAGCCGGCTTGTCGGCGCCCTCGATCTCGATCGTCAATTCATGTTTAAGAAGCCAGCGCCCCTCGCCCTTGTCGGTTGCATCCAACAGGCGGAACCGGCCCCGCACGCGAGATCCCGCCGGGACGGGCGCCAGAAACCTCAGCCGGTCGAAACCGTAGTTGACGCCCATGGTCAGACCATCCAGCGGCGCCACGGAGTCATAGCTCATGGTGGACGCCAGACTCAGGGTCAGAAAACCGTGAGCGATGGTTCCGCCGAAGGGCGTCGCCCTGGCCGCCTCGGGATCGACGTGGATGAACTGATGGTCCTCGGTGCAGTCCGCAAAGGCGTCGATCCGATCCTGACCAATCTCGAACCATCGGGACACCCCGACTTCCTGACCGATCAAGGCGTGAACATCCTGTGTCCGGGTCATGGCCGTCTTCTCCTCCGTCTCTCTATTTTCCAAGACCTTGACCCAGCTCCGGAGCAGTGAAAAGGGTCAACCCTCGAACCGCCCCTCAATGATCGCGGCGTAAAGCGCGGGATCGACATTGCCGCCGGACAGGATCAGGCCTGTCGTGCGGCCCGCGCCCTCGACCTTTCCGGCCAGCAGGGCCGCCAGGGACACCGCCCCGCCGGGCTCCACCACCAGTTTCAGATGGCGGAAGGCGAACCGCACCGCCTCGGCGACCTCGGCGTCGGACACGGTCAGGGCGCCGGCCAGGCGGAGGTTGATCGGCCAGGTCAGGACGCCGGGCATGGGCGCCATCAGGGCGTCGCAGATCGAGGGCGACCCCGCCGGGCGCCCGACCCGTTCCCCGGCCGCCAGCGACCGGGCCGTGTCGTCATAGGCGTCGGGCTCGACCACCAGGACGCGGGTCTCGGGGCTGCGCTCGGCCATGACCAGATTGATCCCGGCCATCAGCCCGCCGCCCGAGGCGCCGCACAACAGCTGATCCATCGGCGCGTCCGCCTGGTCCAGCATCTCCAGGGCCGTCGTCCCCTGGCCCTCGATGATGAAGGGATCGTCGAACGGCGGAACCAGGACGCAGCCCCGCTCTGAGGCTATGGCGGCGCCGATCTCTTCGCGGTTCTCGGTCCAGCGATCATAGAGCCGAACCTCGCCGCCGAAGCCGATCACCCCCTCGACCTTCACCTGGGGCGAGTCCGACGGCATGACGATGATCGTCGGCGTTCCCACCAGGGCGGCGGCGGCGGCCACGCCCTGGGCGTGGTTGCC
>MGLN01000131.1:0-9743 GCA_001796045.1 Caulobacterales bacterium RIFOXYB1_FULL_67_16 | reverse complement strand
GCGCCTTTTCTCCTCGGCGTTCAGCCGGCTGATGCGGTTATAGGCGCCGCGAAACTTGAAGGCCCCGGCCCTTTGCAGGTTCTCCGCCTTCATCAGAACCCGGCCGCCGACCACGGCGTTCAGGGCGGGGCTCTCGATCAGGGGCGTGCGGACGGCGACACCGTCGATCTGGCGGGCGGCGTCGAGAACGCCTTCATAGCTGGGCAGGTGCGTCGTCATATGCTCCCCTTAGCCCGACCGCAGGCGTCGCCCAAGACGGCGCAGGGAGAGAAAGACAATGAGCCTGATCCTCGCCATCGACCAGGGCACCACCTCGACCCGGGCCATCGCCTTCGAGGTGCGGGGCCACGACTTGCGCCCGGTCGCCGTCAGTCAGATCGAACTCGCCCAGCATTTCCCGCACTCCGGCTGGGTCGAGCATGACGCGGGCGAAATCTGGTCCGCCACCCTCCAGACCTGCCGCGAAGTGGTGCGCCAGGCGGGCGGGGTCGACCGGTTCGCCGCCGTGGGCCTGACCAACCAGCGCGAGACGTCGGTGATCTGGGACGCCGCGACGGGGGAGCCCCTGCACCGCGCCATTGTCTGGCAGGACCGCCGCACCGCCGAGGTGACCGCCCGCCTGACCGCCGAGGGGCGTGAGCCGGGTGTCCAGTCCGCCACCGGCCTGATCCTCGATCCCTATTTCTCGGCGACCAAGTTCGCCTGGCTGCTGGACGCCGCGCCCGGGTCGCGCGATCGGGCGGCGCGGGGCGAGGTCAAGCTGGGCACGATCGACGCCTGGCTGATCTGGAAACTGACCGGCGGCCGGGTTCACGCCACCGACGCCGCCAATGCGGCCCGGACGGCCCTGATGGACCTGAAGGCCGTGGAATGGCGCGACGACCTGTGCGTCCTGTTCGACGTGCCGCGCCAGGCCCTCCCCGCCATCGTCCCCTGCGCCGGCCGGATCGGCGAGACCGATCCGGCGCTGTTCGGCCGCCCCCTGCCCATCGCCGGATCGGCGGGGGATCAGCAGGCCGCCCTCGTCGGCCACGGCGCTCTCACGCCGGGCGACGCCAAGATCACCTACGGCACCGGCGCCTTTCTGGTGGCCAATGTCGGCGCCGAGCCGGTGGCTTCGACCCGCCGTCTCCTGGGCACGCTCGGCTACCAGGCCGAGGGCCGCACCGCCTATGCGCTGGAGGGGTCGATCTTCTCGGCCGGTTCGGCGATCCAGTGGCTGAGGGACGGCGTCAAGCTGATCTCCGAATCTCGCCAGTCCGAAGCCCTGGCCCAGAGCCTGGCCGACAACGGCGGCGTCTATCTGGTCCCCGGCTTCACCGGCCTGGGCGCCCCCTGGTGGGAGCCGGAGGCGCGCGGGACCGTGGTCGGCCTGACGCGGGATTCGGGCCCGGCCCATTTCGTCCGCGCCGCCTTGGAAGCCCTGGCCTATCAGACCCGCGACCTGCTCGACGCCCTGGCCCAGGACGGCGCCCCGCCGTTGAAAACCCTGAAGGTCGACGGCGGCGTCACCGCCAACAGTTTCGCCATGCAGTTCGTCGCCGACATCTGCGAGGTCGAGGTCGAACGTCCGGCCTTCCAGGAGATGACGGCCCTGGGCGCGGCGCGTCTGGCGGCCTTGGGGGTGGGTCTGATCTCCGATCTTGAGGCTCGTCCCGCAGAAGCCCCGGCCTGCTGGAAGCCCCGGATGAAGTCCCACGAACGCGACCGTCTGCTTTCCGGCTGGCGTCGCGCGGTCAAGGCCGCCATCATCGCCGCGCCGGACCGCGCCTAAGACGCGGACGGCTCAAGGGAAACGCCAAAGGAACCGACTGGGCCGCACATGACCGACGCCTCCGCCGCCGACGCGCCTCTGCAGGATGCTCAAACCGCCTTTTCCGGCACCCGCGAGGTCGATGCCCGCTACCGGCTGGACGAGGCGGGGCTGGACGCCTGGATGACCGAAAACGTCGCAGGCTACGCCGGCCCTCTGACGGTGCGCCAGTTCAAGGGCGGCCAGTCCAACCCCACCTATGAGCTGACCACCCCGACCGCCGCCTATGTGCTGCGTCGCAAGCCGCCGGGTCTGCTGTTGCCCAGCGCCCACGCGGTCGATCGGGAATTCCAGGTCATCTCCGCCCTGGCGGCTCAGGGTTTTCCGGTGGCCAGGCCCCACGCCCTGTGCCTGGACGAGGGCGTCATCGGCTCCATCTTCTATGTGATGGACAAGGTCGAGGGCCGCATCTTCTGGGATCTGAAGCTGCCGGGCCTCAGCCCCGTTGAACGCCGGGCCATCTATCACGCCCAGACCGACGCCCTGGCTCGGCTCCATGGCTTCGATCCCGCCGCCATCGGTCTGGCCGACTATGGCAAGGCCGGCAACTATTTCGCCCGCCAGGTCGGACGCTGGACCAAACAATACCGCGCGTCCGAAATCGAATCCGTTCCCGCCATGGACCGGCTGATCGCCTTCCTGCCGGACAGTCTCCCGCCCGAGGGGCCCAGCCGCATCGTCCACGGCGACTTCCGCCTCGACAATATGATCCTGGCCCAAGACCGGGCGGAGGTCCGCGCCGTTCTGGACTGGGAGCTGTCGACCCTGGGCGATCCCATGGCCGACTTCTCCTATCTGCTGATCGCCTGGGCCATTCCGGCCAGCCTGCGGAACGGCTTGGCCGGCGCGGATCTGGAGGCCCTGGGCATTCCCTCGGTCGAGGAGACGGTGGACCGCTACGCCGCCGCCACCGGCCTGCGGCCTGCAAATCTCGACTGGCTCTACGCCTATAACCTGTTCCGCTTGGCGGCCATCTGCCAGGGCATCGCCGGCCGGGTCCGCGACGGCACGGCGGCCAGCGCCCACGCCCGCAGCATGGCCGCCCAGGTCGGGCCGCTCAGCGACGCGGCCTGGGGTTTTGCAAAACGGGCGGGCGCCTAGGTCGGGTAGAGGGGGTTGGACGCGTCCCTTTGGCCTTCCAGACTGTGTTTCAGGGCGTGCATCTCGTCATGGCCGCGCTTCACCGCAGCATAGGCGCGGCGGATCGTCTCGCGCGTGGTGGCAGAGATGCCGGCGTCCTGCAGCGCCCTCTCGAACTTCTCGGCGATGAACCCCTCGCCGCTGTCGATCGAGCCGACAAGGGAATCGTCGTTGCGCAGCAGGGCGTGTTTCATGTCCAGAAAGGCCCGGTGGGCCTTGGCCAGTATGGATCCGTGCGATTCAGGATCGCCGCCGAGGCCGCGCACGGCGTTCGCCAGGTCGTCGACCACCTGCCGCCGTTCTGCGCTGCGCGTCTCGAACAGAGTGCGGTAGTTCGGATCCTCCGTCTGTTCCGCGGCCTCGCGATAGCCGTCCGCGCTGTCCAGCGCGCTCTCGATCAGTCCGTTCAGCACCTTGATGTCGTGGGCGTTGGGGTGGGTCATATCGTCTATTCCTTCCGCAGGGCGGTCGAAACGCGAAATGGCCGGGCGCGGCGAAGGTTGCGACGTGCGGCGTTCAGGCGTCAGACGGCGTCGGAACAGGCGGCTTCGCCGCCGATCCGCGCCCAATTCTGAAAAATAAGCCGCCTGTTTTCAGAACCTTGACGGCGCGCCGCGGGCCTCTTCTCAGCAGGCTTCGGCGCAGGCGCATAATGGGCGGATGAACGCCCGGCCCCGATCTGTCTCCGCTGAAGAATGGACGAAAATAGACTCGAAAAAATTCGAGTGGATTTCGTCTATTTCGCCGGTCCCGGGCCTCGGGGCCGGATCACAGGCTCGTGCGCAGCGACCACAGCTCGGGGAAGCAGCGCTTGGTTAGGGTGCCGGCCAGATAGGTCGCCCCCTCGGTGCCGCCTGTGCCGCGCCGCCGGCCGATGATCCGCTCGACCGTGACCACATGCTTGTGCCGCCAGGTCAGCAGGGCGTCGTCCAGATCGACCAGTTTCTCGGCCAGCTGATACAGGGCCCACCAGCGCTCGGTGTCGCGATAGACCTCCAGCCAGGCCGCCTCGACCGCTGCGGACGGTTCATAGGCCTGGGTCACGTCGCGGTTCAGCACCTCGGCCGGCACCGGCAGGCCGGCCTTGGCCATCTGGGCCAGGGCGTCGTCGTACAGGCTGGGGGCGGCGATGGCGGCCTTCAGCGCCGCCAGGGCCTCGGGCCGGTCCTCGTGGAACTTCAGGAAGCTGGAGTCCTTCAGTCCCAGCATGGCCTCGAACCGTCGGAACTGGTCGCTCTGGAAGCCGGAGGACGAGCCCAGCGCGCCCCGGAACCGCAGATAGTCGGCCGGGGTCATGGTCGACAGAATGTCCCAGCTCTGGGTCATCACCGACTGGATGCGGCTGACGCGGGCCAGGCTCTTGTAGGCGGGGACCAGATCGCCGGCCCGGACCAGGGTCTGGGCCAGGGCGACCTCGTGCAGGATCTGTTTGAGCCACAGCTCCTTGGTCTGGTGGATGACGACGAACAGCATCTCGTCGTGCTGGTCCGACAGCGGATGCTGGGCGGAAAGCAGGTCGTCCAACGCCAGATAGCCGGCGTAGGTGATGTCGCGGGATTGGGTCATGCCCGCCTATCGCCCGGTCGGGCGGGCGGCGCAAGCGGCCTACTGGCGGGACTGGCTCGTCGCGTTCGAGGCGATCTGACGGCCGGTGTCGAAGGCGTCGCGGGCGCCTTTGTAGATGAAGCCGTAGGTCGGATAGACGGTGGTGCCCAGGTCGTTGATCGGATTGTACCAGACCTTGACCTGCGACCAGTCGTTGGAGGGCGAGACGTCGACGACCGTGACATTCTCCTCGACCTTGCCGCGGCTGCCGCCCCAGTTGGCGTGGGTCACGCGGACCACGCGGTCAGTCAGAATGTCGGAAACGACGGCGACATGGCCCCGGCTCATGCGGCCTTCGGGACGGAAGACCAGGACCGAACCGGTCTCGGGCGCGTCGCCGGTGCGGAACTTCTCGGCGGCCTGACGCCACCAGGTCCAGGCGTCGCCGAAGATGTTGATGCCCGAGAACATGCGGGCGAAGGTCACGCACTGCCAGTACGGCTCATCGGCCTTTGCGGTGGAAGGGACTGCGCCCAGAGCAAAAAAACCGAGGGTCGCCGCAACCGCGGCGGCTTTGAGCCGTTTAATCATGCTGAGGCCGTATCCCGACTGCCGATGGTGTTTTTTAGAACACAGGGTCTTAAGATTCGACAACCGGTTTCGGCGTATCGCTGTGAGGCGAGCCTTTGTTCGAGCTTTCGCTTGACAGGGGAGGCCTGCCCGGGCGCCAAGCCCTCAAAGCCTTGCGAGCCGGGTGTTCGACCAGGTGGTAGGACAGGGCCGCGACGACCGGCAAAAGGGCCAGAATCGCCAGCCACACGAAAATGTGAACCTGCTTGTCCGGGGCGTCCGTCGCCTTGGCCGCAAGGTTCACCGCCAGCAGCTTCCAGGGCACGCAGACCATATAGACCGAATAGCTGATCTCCCCCAGATAGACCGCCGGCCGGGACGCCAGCCATCCCGCCCGTTCATTCGGCAGCGACGCCAGCGACAGGATCAGGGCGCCCGCCAGCAGGACGGTGATCCCGTCCCAGAGGCCCAGGGCCGCGCTCAGCACCATCAGACCGAACGAGACGGCCGAGGCGGTCCAGGGCGCCTTGAGCGGCGCCCGGCGATAGACCAGGTACAGGGCGCAGCCCAGGGCGAAACACGGCACGATCCGCAGCGCGCCCCAGCGGATAGTGGCCTCGGTCAGGGGGAAGCCCGCCAGCCGCTCGAACCCGGCGTAGAGGGCCGCGAGGAACAGCGCCGCTCCGATCACGGCTACGACCGGCTTCTGACGCAGCCGCCAGAAGACGAAGGCGAACAGGGGGAAGCACAGATAGGCGAACCATTCGGCCGAGATCGACCAGGACGGATGGTTCCACCCCGCCACCGGCGCCAGGCCCCAGGCGTGGACCATCAGCAGATTGGCCGGCAGGGACGCCCAGCTCAGCACATTGCCGTCCACGCTCATTCCCGCGACCAGTGCGGCGCCGGCCAGCAGCCCCACCCCGATCAGGGTCGCCAGGTGCAAGGGATAGACCCGCGCCACCCGCGCCCAAAGGAAGCTGCGGTAGGAGAACCGCTTCTCCCCTGCCGCCTGCAGATAGACATGGCTCAGGATGAAGCCCGACAGGACGAAGAACAGCTCGACCCCCAGATAACCCTTCTGAACCAGACCGGACGAGGGCGCCCCCGCCAGGTTCTCCCAGAAGGCGTAGACGGCGACCCATATCGCCGCGCCGAAGCGCAGGGCGGTGATGGGGCGGAGATCGGCGGGCGTCTGGACGGGGGTCATGGTCTCACCTTGGCACGTCGGCCTTGTCGAACCGTGAAGGCCCGCAAGCTCGGCGCCTTACCCGACCCAGGCTCCGTGGAAGCCGGCCGGCAGGGCCGTGTCCGCCTGCCAGGTCGCCACCGGCCCGTCCTCGACACGGGCCGCGTCAAAGACGTGCAGCTCCGTGCGCCCCGCCTTCAGATTGACCGACGGCCCGACCAGCCAGGCGTCGGTCTCGGCCGTGGCGCCGGGCTTGGGCACGAAAACCGTCTCCTCGACGATCTGATGGAGGCCGAAGGTGAAGCCGTGCGACCGGCCGCTCTCCCAATCCTGCACGGCCAGGCCCGTCGGCAGGGGGCGTCCCGCCGTCTCGCCGCCGGTGTGAACCGTCAGGCGGCGCTTCAGCCCCTGACGACGCGGATCGGCCTTGGGGAACTCCCCTATCGCGTCCGTCGTCAACATATCGGCCTTGCCGTCGGGACGCAGGGTGATCAGCGCCAGCCTGGCCGGATCGCCTGGCACGACCCCGTGGCCCTCGACCAGAACCCGCGCCCCATCGACGGCGAAGCGCGGATCGCCGCTGGCCGCCACGTCGAAGCGGATCGTGCCGTCCGCCTCGGCCCAGGCGTCGCCCAGATGGAAGTGGAAGAAGCCCGGCAGCTCATAGAGCCGTGACTGGGTCAGGTCGTCCTTGTCCAGCACCATGACCTGGGTTCCCGCTTCCGGCCGCCACGCCAGGCCGTTGATGATCGGCAGGGCCTGCCGCTCCAGGACCCAGGGCTGCAGCACCAGGATCACATGGCGGTCCGTGGCGGTGAAGTCGTGCATATAGCTGGCGCGCGGCAGGCGGATGACCTCGGCTCGGTTCAGGCTGGCGTCGGGGTTGAGCCGCCAGATCACGGCCCGGTCGCCGGCCGTGCCGACGTTCCAGATCGAGCCGTCGGGGGCGCGACGCGGATGGGCCTGGAAGGGCATGCCCTTCAGATCGTCGCGCAGGGTGACGAAGCCCTGGGTCGACAGGTCGGCGGCGTCCATGGCCAGGGGCGAGCCGCCCTCCCACAGGGCCCAGACCTGGTTCCCCGTGGCCATGACCGCCGTATTGGCGGCGTTGGCGTCGTCGTTGGAGCCGATCCTGGCGCGGGCGTCGCCCCGCGTGCCGAAACCGGGTGTCACCACGGCGTCCAGTTCGGTCTCGACCCGGCGCTTGGGCGTATCGGCGAACCGGGCCTCCAGCGTGGCCTGGCCGTCCTGGATGCGGAAGGCCCGCATCAGGCCGTCGCCGTCGAACCAGTGGGTGACGGAGCCGCCCGGCCGCCGGAACCGGCCAGGACCGTTGCGGAACAGGGCGCCCTCAAGCCCCGCCGGGGCGCGGCCGTCAATCAGGCGCATTGTCTGACGCGGCAGGTCGCTCTCGAGATCGCGGGTGGCCAGGGCCCAGTCGGCCGTGGCGGCGGCGTCCAGGGCCGCAGCGGCGCGCACCATTTCGGGGGTGGCCACGGCGGCCGACAGGGCGGCGGCGCCCATCAGGAAGGAACGGCGGGACGGGGTCATGATCGGTCTCCGGACGGGGGGGGGCTTATTTCAGGCTGATGGTCTGGACGACCGCGCCGGACGCGGCGAACTTCGCCCGCTCCCACGAGGCCGGGCCCATATTGCCGACGGCGTTGTTGGAGAAGGCGTAGGGTTCCACCGGCATGCCGAACGGGTTGGTCTTCATCTTCCCGTCGCCGTCGAGGTCGTGGAAGGCGCGCATGGCGTAGTCGCCGTCCGGCAGGTTCTCGAAGGTGACCCGCGTGGTCGGCGCGGCGGCTTCGACCATGGCGTAACGCGCCGGCTGACCTTCGCCGCCATAGTTGGCCTCGCTGTCGAACAGAGCGACCATGATCCGGCCCTCCGGCTTGGCCACGTCGAAATCGAAGGCGACGTCGGCGGCCAGGGCGGAGGTCGAGGCCAGGGCGACGGCGACCAGGGCGGCGGAGCTCCAGAGGGCGGAATGGGTCTTCATGGCGTGGTGTCCTGTCATGGGGACCGACGACCGGCCCTCGATGACCTGACCCTGCAGACGACTGTTCGCCTTCGCCATCGGGCTTGCGGGAATGACCGCTTCGCCTTCGTGAACGACCGTCGCGGCCGTCGGCGCGACGTCAGTGAACACCTGCAAGACGGAGTTTTCGCGCCCCATCTCGCCGCCACAGTCCGTTACAGGTCGAAACGCGGTCGACATACGCCACGCTCAAGCGCGTGGCAGTCTGGCGGCGTCAGGGCCTGGTGGCGGAGTGGCTACGCGGCGGGCATGCAAGCCCGAAAACCCTCCGTTCGACTCGGAGGCCAGGCCTCCATCTTCTTCGTCTCTCGGCGGTCAGAGGAAGGAGTAGGGATCGACGTCCACCGTCAGTCGGACCGAGGCCGGGACCTTCACCCGCGTCAGCCAGGCGCGCAGGAAGGCCTGTAGGTTCACGTCCCGGTCGGCCCGCACCAGCAGCCGCTTTCGCCTGCGTCCGCGCACCAGGGCGAGGGGCGCGTCGGCGGGGCCATAGACCTCCAGCCGTTCGGCGTTGGGAATGGCCTGGGCCAGGTCCGCTGCGGTCTTCTCCACCGCCTGCGCATTCTCGCTGGACAGGATGATCGCCGCCAGCCGGCCGAAGGGGGGCAGGGCGGCGGCTTCCCGCTCGGCCATCTCCGCCTCGACGAAGGCGTCCCGGTCGCCGGCCGCCAGGGCCTGAAGCACCGGATGGTCGGGGGTCCAGGTCTGCAGCAAGGCCCGTCCCGGTCGGTCCGCCCGGCCCGCCCGTCCCGTCGCCTGGGCCAGCAGCTGATAGGTCCGTTCGGCCGCCCGCAGGTCGCCGCCTCGCAAGCCCAGATCCGCATCCACCACCCCGACCAGGGTCAGGCGGGGGAAGTTGTGGCCTTTGGCGGCGGCCTGGGTGGCGACCAGTATGTCGATCTCGCCGTCGGTCATCCGCTGGATCAGGGCCCGTGCCGACTTGGCGTCGGGCGCGGTGTCCGAGCTGAACACCGCCGTCCGCGCCTCGGGGAACAGCTGGCGCACCTCCTCCTCGACCCGTTCGACGCCGGGGCCGACCGAGACCAGCGAGTCCTCGGCCCCGCATGACGGGCACAGTCTGGGCCGGGCCATCGAGAAGCCGGTCAGATGGCAGACCAGTCGGCCGGTGTAGCGATGTTCGACCAGCCAGCTGTCGGTGTCCGGCGCCGTCAGCCTGTGCCCGCAGGCGCGGCACAGGACGACGGGAGCATAGCCGCGCCGGTTCAGGAACAGCAGGGTCTGTTCGCCGCGCGCCAGGGTTTCGCCGATCGCCTCCCTCAGGCTCTGCGACAACCAGGTCTGCGGATCCGGAGGCGCCGCGCGCAGGTCGATCAGGTCGATGTCCGGCAGGACGGCGGTCCCATGCCGCGCGCCCAGCTTCAACCAGTCGTAGCGGCCGTTCTGCGCGTTCCACAGCGTCTCCAGCGACGGGGTCGCCGAGG
>MGLN01000130.1 GCA_001796045.1 Caulobacterales bacterium RIFOXYB1_FULL_67_16 | reverse complement strand
GCGGGCCGCCCGGCGGCGGCCGGATGAATCTGGACGCCGACCAGCAGGATCCCATGGGCGGCGGCATGGGCGGACCGATGGGCGGGGGGCAGGAGGGCGGCGGATCCGGCGCCCGGCCGCGCGCCCAGCCCTATCGCGGCGGCACCGAGCGTCTGGCCCGCGCCGGCCTGCTGTCGGTGCCCCAGCCGGTGCGGGCGGCCGATCGCAACGCCGACCAGAAGATCACGCCCGAGGAATGGGCGGCGGCGGGCGAGCGCTGGTTCGTCCTGCTGGACCAGGATCACGACGGGATACTGACGCTGGAGAGCCTGCCCAAGACGGCGATGCAGGCCGGGCCCGGCGGTCGGGGCGGGCGTCCGCCGCGCGGCTAATCCAGGCTGGGCTTGCCGCGTCCCGACTTGATCGAGGCGCGGCTGGTCTTGGCCTTCAGCCGGCGCTCCTTCGAGGCCCGGGTGGGCCGGGTCGGGACGCGGAAGACCGGCTTGATCGAGGCCTCGTCCACCAGGGCCTGCAGCCGTTCGATCGCATCGGCGCGGTTGCGCTCCTGGGTGCGGAAACGGACGGCGTTGATCAGGATCACCCCCTCCAGGGTCAACCGGCTGCCGGCCAGCTTCATCAGCCGCGCCTTGACCGGTTCGGTCAGGCTGGGGGAGTTCTTGACGTCGAACCGCATCTGGACGGCGGTCGAGACCTTGTTGACGTTCTGCCCGCCCGGTCCGCCGGCGCGATAGAAGCGGAACTCCAGCTCCTCCTCGGGAATGACGGTGCTCATGAGGCCGCCTTGCGCGCCTTGACCACGGCCTGGTCCAGGGCCTGGAGGAAGCGCGAGCGGTCAGCGGCCGAGAAGGGCGGCGGGCCGGAGGTGGCCACCCCCATCGACCGCAGATGCTCGCCCACCATCCGCCCGGCCAGGGCCGAGCCGATGGAATCCGGGGTGAAGGCCTGGCCGTTCGATTTCAGCGCCTGGGCCCCGGCCTTCAGACAACGATCCGCCAACGGAATATCGGCGGTGATCACTACATCGCCCGGCCCCGCCCGTTCGGCGATCCAGTCGTCGGCCACGTCCGGCCCGGCGTCCACCACCACCTGTTCGATCAGGGCCTCGCGCGGGACCTGCATCCAGCCGTTGGAGACCACATAGGTCTTCAGCCCGTAGCGCCGCGCCACGCGATAGACCTCCTCCTTCACCGGGCAGGCGTCGGCGTCGATGTAGAGGGCGGTCGGCATGGGCCTGACCTAGCGGGACGGGGGCGGGTCGTCGAGGGCGGGGTGGGCTTACAGGAAGCCGAAACAGGGCCGAAGGGGTCTAGGTGAGGGCAATCGTTTGTCACTTGGCAAGTTCATTGGAGCCGCTGATCTCAATGATTCTTTCCAGATTCATGTGCGGCGTGCCTGCGGCAAAAATGAGTGGAATTGTATGCTCAACTCCGTCGCTGAGCACGACAAGCTCGGAGGGGCCGTAGGTGCTGCGTCTGAGCCCCAAATGGGCCGAGTCAAAATTCAAAGGCTTCCGAAAATACGGGCTTGAGAGAACTGATCCCGATATCGACAATAATGAGCCTCCATGGCGCAAAACCTTGGCGAAAGCTAAAACCAAAATTGGGATCGCCACTAAGGCCGCAACCGCGGCGATAGGCCATCGATGTGCCGACCGGCTGCCCGACGCAAGGTACTCGCTGATGGAACCTGAGGTCCAAAAAGGCTCGACCAAGGTCCATCCCACGACCAGCCAAGCGACCCCATACAGGCCCCAAAACTTGAAAGGCGATATTCTCAAGATTGTGCGGCGGGTTTGTAGGTCCATATCGTAGTTTGGCCCTGGCGGCTGTTCGTTGCAATGTCGAGAGCGACGTTCCGCCACGCGTTGATTGGCGAAATCGGCGTCTGATCGCACAGCAGACGCTGCGGCGGCGTTCTGTCTCCTCCCCGCCCTGCGGGGAGGGGGACCGCGAAGCGGTGGAGGGGCTCTGTACGCCGCAAGAGGCGCCTGTGTTGCGGACGCACCCCCTCCGGACGCGCCCCCTCCGTCACGGCGCGGAAGACGCGCCGCGCTGCGTCCCCCAGAGGGGGAGGAGACGGGTGTGGCCGCCCCCCTCACCTCAGCGGCAAAAACAACTCCGCCGCCGCCCCCCTCTCCGGCTCCCCCACGAACAGCCGCTAGCAGTAGATCGGAAAGTCCCGCATCTCCTCCCCGCTGGCCGGCAGCCACGCGCGGTACAGGTACAGGGCGGCCGGCTCCAGATTATGGGTGTCGCCGGTGACACGCAGCACGGCGCACCGCCCGCCGGGGATATCGCCCGCCTTCACCGCCGGGTCATCCACCTCCACCCGCTGACCGGGGTTCAGGCCGACGCAAAGCTCCATGCGATAATCGGCCGGGTCGGCGGGGCGGCGTTCCGAATGCCAGATGTTGAAGGTCGGGTGGGTCCGGGGCGACAGGCCGGCGGCCTTGCGCCAGGCGATGAAGCGCTGGATCGTGGCGTCGAGGGTCGCGGGATCGCCGCGATGTTCGAAGATCGCCACCCGGCTCGGCGCCACGTCGCGAAGGGTCACCTGATCGGGCGTGAATTCTTGGGTCATGAGTCTGCTCCTGGCTGAGTTGAGCGGCCCGAAGGCCTGGAGCCACGGCGCCCAGTCGGGCGATTTCCGGAAATCGGACGGCGACTGCCGGAACCTCTGGCGAAAGGCGCGGGCGAAGGCGTCGGGCGTCTCATAACCGGCGTCCAGGGCGATGTCGGTCACGCTGGGCCCCTGCCCGTCCGCCAGCCGCTTGGACGCCTGTCGCATCCGCGCCAGCTGGACATAGCGGTGCAGGGACACTCCGAAGGTCGCCTTGAACTGCCGGTGGAAGTGGAATTTGGAAAAGGCCGCGACCCGGCTGACCGTCTCCAGGTCCAGATCGCCGTCCAGATGCCGGTCGATATGATCCAGCACCCTCAGCATCCGGGCGTGATAGTGGTCCAGGGCCGTGGTCATCGTCCTCATCCGTCGTGGCGGGCCCACAGTGACGTTCCCGCCGGTCCCCCGCTCTACCGATCTTGCGGTTTTCGACCCAGGCTCGAACCCCGCTTGACTCATTTCGACGTTTAGCTAACAATCTCATTATGAGCCAGGTGTTCAAAGCCCTTTCCGATCCCACCCGCCGCCGCGTGCTTCAGCTGCTGCGTCAGGGGCCGATGACGGCGGGGGAGATCAGCGACCGGTTCGACGTCTCCAAGCCGACGATGTCGGCCCATTTCGCCGTGCTGAAGGAGGCGGATCTGGTTCATGCGGAGAAGGCGGGAAAATCGGTCGTCTACCATCTGAAACTCTCGGTGCTGGAAGAGGCCCTGCTGGGCTTCGTCAACTCGTTCGGCCTGGGCGCAGAGACGCCCGCGCCGGCAAAGGAGCCTGCGAAATGAAAAAGGACGTCATCATCAGCCTCGCCTGGGGCGGCGGGATCATCGCCGTGGCCTTGTGCGCCAGCCTGGCCCGCAGCCAGGGCCTGATCGATCAGGAGGTCACGGTTCGCCTGGTCCTGGGCGCCACCGGCCTGATGGTCGCCGCCTTCGGCGACCGCATTCCCAAGACCTTCAGCCCCAGCGCCCTGGCGCGCCAGACCCAGAGGTTCACCGCCTGGGCCATGGTGATCAGCGGCCTCATCTACGCCGCGG
This sequence comes from Caulobacterales bacterium RIFOXYB1_FULL_67_16, assembly GCA_001796045.1. Taxonomy (GTDB): domain Bacteria; phylum Pseudomonadota; class Alphaproteobacteria; order Caulobacterales; family Caulobacteraceae; genus Brevundimonas. The sequence goes on along the minus strand of MGLN01000130.1, from coordinate 8,666 downwards.
CCTTCGCCTTCGCCCCCAGTCTGGAGGCGGCCCTCGTCGTCGGATGCGGCGCCGTCGTCGCCGGACTGGCGCTCAGCTTCGCCTATTGCCTGGGGGCGCGAGCCAGGGCCGGCTGATAGGGCGGCTGGGCGGGCCTAACCCGTCCCCTTCTCGCGATGGGGGCACCCCGGCCAGCAGCAGGGGCGGCGCTTGCCGTCGCTCAGGTTCTCGCGGCCCCAGTCGATCCGCTTCAGCCGGGTCTCGGCCTTCTTCGCCGACTCGACCCAGCAGATCCATTCGTTGCGGGCCAGGGGCGTGATCGACATCCAGGTGGCGCAGGCGGCGACGTCACGCTTCACCGCCGCCGCCAGATCGGCGGGCAGGTCATGAACCACGCCTCCGGGCAGGTCTGTCGGATCAGCCATGCCGGGAGGGTCTCAGCCCCCGGCGTCCGGCGCAAGCCGTTTCGCCGCCTCCCCGCCGATCAGGCGACCTCGACCACCTTCAGCTTGGGTTTCTTGGCCTTGCCGGGCTTGGCCGGGCGGACCGCCTTCTTGGCGGCCTTCTCGGCCTTCTTGGCTTCCTTCTCGGCCAGTTTGGCGGCCTTCTTGGCGGCCTTTGCCTCGGCCTTGGCGGCGTCGGGGGCGGCGTCGGCGGCGGCGGCCAGTTCGGCCAGCTGGCTCAGGAAGACCTCCCGCTGGCCCTTGGGCAGCAGGGCCATGATCCGCTTGTCGGCGGTCTCGACCTTGGGCCGGGCGGCCTCCAGACGGGCCGCGCCCTCCGCAGACAGACGCACCGCCTTGGCGCGGGCGTCCAGGGTCGAACGTTCGCGCTCCAGCAGGCCCTTGGTCGTCATCCGCGTGACCAGGTCCGCCAGGGTCGACCGGTCGATGCCGGTCATCCGCACCAGTTCCGTCTGGGTCAGGCCGGCCTTCAGCGAGGCGGCCTCAAGCACCGCGAACTGGCGCTGGGTCAGGCCGTCGGCGCCCATTTCCTCGGCATAGATGTCCAGCGAAAGCTGAAGCGCCCGGTGCATCAGATGGCTGGGAGACGTGGCCAGAGGCCCGACCTTGCGCAACGCCTTGCCCGACTTGACCATATCGACCGTCCCCCGATTGTCTTTCGTCCGCACGCGTATCAGCGCCGCTTTACGATTTGACGCGAGAAGTATGTCGGTTACGCGACATTTTGTCTGTGAGCTACCGCGCTTGTCTCAAAGTCCCGTGTCCGGGGAGACCGGGCCCGGCTCTTCGTCCTTGATCAGATTGCGCATGATCAGCGGCACCTGGGACAGGCCGAAGACCGAGGCGGCGATCCACAGAACCCCGCGGAAGCCGGTCCAGACGTCGTTCGGATTGGGCGTCTCCCGGCCCAGGGCGTGCCAGATGGCGGTCACGGCGGCGGGGCTGCGGAACACCTCGTTCAGCACGGCCACGGTCAGGAAATACAGGCCGTAGCGCAGGGTCAGGGTGCGCCAGGCGGCGTCATTGACCTTGATGGCCGAACCCAGCAGGGCCTTGAACGGATATTTCTTCAGCGGGATCGAGCCCAGCAGGACGGCCGCCAGCAGGCCGTTCTGCACCGTCAGCTTCAGCTTCACATACAGGTCGTCGTGGGTGAAGAGGGTCAGCATGCCGAACACCAGGGCGAACAGGCCGGTGATCAGCGGAAGCGGCGCGAACCGCCGCTCGACCGCATAGCCGACGACCAGGGCCAGGGCCGAGGCGCCCACCAGCACCCATGTCGCGAAGATCATGTCCCGCGTCGTGAAATAGCTGATCATGAAGGCGGCCAGGGCGCCGAAATCGACCAGCTGGCGGATCCACTGGCGGTTCTTCTTCTCGGGGGCGGGGGCGTCGGTCATCTCAGTCTTCCAGTCCCACCAGGGAGCGGGCGAAGGCGCGGGCGTCGAAGGGCTGGAGATCCTCCACCCCCTCCCCCACGCCGATCAGCATCAGGGGGGCGTCGGAGGCCTGGGCCACGGGCACCAGCACCCCGCCCCGCGCCGTCCCGTCCAGCTTGGTCATCACCACCCCGGTGACGAAGGCGGTGCGGCCGAAGATCTGTTCCTGGGCCAGGGCGTTGCGGCCCACCGTGGCGTCCAGCACCAGAAGCGTGTCGTGCGGCGCCTCGGGGTCCACCTTCTTCAGCACCCGCACGATCTTCAGCAGTTCGTCCATCAGGGCCGACTTGTTCTGCAGCCGCCCGGCCGTGTCGATCAGGACCACGTCGAACCCCTCGGCCTTGGCCTTGGTATAGGCGTCAAACGCCAAGCCGGCCGCATCCGCCCCGTCGCGGCGGCTCTCGAACTCGGCCCCGGCCCGTTCGGCCCAGACCTTCAGTTGTTCGCGGGCGGCGGCGCGGAAGGTGTCGCCGGCGACGATCATCACCCGGGCGCCCTTGCCCGTCAGGTCGGCGGCGATCTTGCCCAGGGTCGTGGTCTTGCCCGAGCCGTTCACCCCGACGAACAGGACCACATAGGGTTTGGGCCCGCTCAGCGGATCGAAGCTCGCCTGGCGCGGCGCCAGTTCGGCCGCCACCGCCTCGGCCAGGGCTTCCTTGACCTCGCGCTCCTGGGCGTCCTTGCCGAACTTCAGCGCCCGGAACCGTTCGACGATCCGCGCCGAGGCCGCCGGCCCCAGGTCGCTCTCCAGCAGATGCTCCTCCAGCCCCTCCAGCGCCGCCTCGGACAGGGGCTCCTTGACGAAGGCGGAGACGACCTGGTCGGTCATCTGTTTGGAGGAGCGCGAGAGCCCCGCGGACAGGCGCTGGAGCCAGCCCTTTTTCGGCGTATCGGTCATGCCATGGCTCTAGCGCGCCCGCCGCCGCCCGTCACGCGCAAAGCCCGCCCTCACAACACCCTGAACCACGGCCCCGGCCCCTCCTCCCCCAGCATCAGGTCGGTCAGGGCCCAGACCAGGGCGTCGGCCCGGTCCAGACTGCCGGTCTCGTCCCCGCCCAGGGCCATCAGCTCCTCCTCCAGGTCGCGGAACCGGCCCAGATGCGTCACCCGCCCCTGTTCGTACAGGGCCGCCACCGGCTCGGCCCGCATCCGCTTGCCGCGCGTGGCCCGCACCTCGCGCACCACCACGGCGGGGTCGAGCGTCCTCAGCACATGGGCCACCATGTCCCCGCCCTGGTTGACCTCGGCCACGATAGCCCCGGCCCCGAACTCGGCGGCGCAGGCCAGAGCCCGCCTGGCCCAGCCGTCGGGGCTCAGGCCCCGCATCGACCGGTCGGCCAGGACCCAGGCCCGGCCCTCCGCCCGCCCCGCCGCCACGATGCCGCAGGCGTCGCCCCCCGGCGTGGTGGTCGGATCGATCGCCACCACCACCCGCTCGAACCGCTCGGGCGCCGGCTCCTCCCGCCGGTTGGCCCGCTCGATATCCTCGGCCCGGAACAGGGCCCCCTCGGTGTCGAGGATCAGCCCCTCCAGCTCCTGCGCCGCCCGCCGCGTGCCGCCGTACAGATCCTCCAGCCGCGCGATCACCCCGGGCGCCAGGTTCTCGGCGTTGTCCCGCGTCGGCGCATGGGTGGTCACGCACCCGGCCTCGGCCCTCAGGGCCTTCAGCCCCGCCATCGGCCGGGGCGTGGTCGTCACCACCAGGCGCGGATCCCGCCCCAGCCTCAGGCCCAGCCGCAGCATGGCCAGGGTCTCGTCCGGCCGCGCCCAGGCGCAGAATTCGTCGGCCCAGGCCCCGGCGAACTGCGGCCCGCGCAGGCTGTCGGGATCCTCGGCGGAAAAGGCCCGCGCCTCGGCCCCGTTCGGAAACACCAGCCGCCGGCGCGTCGGCTCATAGACCGGGCGCATCCCCCGCCCCCAGCGCGGCAGGGCCAGTATGCCGCTGGGCCCGCCGATCATCACCTCGCGCACGTCGTGCAGGGTCGGCCCCACCAGGGCCAGCCGCCCGCCGGGCCCCAGCCGCTCGGCCTCGTCCGCCGCCCAGGACGCCCCCGCCAGGGTCTTGCCCGCCCCCCGTCCGCCCAGGAACAGCCAGGCGGACCAGTCCCCCTCCGGCGCCCGCTGCGCCGCCCTCAGCACCAGCTCCGGCCCCGGCTCTGCGTCCTCGTCCAGTCCCGCCGCCTCCAGCGCCTCCCGCGCCGCCTCGGGCCAGACCACATAGGGCAGGGGCGCCCCCGTCGCCGCGCGCAGCGCCGCCATACAGCGCAGGATTTCGCGAAACTCGGGCAGACGCCCCAGCCGGCTCGCCCCCTTGCCCAGCTCGACCAGGGTCTCCATCGACAGATCCGGACGCGCGGGGTCCCATTCGAACCCCATCAGGGCGGCCCTCGCCTCCTCCAGGGTCCGCGTCTCCGCCGCCGTCCCCTTCAGGAAATTGGCCGGCAGGGACTCGCGCGGCGTCTGCCGGAAGAACCCGCGCCTGTGCATCTGGGCTTCCAGCGTGCCCTTGGCGATGCCCAGTTCGGCCGCGATCACGCGCGCCGTCTTGTGCGTCTCGTTCATGTATCGCGGGCCGATCTCCTCGTCCCACACCTTGTCTGTGAATATGCTCTTGGCTCCCATGCACCCAGTATGAGCGCAGTCCGAACCCAGGCGCGCAAATCGCCCCTCGCGCGGCTCAACCCCTTGAAGCCGAACGTCTTCGATCGTCCAATTGTGAAAACCAGGCCGCCCGGCCTGTCCTAATCCGGACGCGGAACCGGCCTCAGTGCTGGTTCTGCGGCAACCGCACCACCAGGCCGTCCAGCGCCTCCGACACCCGGATCTGGCACGACAGCCGGCTGTTGGGCTCGACCTCCTCGGCGAAGTCCAGCATCGACTCCTCCATGGCCGAGGGCTTGCCCGTCGCCTCGCGCCAGGCCTCGTCGACATAGACATGGCAGGTGGCGCAGGCGCAGGCCCCGCCGCAATCCGCATCGATCCCCGGCACATTGTTCCGGATCGCGCCCTCCATGACGGACAGCCCCGGTTTCACGTCGACCACGTGCTCGGTTCCGTCATGCTCGATATAGGTGATGCTGGCCATGGCCCGCTCCATATCAAGCCGGGGCGATGGCGCAAGGGCGGATGGAAGGCGGGGGCAGTTGAAGCGGAATGCGGGGAGCGCAACCTGACTCAGAGCGACGGTCAGCGACGTCCGCAATCGGCTTCGCTATATTGGCAGTGTGAACGATAAAACCGATTCTCCGAAGAAGCAGTTTCGCCGGCCCCGCGAAGTAATGGCCGAGCGTCATCCGGACCTGTTTTCCGACAGTCGCAAGGTTGCAGAGGTTTCGCTGGCAAAGCCAGTGTTCGAGCATCACCTAGAGACGCTTACGAGTCGGAACGAAGAGGCAGCCTTTGAGCATTTCTGTCGAGCTCTCGCAGAGAAAAAGATTTGCCCTAACCTAAGGGCGCAGTCCGGCCCAATGGGCGGCGGCGATGGCAAGGTGGATGGAGATACCTACCCTGTCGCCAAGACGGTGTCCGAGCGATGGTGGGTGGGATCGCCGGAGGCCGAGGAGAAATGGGCTTTTGCCTTCAGCGCCATGAAGAAATGGCAGGAGAAGGCGCGCAAGGATGTCGAAAAGATTGTCGCTACAAAGCGTGGCTATACCCACATCTACTTCATCACAAACCAAGCCGCGAAAGCCAGCACACGGGCTGCGCTAGAGGCGAAGCTGGCCGAAGACTGGGGGGTGCCCGTCACGATTCTGGATCGCGCGTGGATCGTTCAGCAGGTCTACGACCAAGGCATGCTGCCACTCGCCATTGAAAAGCTGAACATCGCTGGCGTGTCCGCTCAAGTTCAAGTGAACGGTCCACGCGATGTCGAGCGGATTCAAGAACTCGATGAGCTCGACAAACGTGTCGCGGACCCCTCCAACTACGGCGGGGCGAGGTATCAGTTGGTCGAAGATATCCTTACTAGCGCCCTTCTCGCTCGGGGTCTTGAACGGCCTGATTCGGAAGTCAAAGCCCGCTTCGAACAAGCCAAAACGATAGCCGACAGCGTTGGCGACAATTTCCAGATAATGCGTGTTGCCTACAACCAGGCGTGGACGGCGTATTGGTGGTACGAAGATTTCAAAGCGTTCAGCGACCATTACATTGAGGTTGAAGCTAAGGCTCTGAAATCGACAGAGTCTGATCAGATCGAAAAACTCGTTACTCTGTGGCAGCTCCTGGTCACCGCGCATCGCTATTCCGATGTGTCGGCGGACGGTCTGGAAGATCGCACCCAGCGCCTTAAGGCCCACCTAAAAGAGATTGCCGCTGTGTCGGGGCGGCCCAACAACGCTCTCCAGGCAGAAACGTCGCTGGCGCTGATGGACCTCTTTGAAGCGCAAGCTGCTGGTGATGCCCTCGGTGTGGAGACGACATGGCCAACGTTCGAAGCGATTTTGGATCGTAGCGCGTTGCTCGGCAGCTATCCGGTCGAAAGGCTTTTCGACCTTTCTCATGAGCTCGGCAAAGTCTTTGATAGCAACGCCTTCGACGCGTTTTTCGAGAAGCTAATAGCCGTCATGCGTACCCGCCGAAGCGAGGGTGAGGCCGGTCAGGCGTATATAGATCGGGGCTGGCAAAAGCTTCAGCATCACAAACCTTACGACGCGATCCGGATGTTCGGCCGCGCCGAGGCGCTTCTCGTCAAGGACGAATACAAGGGCGAGCTGATCACGGCCTTGGCAGGAGGAAGCATTGCCTATCAACAGGTCGGTCTCTTGTGGGCGGCACGGAACAAGATCCTGGCAGCGGCAGAACGTTGCTTCTCGGTCTTCAAGTCCGAAGGGCAAGTCATTTTGCCGGCGCTGTCCTGCCTAAAACGACTTGCCTGGCTGGAACTGGCACTAGGTCGACTCCCACATGTGATTCTGGCGCTCGTGATGGCTGCGCAAGCGCGTGGTCATCTCAATCTCGACGCCGATGACAATGAACGGCTCGATGAAGAAGCGCGTCAGCAGGACGTTGTGTTGGGAATACTTCTCATGCGCGTGCCGCTGTCGGAGTTGCCCGAGCTTTCCAAACTACCAGCCACGCTTGATCGCATCGGATTGCCGATGTCCGAAATCGCTCTTCTCCATGCCCTTGGATACGACAAGAAGCTTTGGAGCGAAGGATACATTCCTGAGGACGAAACGGCTGAAGGTGCCAAGACCTTTTTTGACGCGTGGCGCGCTCAGCCAGCGGCCGCTGAGGTGGCGAAGGTACCGACGTTGGTTGGCACACGGCCTAACAAGCTTCGTTCGATTATCCTTGGATGCGAGCTCATAGTCACCTGTCCCAGTGATCCTCTGGCGCTCTCGATAGCCGAGTCATTCCTCGGCGGCCTAGAAGCGTTCTTGGCGACGAGCGACGAGAACGATGTGTTTCCGTTCAGAGAGACGATGGAAGTCACTATGGTTATTGGGGAGGAGAGCCAGGCTGTCCCCACTATGTCGTTTCCGGAGACTGCAGCACAGCCTGTCATACTCACCTACCCCCCGCAGATGACCTTCGACGAGCCGTTTCAAATAGGCGAGTACTACGATTGGCTTCAAACCGCGATTGTCGATGCACTGATCCGCATGGTTCGCATCAGTGATCACAAAGCGTGGCTAGACAAAATCGCGGGTCAAGAACGCGGATTTGATCGAGCTATCATGTTGGGAAATATCTCCACCATTTCACACAATCTCTTCGGCGATCCGGGCAGTGTGTTGCTGACCGACTGGATCGATCCGGAAGCCCAAGATTTTCCGCTGAAACGCTCGGACGCGTTCTCTGACGCAGCGCCTGTCAAGCCGAAACGAAAGCAGCCCACATTTGGCAAGGGACCACCTCCGACCGGGTTTCCCAACTACGACACTATCAAACATTCTGACCGACGCGTCATGTCGCCAATAGACGTCGAGCTGTGGGACAAGGCAGGTTGGACAGGCGTGGGCTATGCGTCGTTCGTCGACCCCGACGGGGCGCGGCGCGTTCCTCCTGTTATGAGCCTGCTGTTCAAGAACCCTGAGGTCGGCAGGGCGATATTTGAAGGCTGGATCAATCGGTACGGGAAGGACGAGGTTGGCGAGGCACTTCGGATTGCGCTCGTGACGGGACTTTCCACGGCGCATCCGAGTTGGTACGCGATTGCAATCGGTCCAGACATCAAGACCGTGTCTGAAAGTGACGGCCGCACTTTTTTATGGGTTAGCCGCATACATCGGATGGAGCCGACATCCAATGCAAACTTGAATCGCTTCCTGAACGAACTCAAGGAATTCGGCGGCTTTTATCTAGCCCCCGCAGGCGTGAACGCTGACCTGACTGAGCCTGAGATATTCCTCGATTTGGCTTTTCCGAAAGAAATTCTTGAGGTTCGAGAAGCATGGGAAATTGGGGAGAATGACCCAGATGGGTCCGTCCTTCATGACGACGACGATCCCATTATTCCCCCGGGAGTGACCGATCCTCCCGTCAAGGCTGCCCAGGAACGCTTACGCGCGTTGCGTGCAAAGCGCACCCGCGACGACTAGGAGCTCTGGTATGAGTGGTGGTCGTGGATTCACAACGGCATCCGCCGTACTCATCGCCAAGATCACGTCCCCGCCTAGCTAATCGGCCGAGCGTAGGCAGAGGCTTTGGCTATGTCTGCTCGTGGACGCTGAACAAATGTCAGCTGCTGGCACAATCCCGACGTCACCCCTCCGCCGCCACATACACCCACGCCGCCGCCCCCGCCTCCGTCGTCACGCGCACCCGGCGATAGGCCTCG
>MGLN01000129.1:5920-6715 GCA_001796045.1 Caulobacterales bacterium RIFOXYB1_FULL_67_16 | reverse complement strand
CGTATCCGACCAGCTGGTTGCCGCGAACGCCCTCGACGGCGGCGATATCCTTGATTCGTGACTGGGCCAGGGCTGGAGACGCGACGAGGCCCAGCGCAGCAAAGGCGGTGAGAGGCGCGACAAGGCGGGCAAGCAGATTCTGCATCGGTCGGACGTCCCAAAGGCGTTTCATTCATTATGATGCGAAGATCGTGCCGTGGCTCAAGTTGCTGAAATAACTGACTTCGTTCTGTGGTGAGAGCGGGAGCGGCGGCAGTTTTTGCCTGGGCGTTAACCAAAAGGTCATTCCGTTCGCCAAAGGGTGGCCTCATGAGACGGAGCCTCCGCCGATGAAGGTCACAGGGACTACGGGACCCAGCGCGCCGACGGGCGGCAAGCCTGCGCGCGCCAGCGCCGGATTTTCGCTGGGCCAGACCGGCGCGACCGCCGCGCCGTCCGCCGCCTCCGCCAGTGCGGCGACATCGGGGGTCAATGACGTCTCGGCCCTGATGGCGCTCCAGGGGATCGAGGGACCGCTGGAGAAGCGACGCCGCGCGGTGAAACGGGGCGCAGGTCTGCTGGACCGGCTGGACGAGATGAAGATGGCCCTGTTGTCCGGCGAGCCGGACGAGGCCGTGCTGCAGCAACTCTCCCGGACGTTGCGCGAGGATCGGCCCGATGACGGGGATGCAGGACTGAACGACCTGCTGGACCAGATCGACCTGAGAGCATCGGTGGAACTGGCCAAGGCGGAGATGCGCCGCCGCAGCTCCGAAAGCTGAAAGCTTCAGTATTTCAAATCGGAGCGCGAAAACT
>MGLN01000129.1:5478-5829 GCA_001796045.1 Caulobacterales bacterium RIFOXYB1_FULL_67_16 | reverse complement strand
GGCCCATACGCCACAGGGGGGCGTGCTTAGAGAGCGTGAGTGCGATGAACGCTTTGGCGTCCGTTGTGTCCGACGAAACCGGTCCGTATCGGCCGTCTGACGACGAGCCGTTCATGAGTGAACGGCAGCTTGCCTATTTCAAGAAAAAGCTTCTGGACTGGAAGGACGACATCCTTCGAGAGTCCAAGGGCACGGTGGTCAATCTGAAGGCCGAGACCGAAAACCACCCCGATCTGGTGGATCGGGCTTCGTCGGAATCGGATCGCGCGCTTGAGTTGCGCACCCGTGATCGTCAACGCAAGCTGATCTCCAAGATCGATGACGCCCTGCGTCGGATCGAGGACGGGGCCT
>MGLN01000129.1:4487-5379 GCA_001796045.1 Caulobacterales bacterium RIFOXYB1_FULL_67_16 | reverse complement strand
GCCGCGAACGCGTCCACCGCGACGACTGACCAAGGTTTGACGTCTTGATCGGCGGCTCGGCCTTGACTTGGCCCGGTTGCGGCGCGACCTAGCCGCCTCGCTCTCGAGGTCTAGGATTCCATGTCCGTCAAGGTTCGTTTCGCCCCGTCGCCCACGGGTAAGCTGCACGTCGGCAATGTCCGCACCGCCCTGGTGAACTGGCTGTTCGCGAAAGGGCAGGGCGGATCCTTCGTCCTGCGGATCGACGACACCGACCTGGCGCGCTCGACGCCCGAGTTCGAACAGGGGATCGAGGACGATCTGATCTGGTTGGGCCTGACCTGGGACGAACGCTACAACCAGTCCAAACGCTTCGACCGCTATGAGGAGGCCGCCGCCAGGCTCAAGGCGTCGGGTCGGCTCTATCCCGCATATGAGACTGCGGACGAACTGGACCGCCGCCGCAAGGTGCAACTGTCGCGCGGTCTGCCGCCGATCTACGACCGTGCCGCTCTGGAACTGACCGACGCTCAGAAGGCCGCCTACGAGGCCGAGGGCCGTCGTCCTCACTGGCGCTTCAAGCTGGAGGGCAAGCGGGTCGCCTGGGAAGACTTGGCCCGCGGCCATGCCGAGGTCGACACCGCCTCCATGTCCGACCCGGTCCTGATCCGCGAGGACGGCCTGTTCCTCTACACCCTGCCGTCGGTCGTCGACGACATCGACATGGCCATCACCCACATCATCCGGGGCGAGGATCACGTCACCAACACCGGCGCCCAGATCGAGATCTTCGAGGCCCTGGGCGCGACCATTCCGGGCTTCGCCCACATGCCCCTGCTGGTCGGCGCCGACGGCGCGGCCCTGTCCAAGCGCCTCGGCTCGCTGTCGATCAGCGACATGCGCGACCAGGGCT
>MGLN01000129.1:0-4477 GCA_001796045.1 Caulobacterales bacterium RIFOXYB1_FULL_67_16 | reverse complement strand
CGCCATCACCAGCCATCTGGGTCGGATCGGCACGTCCGATCCCCTGGAAGTCGCCGCTTCTGTACAGGCCCTCGGCGAGACCTTCGCCTTCACCAAGATGGGGCGTTCGCCGGCGCGTTACGACACGGCCGACCTCGACCGGCTGAACGCCCAGGCGCTGCACGTCATGGACTACGCCACGGCCCAGCCGCGGCTGCAGGCTTTCGACGCCGACCTGGGTGAGGCCTTCTGGTCGGCGGTGCGTGGCAACCTGAACAAGTTCGCCGATGTGGTTGAAATGGCGAAGATCGTGCGTGGCCCGATCCAGCCGGTGATCGAAGACGCGGCCTTTATTGACGCCGCCGCCGCCCTGCTGCCGGAAGTGATCGACGAGACCGCCTGGTCCGCCTGGACCAACGCCGTCAAGGCCGAAACCGGCGCCAAGGGCAAGGGCCTGTTCATGCCGCTGCGTCTGGCGCTGACGGGGCAGGCGCACGGCCCGGACATGGCGGCCCTGGCGCCGCTGATCGGTCGCGAAACCCTCCAGCGGCGTCTGAAGGGCGAGACGGCCTAAGCGGCCGCCTCACGCATCAGTCAGGCGTTGCAGACGGCCAGTTCGTCTGCGGTCAGTTCGACGCCCTTGTAGGCGAAGCTCGTCACGCGGCCGAACTTCTGCACCACCCGGCGGCAGGCGCGCGTGGCGGGTTGTTCCGTGCCGCCGGCCGCGGTGCAGGTCGCGCCTTCGCAGGACCAGCGCGCGCCGTCGATGATGGTGGCGCGCGACGGCGCCGTGGCGGCGTCGGCCAGGGTCAGGCGGGTGGCGGCGGGGGTCGCAGCCATGGCGGGGATGGCGGCGAACAGGGCTGCGGCGGCGATCAGGACGCGCATAGATAATCTCCGGATTGAAGAACGGCGTCGTGCCGTCGGGGTCAATGTCAGTTTCGGATAAAAACTGTCAAGACGCGCTGCGCTGATTCATGACCAATGATCACCTATCGATGATCATATTTTCTTTCGGTTGTGTTTTCCGCGACCTGAATCTGCGCCATCGCCTCTTCAACCGTATCGGCCACAGTCCAGGCGTCCAGGAAGGCGGCGGGCGTCATGCCCTCTTCCACGCTGTGGCGCATCAGGGCGAAGAAGCCGTTCCAGAAGCCATTCAGATTGAGGAAGACGACCGGCTTCTGGTGCAGGTCCAGGCGTTTCCAGGACAGCAGCTCGACCACCTCTTCCAGGGTGCCGATTCCGCCGGGCGCCACGACGAAGGCGTCCGACTGGTCGTACATCAGCTGCTTGCGCTCGTGCATCGAGGTGACCACGACGGTCTCCACGTCGTCAAACAGTCTTTCGCGACTGCGCAGAAAGGCCGGCATGATGCCGACCACCCGTCCGCCGGCCTCGTGCGCGCCCCGCGCCGACGCCCCCATCAGGCCGACCCCGCCCCCGCCATAGACCAGCCGCCAGCCGGCTTCCGCCGTCGCCTTGCCGAAGGCGCGCGCAGCCTCGGTGTAGGCGGGGTCGGCGCGGTCTGACGAGCCGCAGAACAGGCAGACGGAAGGGCCGTCGAAAGGCAGGATCGAAACGGGGGGCAGGGACATGGAGCCTCGGACTGAAGGATTGCGCGGTCGGCCATGGCCAAACCGGCGGCGGGCGGGGTAACAGAATCCCCCGCCGCTTGGCGTCAGCCATATATCGTCGAGGCCCAGGATGAAACGCCGGATCGCAGCCATGGTCGCCACGGTCGTCGCCCTGTCCATCGTGGCCTCTGGCTGCGCGGACCAAGGTGAAAGCCCTGCCCGGCCCGTCGATGATCCGGACGGCTCCGCCTGGGCGCAGCCGCCCCACGTCGAGACGGCGGTGCGTGACGGAGCAGATGTGGTGGTGCGCGGGCGCGCGGGTCCTGACGCCCGAGTGGTCTTGCGCGGTCCGGACGGGGCGGCCGTCGCCGTGGCGGCAGACAAGGCCGGTCGTTTCGAGCTGCGCGTGCCGACTGGTCCGGGCGACATTCGGCTGACGCCGGAGGTCCAGATCGGGGAGGACGCCGCGCCCTCGCCGGAGACCCTTCTGTTGGTCCGGGGCGGCGCAGGGCCCCTGCTGCTGATCGCCGCAGGCCAGCCGACCCGACGGCTGGACGGTCGAGGCGTGCTGGACGCGGTCGATTCGGACGGGGCGGCCGTCATCCTGTCGGGGCGGACAGCCGCAGATCCGCCCACTGTGACGATCAACGGAGCGCGCGTCGCGGCCAGGGTCGACGCCGCAGGCGTCTGGCGCGCGACGGCCCAGGGGGGCGGGGCATCCACCATAGACATCGACGGGGTCCGGTTCGCCTTCCCCGGCCTGGGGTCGCAATCGGACTTCATTCCGGTTCGAGCCGGCGAGGGTTGGCGTCTGACCTGGCCGACCGGATCCGGCGGCCGTCAGACGACCTGGTTGCCGGACCGCAGTTCGTAAGACGTTGTTAACCGAACCGCCCAATGAATGAGGTTGTCCCTTTTTGGGACGCACCATCACCGAACCTGTTTTACCCGGCGTCCGCGCCGGGTTCTTTTTTGGTTTGGCGCCTATACCGCCCGATTGTCGATCAGCCGCGTCTTGCCCAGCCAGGCTGCGGCCAGGATGCGCGCGGGGCCGTCGACCACTCCGTCGCGGAAGACGGACAGGTCTTCCGCCTGGCGAACCGCGACATAATCGATCCGTTCGAACCCGGCTTTCAGAATGGCGGAATAGGCGTCTCTTTCGACCCCGGGCAGGGGCCTGCCGGCCGCCGCCGCTTCGGCGGCCTCGGCCAGGATCTGGTTCAGGCGGCGGGCCACAGCCAGCTGCCCCTCGGACAGATATTCGTTGCGCGAGGACAGGGCCAGGCCGGCCGCGTCACGCTCGGTCGGCGCCGCCACGATTTCGATCGGCAGGTCCAGATCCCGCACGAAACGACGAATGACCATCAGCTGCTGGTAGTCCTTCTCGCCGAAGATCGCCAAGTCCGGCTGCACCTGGTTGAACAGCTTGGTGACCACCAGGGCCACCCCTCCGAACATCTGCGGTCGAAAATCTCCTTCAAGCCCCAGGGCAGGTCCGGCCACGGCGATGCTGGTGGCGAACTGCTCCGGGTACATCTCGTCCGCCGCCGGGGCGAACATCATATGGCATCCCGCGCCCGCCAGCAGCCGGGCGTCCTCCTCCTGTCGGCGCGGATATCGGCTCAGGTCCTCGTGAGGCGCGAACTGGGTCGGATTGACGAAGTTGGAGGCGACGACGCGGTCCGCGCGCCGCGCCGCCTCGCGCACCAGGGTGAGATGACCCTCGTGCAGCGCGCCCATGGTCGGAACCATGCCGACGGTCAGGCCTTGTCGTTTCCAGTCACGCACGACGGCCCGCACTTCGGCCACAGTGCGGACGACGGGGAGGAGCGCATTCGCAGTCATGGTGAAGCGGTTAACCTTCCGGCTTAAGCCTGTTGATGCACCAGAACTCAAATCCTGGCGGCTAGGGTCGTGCTTATGACGCCAGCACCCGCGACCCGTCCAGTTCTGATCACGCTTGCTCTGATCCTTTCAGGCTGCAGCGCCGCCGAGGGCGAGTCGCCCAGCCTCGGCGCCCTGGCGGATCGGGTGGCGGCGATCGACATTCCGCTCGATCCCCCGTCCGCCGAGACCGCGCCGGCTCGGTCGTCCGACAAGCAGGGGCTGAGACCGCTTAAGTTTTCGCCGGTCCATGTCCAGGTCATGAGCCCGCACGAAATGTGGGATGCGCGAGAGGTTCTGAGCAGCGGGGCGGCCCTGGTCTCGACCGACGCCGGCGCCGACGGACTCCGCGAGGCCGTGGCGCAACTGGCCCGACCCGAGGTCCCGTCCGCCCGACAAGCCGCTTCTGCGCCTGCCCGCCTGACCGTCGTCGAACGTCGCGCCGACGCTGCCGAAACCCCGAAACTTCGGCCGGCCGTCGTCCGTCCTGCCCCGTCCGATGGACGGATGATCCAGCTGGGCGCCTTTTCCAGTCCTGCCGGGGCGCAGGCCGCCTGGGCGCGACTGAAGGCCCGCGCCGACCTGTCGAACCTGTCGCCGGTTTTCGAGCGGGTCGACGTCGAGGGGCGCAGCCTCACCCGTCTGAAGGTCGGCCCGATCCCGGCCGAAGCCGCCTCAGCCCTGTGCGCCGCAGCCCAGGTCGCGGACCCCTGGTGTCGCCGCGCCGGCTGATACCGGTTGAAGTCCACAGGCGCGCGTTAAGGTTCCGTTGACGTTTTCGTCCGACGGGCTGACTCTGCGTCGACCAAGGGCCGCGCATGAGTGAGTCGCGCCGGCCGCCACAGAGGGTTCCCTCCATGACGCAGCCGCACGTGATCGTCCTCGGCAACGAGAAGGGCGGGGCCGGCAAGTCCACCCTGGCCATCCATATTGTCACGGGTCTGCTGCACGCGGGCCGCGCGGTAGCTATCATCGACCTGGACCTGCGCCAGCGGTCGATGCACCGGTTCTTCTCGAACCGGCAGGCCTGGCTCGCC
>MGLN01000128.1:4593-11569 GCA_001796045.1 Caulobacterales bacterium RIFOXYB1_FULL_67_16 | reverse complement strand
CGCCGGGGGCGAAACCGCCGGCCTTGGCGTCATAGGCGCCGGTCACCAGGCCCATGAACTCGCTCATGACGTTCCTGTGGAACCAGGGCGGGCGGAAGGTGTGCTCGGCCACCATCCAGCGCGGCGGGAAGATGACGAAGTCGATATTGGCCGTGCCCGGCGTCTCTGACGGGCTGGTCAGGACGGTGAAGATCGACGGATCGGGGTGATCGTAGCTGACCGTGTTGATCGTGTTGAACCGCGCTGTGTCATAGCGGCAGGGCGCCAGATTGCCGTGCCAGGCCACAACGTCCAGCGGGCTGTGGTCGAAGGTGGTCGCCCACAGGCGACCACCGTATTTCTGGACGCACTGGGTCGGGCGATCCACGTCCTCGAAGGCCGCGACCGGGGTTTCGAAGTCGCGCGGATTGGCCAGGCCGTTGGCGCCGATCGGCCCCAGGTCCGGCAGGCGGAAGGGGCTGCCGTAGTTTTCGCAGACATAGCCCCGAACGGGGCCTTCGATCTCGACGCGGAAGCGGACGCCGCGCGGGATCAGGACCACGTGGCCGGGCTGGGCCTCGATCACCCCCATCTCGGTGACGAAGCGATGCGCCCCCTGTTGCGGCACGATCAGCAGTTCGCCGTCGGCGTCGTAGAAGACGCGGTCCACCATCGAGCGGTTGGCGACATAGAGGTGAACGCCCGCCCCGGCCCCGGCGTCGGGCTCGCCGTTTCCGCCGTAGGTGACCAGCCCCTCGACCCAGTCGGTCGGGGTCTCTGGGATGGGCAGAGGGTCCCAGCGCATCCGGTTGGGATTGGGCGGGGTCTCGTCGAAGGGGCCGGAGCGGACCCGCCCCTGGTCGAAGGCCACATAGGGGCCGTGCTGGGCCGAGGGACGCAGGCGGTACAGCCAGCTGCGCCGGTTCTCGGCGCGCGGGGCGGTGAAGGCCGTGCCGGACAGCTGTTCGGCGTACAGGCCCATCGGCGTCTTCTGCGGCGAGTTCTGGCCCTGCGGCAGGGCGCCGGGCGCGGCCTCGGTCGCGAAATGATTGCCGAAGCCGGACTGGTAGGCGGGCGCGTTGGATCGCGTCATGTGGGTCTCCCTATGTCCCTGGTTTAGCCGGGGCGGCGGTCCACGTCACCTGTGAGGGTCTGCAACAGCTGGGCTGTTCGCGCGTTGACGGCGGCCAGGGAGCCGCACCGCCATGACCTATCTGACCCGCGCCGTCTTCGGCTTCGCCAGTCTTCTGCTGCTGGTTTCGGCCGTGGCCCTCATCGGGTTCGGCGTCAGGGACGCGCTGGAAGGCATCGCCCGCCACGACCTGTCCGGCGCCGACGCCGTGCTGGACATGCTGGGCTATGTGATTGTCGCCATCGCCGTCTTCGACGTGGCCAAATATATTTTCGAGGACGAGGTGCGGCGCGGCAACGAACGGCGCAGCGCGGCCGAGGCCCGGCGCAGCCTGACGAAGTTCCTGTCCACCATCGTCATCGCCCTGTTCCTGGAGGCCCTGGTGGTGGTGTTCAAGACGGCGCGCGAAGATGTGGCCCTGCTGATCTATCCCGCCGCCCTGCTGATCGCCGCCGTCCTGGTGCTGGTCGGCCTGGGCGCCTTCCAGCGTTTCTCGGCGACGGTCGAGGAAAAGGTCGGCGACGACGACGAGGAAGAGGAGCGCAAGGACGAGGTCAAGCGCAAGGCCGACGCCCGGAAGTCCTAGGCCGACTTGGGCAGGAAGGGCGAGAAGGTGATGACGGTGAAGGTGTCGCGGACGTGGGGCCGGGTCTGGACCTGTTTCGTCACGAAGGTCCCGATGTCGGCGTCGCGCGGCAGGTTGAACTTGGCCAGCAGATCGTGCTGGCCCGAGGTGGAATAGACCTCGGAGACGTTCTCGACATTGTCGACGATGTCGGCGGCCACGTCATTGGCGTAGCCCAGCTCGGTCTTGATGAAGACGAAGATGGCGGTCATCATGGCGGGGGCTCCTGTTGCTGGCCGCCTCCTAAACCGTTTTGGACGCGGCGTCGAAGACGGCGGGCCGGCCGATGGAAAAATCGGCGCCCTACCCCGACGCTGACATGGCGCAGACTTTGCGCGAGTCTGCTAGGCCCATGGTCAAGCTTAAGTCTCAGGAAAAATCACCATGTCTGTCCTCGCTGGAATAATCGCCGCCCTGGCCGCGGGATCGGCCGTTCAGGAGCCTGGCGCCGCCGCCGTTCCGTCACAGGTCACGGCCTTGGCCGGATGCTGGCAGGGCGCGGGCGCGGTGATGGGCAAGCCGGTGACGATCCGGCTGGCCGCCCGGCCCATCGCCGACGCCGCTCTTTTCCTGATCGAGGCCGACAGCGAGGCGACGGCCGACCCCGCCGATCAGTATGCGGCCCATCTGATCTTCGGCGGCAAGTCGGCGCCCGAAGGCGCGGTCGAGACCATTTCCGCCTTCTGGGCCGACAGTTTCGGGGGCGACTATACCGCCACGGGAGCGGGCGCGCCGACAGCCGATGGGTTCGAGGTCGCCTACGCCTATCCCGACGCCCGCTTCATCAACCGCTGGGTCCTGGGTGCGGCGGGGCTGAAGTGGACGATCACGATGAAGGATGGCGCGGGGGCGGAGGAAGGCTTCGCCGCCTATGAGCTGACGCGGACGGCCTGCGCGGCTCAATGAGCCGTCAGTGAAACAATATGTTCCGCCGCAGCTCGCCGAACCCGGCCGCGCCGCTTTCGCTTTCCGCAGCGGCTGGGATAAGCAGAGACGGGGCCGGGCGACCGGTCGGTGCAACACAGGCGTTCCGGCGCGGGTCGGACAGGCGGAGATTTGAGACATGGCCCATGATCGCGTCAGCGTGCTTCAGGCGCTCGAGACCCAGGGCGTCTGCCCGGTCTTCTATCATCCCGATCCCGAGGTCAGCCTGAACGTCATCCGCGCCTGCGCGCGCGGCGGGGCGCCGGTGGTCGAGTTCACCAATCGCGGCGACTTCGCCTGCGACCTGTTCGGCGAGATCAATCGCGAACTGATCAAGACCGATCCGGACGTGGTGCTGGGCATCGGTTCGGTGGTCGACAGCGGCACGGCGGCGCTTTACCTGAACCGGGGCGCGCGGTTCGTGGTCAGCCCCTGCCTGGTCCCCGACGTGGCCAAGGTCTGCAACCGGCGCATGGTGGCCTATTTCCCCGGCTGCGGCTCGGTGACCGACATCGGCGAGGCGCACGAGCTGGGCTGCGACATCGTCAAACTGTTCCCCGGTTCGTCGGTCGGCGGGCCGGACTTCGTCAAGGCGGTCAAGGGGCCGATGCCCTGGGTCAAGATCATGCCCACCGGCGGGGTCGATCCGGACGAAGCCTCCATCGCCAAATGGTTCGGCGCCGGCATAGTGGCGGCCGGCATGGGATCGAAACTGGTGACGGACGCGGCGGTGAAGGCCGGCGACTGGGCGGCCATCGAGGCCTCGGTGCGGGCGGCCGTGAACGCCGTCGCCGCCTATCGGGCCTCGCAGGCCTGACGGCTCAGGGCGGCGGCGGCGCGTCCAGCGGCGGCAAAGGCGGCAGAGCCTTTCCGTCGCCCCGGACCTCGCGACGGACGACGCCCGGCCCCTTGCGGGCCAAAAGCTCGGCCAGGGCCGCACGATCCTGAACGTCCAGCTTCTGCAGCATGACGATGGTGCCGCTTTCCAGGCGCGCCCGGCCGCGCAGTTCGGCCGTGCGCGACTGGTCCAGCAGGGCCTGGACGCGGGCCGGATCAATCTGCGGCTGCCGCGCCGCCTCGACCGCCTGACGCCGCGCCTCGCGCGCCGCCTCGAAATCGGGACGGGCCGAGAGGGCGACGGCGCGCATCGAGGTGCGGACTTCCTGACGGGCCTGCGGGCTCAGCCGGGCGATCAGCTGGGGGAACCCGCCTTCGCGGCCGGGCCGGTGCTGTTCGGCGACCCGCTCGTCCACCTTGGCCCGGCTGATCAGAAAGGCCGCGCCGGTTCCCAGGGCGAACAGGTTCAAGGCGACCGACGCCGCCAGGGCGATCTTCAGCGTGCGACCGCTCATCCGAGAACCTCCGTGTCGTCCACCGCGACCAGGGTGGATTGATAAAGCACCGCGTCGGCCCGTTCATTGGCGGTCAGATGGGTGGTCAGACCCACGCCCGCGACCACTCCGGCGCAGGCCGCGGCGGCCCAGCCCGCGCCCAGGTACCAGACGATGCGATCCAGACGGAAGCGACGCGCCCTGGGCTTGGGCGCAGCCGCCAGAATGCGCGCGGCCAGATCGGCCGACGGCGTCGGCGCCGACGAGGCGTCCAGCAGGGCGTCCAGGGCGGCGGCCTCGTCCAGCATAGCCCGCAGCGACGGGTCAGCGGCGAGGAGGCTTTCGGCGAAGGCGCGGTCGGACGCCGGCCACCGCCGCAGGTCGGCGCCATAAGCCTCCGCCAGGGTCTGCAACCGTTCCGCCTTCATCGTCCGTCTCCTTCACTCGCCCCTGGAGCCATGTCCGCCAGGGCCAGACGTAGTGCGCGGCGTCCGCGCGACAACACACTCTCCAGCGCCTCGACGCTGATCTCCATCAGGGCGGCCGCCTCGATATTGGACAGCTCCTGATAATGACACAGGACCACAGCCTCGCGCTGGCGGTCCGGCAGGCGTTTCAGCGCCGCATCGACGCGAACCCCCGTCTCGGCCGCCAGCAGGCCTCGATCCGGCGCGGGGCCTTCGTCGGGGCGGTCGGGCGGCGAATCCGTGGGGATCTCGCGCCGCCGCCGCAGCCGGTCGTAGCAGAGGTTCAACGCCACCCGGTGCAGCCAGGTGTCGAACCGGGCCTTGCCGGGGGTCCATTTCGGCGCCTGACGCCAGGCTTTCAGCATGGTCTCCTGGGCCACGTCCTCGGCTTCGGCCGCGTCGCCCAGCATCCGCTGGCCCAGGGCCAGGATGCGCGGCAGCTTGCGCGCGACAAGCGTCTGCGCGGCCGCTGGGTCGCCCTGACCCACGCGGCGTACCAGATCCTCGTCGGGGTCGACGATCGCGACCAATCCCGCCTCTTCCGCTGCTGAAGACCGGGACCGATTCGCACGCGAAGGCCGACCCCGACACCCTTCTTACTCCGAAGCCGGCGCCGGGGAAGCCGGCGCCCGGTCGGGACGGTGATGCGGACGACCCTCGCGCCGGGGCGGCAGAGCCGCGCGACGTTCTTCGGCCGTGACGACGCCGTTCTTGTCGGCGTCCATCTTGTCGAAGCGTTCGCCCAGCTTGGCGGCGACTTCGGCGATCACCACGGGGCCGGGTTCGCGACCGTCGGGGCCACCGGGACCGTCGGGGCCGCGCAGAGCCATGCGGGGGCCGCCCGGCCCCCGTTCGGGACGGGGCCCCCGCTCGCCCCGCTCGGGACGATCCAGACGACCGGCTTCGAACTCGGCGCGGCTGATGGCGCCGTCGCCATTGGCGTCCAGCTTGGCGAAACGTTCATTGGCCCGTTCGGCGCGCTTAGCCTCGAAAGCGGCCTCGCGCTCGGCCGCGCTGACCGTCCCGTCGCGATCGGCGTCCAGCGCCGTCAGGCGGGCGACGCGGGCGTCCACGAAGGCGGCGCGGGTCAGGTCCGCATCCCGGTCGGGCCGATCCGGGCGATCTTCGTCCGGGCCGTCCATGTCGAACGGCGGCGGAGGCGGGGGCGCGTCCGCAGGCGGGGGCGGGGGCGGCGGAACCTCGGCGCTGGCGGCGCCGGCGGCGGCGCCCATGGCCGCCGCCAGAGCGACGGCGCCCAGGCTGTTCAAAACCATTCGTCTCATCTCGATCTCTCCTTGGGCCGCCTGTCGCGGCCTGACACCCTGTCAGGAGGTTGAACGAGGCTAGACCGCTTCTCCGTCGCCGGCGGGGACGGCGGTCTCGAAAGCCTGACGGGCCCGAGTGCGCAGATCGGTCAGATAGGCCTTCAGCCTCGGGAAATCCTGAGCGCCCGCCGCCTCGGCCAGGCGTTGCTGGAAGACCTCCGGCTCGGCTTCAGGATCGACCCGGCCTTCGAAGGCGGCGGCCAGCAGCTGGGCCAGCCGCTGCTGCACCCGCCAGGCCTGGGCCAGGATCGGATCGCCGGACAGGGCTTCCAAGGTGGACAGGGTCAGGGGCTGGCCGGCGACGGCGGCCTGGAGCTGGCGGTACTGGGCCGCGAACTCGGCGTCCACCTGGCCGCCCGGCGACAGTTTCAGATCCCAGAAGCCGTGCGGGCGGCGCTCGCGGTCCATCAAGGCGCGCATCCGGCGCACATCCGCGGCCACATCGACGCCCGGGCGGGGGCGACGCAGGGCCGCCTCGATCGCCGCCGCGACCCGGTCGCCGAAGACCGGATCGCTGGCCCAGACGACGCGGGCGCGGGTCAGGACCATGAACTCCCAGGTCTCGGCCTCGCCGGCGTAATAGTCGTCGAAGGCCGACAGCCGCACCGAGACCGGGCCCTTGGAGCCGGTGGGTCGCAGCCGCATGTCCACCTCGTACAGGCCGCCCTCGGCCGTATGGGCCGACAAGGCGGCGATCAGCCTCTGGGTGAAGCGGGCGTAGAAGACGTCGGCGGTCCAGCCCTTGGCCTCGGACACGGCCTCGGGCGGGGCGTCATAAAGGGTCATCAGGTCGAGGTCCGACCCGGCCGTCATCTCGCGCGAGCCCGCCTTGCCCAGGGCCACGACCGCGACCGCGCCGGGGAAGGCCCCGCCCAGACGTTCGGCCTCGGCCAGGGCGGCGGGCGCCAGGGCCCGCATGGCGGCGTCGGCGAGTTCGGCGTAGGCGCGACCGGCCGCCTCCGGCCCGGCCCGGCCGGTCATGGCGTGCAGGCCGATGCGGAACATCTGTTCGCGGTGCAGGCGGCGCACGGCGTTCATCGCGCCTTCAAAATCCTCGGTCTCCCCGGCCTCGCTCAGCATCTGCTCGCCGAACCCGCTGTCGTCGGACAGATCGGTCAGGAAGCGGGCGTCCAGGACTCCGTCCAGAGCCGCCGGCTGACGCCCCAGGGTCCGGGCCAGGCGCGGGGCGAAGG
>MGLN01000128.1:0-4512 GCA_001796045.1 Caulobacterales bacterium RIFOXYB1_FULL_67_16 | reverse complement strand
AGAAGAAGACGGCGAACCGGCGGAAGGCCTCGTCGGGCGCGCCGGACCGAGCCAGGGCCTCCAGCAGGCGCGGCGCCAGCCGGGTGAACAGTTCGCGCCCCCGCTCGGTCCGGGTCGCGGGTATGCGGCCGTGGTGCCAGGAGCGGATGGTGTCGGCGACCGAGGGGGCTTCGGAAAAGCCCATGCGGCGCAGGGTCTCGAGCGTCTCCGGATCGTTCTCCACCCCGGTGAAGACCAGGCTGCCGTAGCTGGAGTCCAGATCTTCGCCGCCCTCGAACAGCTCGCCGTAGCGGGTGTTGACCCGGACCAGCAGGGCCTCGACCCCGGCGTCGAAGGCGGGCAGGTCCGTCTGGCCGGCCAGGGCGGCGACGGCGGCGCGACGTTCGGGGGCCTCGGGCAGACGGTGGGTCTGCTCGTCCTCCAGCATCTGGACCCGGTGCTCCAGCCCGCGCAGTTCGACATAGGCCGCCGACAGTTCATCGGCCGCGGCGGCGGGGATATGGCCGGCGGCGGCCAGGGCGGCCAGGGCCTCAAGCGTGCGCGAGGCCCGCAGGTCCGGATCGCGCCCGCCCAGGATCAGCTGCTGGGTCTGGGCGTAGAATTCGATCTCGCGGATGCCGCCCCGGCCCAGTTTAAGATTGGCGCCGGCCGCCTCCAGCCCCTCGCCCGTCTTGTGGACGTGGATCTGTTTCTTGATCGACTGAATGTCCAGAACGGCGGCGTAGTCCAGGCTGCGGCGCCAGACGAAGGGGCGCAGGGCCTTCAGGAAGCGGGCGGCGGCGCGCTGGTCGCCCAGGACGGCGCGGGCCTTGATGAAGGCCGCCCTTTCCCAGTTCTGGCCGACGCTCTCGTAATAGGCCAGGGCCATCGGGGCGGCGACGACCGGCGGGGTCGAGGACGGGTCGGGCCGCAGCCGCAGGTCGACGCGGAAGACATAGCCGTCGGCGGTGCGTTCGCTCAGCAGACCGGCGATCCCCTTGCCGACGCGATTGGCGAAATCCTGCATCTCCTCGCCCTCGCGCAGGGCCAGGCCCATCAGACGCGGCTCGAAGAAGAGGGAGATGTCGATGTCGGACGAATAGTTCAGCTCGTGCGCGCCATGCTTGCCCATGGCCAGACCGAACAGACCGGGGACCGGGCCGCGCGGATCGTCGGGCGGCGAGACCAGCCGTCCCCTCGCCCGCTGCTCGGCGGCGACGGCGCGCAGGGCGGCGCGGCAGGCGGCGTCGGCGAAGCTGGACAGGGCGCCGGTCACCTGATCCAGGTCCCAGACCCCGCCCAGATCGGCGAGGGCCGTCAGCAGGTGCAGGTCCGCCTTCAGCACCCGAAGCGGGGCGCGCACGTCGTCCGGTTCGGCGTTCAGGGCGTCGGTCTCGGCGAGGATGCGGATCAGGCCCGAGGTCGGGTTGGTCTCCAGCAGGCGACGCAGATGGGCCGGGCGACGCCGCATCAGGCCGGCCAGATAGGGGGAGGCGCCGGCCACCGGCGCCAGGGCCGGCCAGGCCGCGTCCAGAGTGTCACGCCAGCCCTCGGCCTCGGCGGCCTGGGTCAGGGTCTCCAGCAGGCGTTCGGCGGCGGCGGGATCGGCGACGGGGCCGGCGGGGATCAGGATTTCGAACAGGGATTGGGGCTGGAGATCGGGCATGTCAGTCATCCCTGCCCCGCCGACGGCAGCACCAGGGCCACCCGTAACCCAGGCCCGTAGCCGTCATAGGCGCCGGGGCCTTCGTCCAGCACCACCCGGCCGCCGTGGGCCTCGGCCACGGCGGTGACCAGGGACAGGCCCAGGCCCGAGCCCGGCTCGGTGCGGCTGTTGTCCAGGCGGACGAAGCGCTGGACGACGCGCTCGCGGTCCTCTTCCGGCACGCCGGGGCCGGTGTCGGTGACGGAATATTCGATCTCGCCCGACGACCGCCGTCGCGCCCGCAGCTTCACCGCCCCGCCCGACGGGGTGTATTTGATGGCGTTGTCGATCAGATTGGCCAGGGCCTGGGCCAGGAAGGGCTGGTTGCCCTCGATCATCAGGCCGGTCTCGACCTCGGCCGAGAAGTCGATCGACTTGTCTTCGGCCGCCGGCTCGTAAAGCTCGGCCATGTCGGCGGCCAGTTCGGCGGCGTCCATCAGCTTCGGGTCCGGCGCACCCCCGGCCTGAAGCCGGGCGATGGCCAGGACGGTGTTGAAGGTCTTCAGCAGATGGTCGGCCTCATCCAGGGCGATACTCAGGGCGTCGACCCCGTCGATCTTGCCGGCCTCGGCGTCGATCAGGGCCACCTCCAGCTTGGCCCGCATCCGCGTCAGGGGCGAACGCAGGTCATGGGCGATGGCGTCGCCGGCGTGGCGGATCGAGGCCATGGAGGCCTCAAGCCGGTCCAGCATGGTGTTCAGGCCCTGGCCCAGTTCGTCCAGTTCGTCGCCGGTGTGGCGGATGACGGCCCGCTGTTTCAGGTCGCCGTCCTGCACCGCCTGGACGACGCGATTCAGTCCGCCCATGGCGCTTTCGACCCGACGGCTGATGTAGAGGCCGCCCGCCAGACCCAGCAGCATGACCAGACCCATGGCGCCCCACAGGGCCTGGGTCAGGCGCGACAGATATTCCTCGATCCCGCCGATGTCCTCGCCGACGAACAGGGTGTGGCCGCCCGCCAGGGGCATGATCACCCCGATGGAGCGTCGGGTCTCGACCCGGCCGTCGGGATCGGTGTCGGTCAGGCGGAAGGTGCTCCATTCGCCCCGGCCCGCCTGCGGCGCCGCGTCCAGATCGAAGGGCATGACCGACAGATTGCCGGTGACGATCTTCCCGTCCGGCCCGGTCAGCAGATACAGATAGGGACCGCCCCGGATGGTGCGGTCGACCAGGGCCTGGTTCAGGGCGTCGATCCCGCGCGTGCGGTGGACGGCGGTCAGGGCCTCAAGCTCGGTCTCCACATCCGTCCGCGCCCGCGCCTGGGCCTCCGAGGCCGAGGCGAAATAGACATAGGCCAGAATCGCCCCCGCCGCCGCCACGAACAGGGCCAGGAACAGCAGCGTCAGCCGGAAGGGCGTGCGGCGAAGGAGGGAGGGGAGGCGCATGAGTCAGGACGGGTCTTCTCCCTCCCCCGGCGGGGGAGGGTGGTCGACGCGTAGCGGCGACCGGGTGGGGCGGGCAAGGCAACGTGTGCGCACGTCGTCGTCGACGTGCGTCAGTTGGTCTCTGACCATAAGGTTGTCATAGCGTAGCGTCAGCAAGCCTTCCCGCGCCACGACGGCGTCTCGAACGCGATCCTGCCTAACGCGATCCTCCGCCAGGTGGGATGCGCCATCGACTTCCACGATGACGCCGCGGGTCCAGCAGAAGAAGTCGAGATAGTATCCTCGAAGCGGTGCTTGACGGCGAAAGTGCAGCCCTTGCGAACGCAGGTCTCTAAGAGCGACCCAAAGGGGCGCTTCAGCGGGCGTCATCGCCTTTCGCATCGCGCGGGCGCGAGCAATGATCGCCATGTCGCCTTGCCCTCCCCACCCGGCCGCTGCGCGGCCACCCTCCCCCGAGGGGGAGGGAGAATTCGGTGCGCCTTCAAGCCTCCAGCCGATACCCCGCGCCGCGCACGGTCTGGAGCATGGCCTTGTCGAAGCCCTTGTCGATCTTGGAGCGCAGGCGGCTGATGTGGACGTCGATGACGTTGGTCTGGGGGTCGAAATGATATTCCCAGACCTTCTCCAGCAGCATGGTGCGGGTCACCGACTGGCCGGCGTGGCGCATCAGGAACTCGAGCAGCTGGAACTCGCGCGGCTGGAGGTCGATCTCGGTCTCGCCGCGATGGACGGTGCGGGCGATCAGGTTCATCTCCAGATCGCCGACCTTCAGCACCGTCTGGACGCCGCCCGTCTCGCGGCGCCGCGCCAGGGCCTCGACCCGGGCGATCAGTTCGGCGAAGGCGTAGGGCTTGACCAGATAGTCATCGGCGCCGGCCTTCAGGCCGGTGACCCGGTCCTCGACTTCGCCGAGCGCCGACAGGAACAGGACCGGGGTCTGGTCCCCGCCCTTCCTGACCGTCTCGACCATGCCGACGCCGTCGAGGCGCGGCATCATCCGGTCGACCACATAGACGTCATAGCCGCCCTTTTGCGACTCCAGCAGGCCGAAGGCGCCGTCCACGGCATGGGTCACCTCATGGCCGGCCTCGGTCAGGCCGCGCACCATGGCCGTCGCCGCCTCGGCGTCGTCCTCGACCACCAGAATCCGCATCGAAACCCCTCCCGGAATCAAAATCGCCGCCGATGGTAGCGCATCGGCGGCGATTCAGTGAGTTACGGCTTGGTCAGATTGCCGATCATTTCCCGTCGGCAAACCGCAGCGGCACCGGGCTGGTACCCTGAGGCGTGCGCACGAACAACAGGATGCTCGGACGACCCGCCTGTTTGGCCGCCGCCACCGCCGCCCGCAGGTCCGCCGCCGAGGCGATGTTGGTGTTGTTGGCGCGCGTGATGACGAAGCCTGGCTGGAAGCCCAGTCGCGACGCCGGAGAGCCCTGGGCG
>MGLN01000127.1:6732-7812 GCA_001796045.1 Caulobacterales bacterium RIFOXYB1_FULL_67_16 | reverse complement strand
GTTCTTCTCGTCCGCGCCCAGGATCTTGGCGAACAGGCCGAAACCGCCGTCGCGGAAATGGTCGGACACGACCTGCATCTTGATCGGGTTGCGCAGATCCGGCTTGTCGGAGCCGTACCAGGCCATCGACTGGGCGTAGGTCAGGCGTTCGAAGCCCTTGTGTTCGAAGCTCTGACCGAAGTCGTTGGTGAAGGTGTGGGTCTGGTCGATGGGCGAGACCGGCTTGCCCTCGCCGAACTCTTCGAAGACGCCGTGCATGACGGGTTCGATGGCGGCGAAGACGTCTTCCTGGGTCACGAAGCTCATTTCGACGTCGAGCTGGTAGAACTCCAGCGACCGGTCGGCGCGTAGGTCTTCATCGCGGAAGCAGGGCGCGATCTGGAAATAGCGGTCGAAGCCCGAGACCATCAGCAGCTGTTTGAACTGCTGGGGCGCCTGCGGCAGGGCGTAGAACTTCTCGGGGTGCAGACGGCTGGGCACCAGGAAGTCGCGCGCGCCCTCGGGCGACGAGGCTGTCAGGATCGGCGTCTGATACTCCAGGAAACCCTGGTCGAACATGCGGTTGCGGATCGACTGGATCACGCGCGAGCGCAGCACGATGTTCTTGTGCAGGGTCTCGCGACGGAGATCCAGGTAGCGGTGCTTGAGACGGATCTCCTCCGGATATTCCGGCTCGCCGAAGACCGGCAGCGGCAGTTCGGCGGCTTCCGAAAGCACCTCGACGCCCTGCACCCGGACTTCGATCTCGCCGGTCGGCAGATTGGGGTTCACCACGGCGGCGTCGCGGGCGATCACTTCGCCGTCCACCTTGATCACGCTCTCGGCGCGCAGACGTTCGACGGCGGCGAAGCCCGGGGTCTCCGGGTGCAGCACCAGCTGGGTCAGGCCGTAGTGATCGCGCAGGTCGATGAACAGCAGACCGCCGTGGTCACGCTTCCGGTGGACCCAGCCGGACAGGCGAACGGCGGAACCGGCGTCGGAGGCGCGCAGGGCGCCGCAGGTATGGGAGCGGTAGGCGTGCATGAACAGACCGTCTGGAAATCTGGCGGTGGAATCTGACGCCTTCGGCGCCTGAAATCG
>MGLN01000127.1:0-6714 GCA_001796045.1 Caulobacterales bacterium RIFOXYB1_FULL_67_16 | reverse complement strand
TCTGACGCCTTCGGCGCCTGAAATCGAAGCGGCGTAGGGCGCATCATCGCCCCGGAAAGTCAAGGTTTCAGCCGTTGCAAACCCCGCTCCGGCGCGCAATAGCGGTTCCAGTCAACCCTAAAGGCCGCCCATGTTCATCGTCACCATCACCTACACCCAGCCGATCGAAGCCATCGAGGAGAAGACGGTCGAACATCGCGCCTGGCTGGACCAGCACGTCGCCAGCGGGCTGATCCTGGCCGCCGGTCCCATGGTTCCGCGCACCGGCGGCATTCTGGTGGTGCGCAGCGGCGGGACCAGGGAAGAGCTGGAGACCCTGCTGAAGGACGACCCCTTCCAGGTCCACGGCCTGGCCGACTACAAGGTGACCGAGTTCAAGGCCGGCAAGCTGAACCCCGCCCTGGCCGAATTCGCCTGAAACCGTCCACAGGGGCCGGAAGTCCCTCCCCGATACCAACAGGCCCGTCCAGACGCGGTCCGGCCAGGCGTCTGCTATGACGAACCCATGTCCGCGCAGAGCGCCCTGATCCGAAGCCCCGCCGAACAGCTGCGTTTGCCGCTGGAACGCCCTGTTGTGGGCGAGGCCTTCGTGGTGTCGGACAGCAACGCCGAGGCGGTGCGGGTCCTGTCGCTGTGGCCGGACGGCGTCGGATCGGTCCTGGCTCTGTACGGCCCGCCCGGTTGCGGCAAGAGCCGGATCGCCGCCGACTGGGCCGAACGCCTGGGCGCCCTGCCGTTGAACGGCGTCGAAGCCGCCCTGGTCGATCCGCTGGAGCTGGAGGGTCGGCCGATCCTGCTGGACAACGCTCGGGACGCCGACGACGAGAGCCTGTTCCACCTGATCAATCTGGCCCATTCCGGCGGCGGCGCCCTGCTGCTGGCCGAGCGCGAGCCCGCCCGCGCCTGGGCTGTGGATCTGCCGGACCTGCGGTCTCGCCTCGACGCCGTCCGCGCGGTCGGCCTGGAGGCGCCGGACGACCGGGTCCTGTCGGCCATATTGCGCGCCCGTTTCGCCGAGCGCAGCATCGCGCCGTCCGACGAGGTGATCGACTATCTGGTGCGCCGCCTGGATCGGTCGGCCGATACCGCCGCAGCCGTGGTGTCGCGCCTGGATTCGCTGCACCGCCCCGTCACTCGCGCGCTCGCGCGGCAGGTGCTGGATCAGATGGCGGGCGTGGAAGACATCGAGGCCGGCTGAGGTCGCACCCGCGTTCTCAGGCCCGGCGTCTTGTTCTTGAGCCCGCCCAGCGCTTGAGCCGGCGATAAATGCGTTTCGGCGTCGGCTGCCCGGCCATGTCCCAGCCTATCACGAGCGCCGCCATGCCGATGACCAGCGCCCCGACCGCATACACCATTCCAGCCTCCGCAACCCCCGAACGCGAGAAACAAAGCTTAACCATAGGATCGGGCTTGAGAACAGCCGGCAATGAAAATGCCCTTGCCCGCTTGCGGCTGTCACAGCCTCGGGCCAGAACCGGACCATGACCGACGCCGCGATCCACGACGCCACCCGGGGCGAAGAAGTCCCTGCCTCCCGCGCCCCCCAACTGGCGCTGGACGAAGCGCTGATGGCGTCGCCGACGCGCTTCTTCAACCGCGAGCTCTCCTGGCTGGCCTTCAATAAACGCGTGCTGGAAGAGGCCGCCAACCCCGACCACCCGCTGCTCGAACGGCTGAGGTTCGTCTCCATCTCGGCCAATAATCTGGATGAATTCTACATGACCCGGGTCGCGGGTCTGAAGGGCCAGATGCGAGAGCGGGTCCGGGTTCTTTCCGCCGACGGCCTGACGCCCGCCGAACAGGTGGACCGGATCAATATCGCGGCCGGCGAACTGATGGCCGAGCAGCAGCTGCGCTGGCGCCAGCTGAAGAAGGAGCTGGCCGCCGCAGGCATCGAGGTGGTCGACCGCAATCGCCTGACCAAGACCGAAAAGGACCGCCTGGAGCCCGAGTTCCTCAACCAGCTCTTCGCCGTTCTGACCCCCCTGGCGATCGACCCGGCCCACCCCTTCCCCTTCCTGCCGAACCTGGGCTTCTCCCTGGCGCTGAAGATGAGGCGCAAGGGCGAGGCCAAAACCTTCTACGCCCTGGTGCCCGTACCGACCCAGGTGCGACGCTTCTGGGAGCTGCCGACCGACGGCCGCTCGGCGCCGGGACGCAAGCGGTTCATCACGCTCGAGAACGTGCTGCTGCTGTTCATCGACCATCTGTTCCCCGGCTGCGAGGTTCTGGAGCGCGGCCTGCTGCGTCTGATCCGGGACAGCGACATCGAGATCGAGGAAGAGGCCGAAGACCTGGTGCTGGAGTTCGAGGAGGCGCTGAAACAGCGTCGCCTGGGCTCGGTGGTGCGGGTCAAGATCGAAGCCTCCATGCCTGGAGACCTGCGCGACTTCATCATCGGCGAGTTGCACGCCACGCCCCAGGACGTGGTCCTGGTCGACGGCATGCTGGGGCTTGCCCAGCTGTCCGACCTGATCCCCGGCGGTCATCCGGAGCTGAAGTTCAAGGGGTACGAACCGCGTTATCCTGAGCGGGTCCGCGACAACGGCGGCGACATCTTCGCCGCCATCCGCGAGAAAGACATGCTGATCCACCACCCGTTCGAGAGCTTCGACGTGGTGGTGCAGTTCCTGCGTCAGGCGGCGCGCGATCCGAACGTCATCGCCATCAAACAGACCCTGTACCGCACCTCCAAGGACAGCCCCATCGTGGCCGCCCTGATCGAGGCGGCCGAGAACGGCAAGAACGTCACGGCCCTGGTCGAGCTGAAGGCACGGTTCGACGAAGAGGCCAATCTGCGCTGGGCCCGGGCCATGGAGCGGGCCGGCGTCCACGTCGTCTTCGGCTTCGTCGAATACAAGACCCACGCCAAGCTCAGCGTCGTCGTGCGGCGCGAGGGCGAGGCCCTGCGCACCTACTGCCACTTCGGCACCGGCAATTATCACCCGGTCACGGCCAAGGTTTACACCGACCTTTCGCTCTTCTCCTGCGACCCTGTACTGGGCCGCGACGCCAGCCGGGTGTTCAACTACATCACCGGCTACGCCACGCCCGACGAGCTGGAGGCGCTGGTCGTTTCGCCACTGAACATGAAGTCCACCCTGATCGAGCTGATCGGCAAGGAGATGTCGGCCGCCGCCATGGGCAAGCCCGCCGCCATCTGGGGCAAGATGAACGCCCTGGTGGACCCGGAGATCATCGACGCCCTGTATCGGGCCAGCCAGTGGGGCGTGCGAATCGACCTGGTGGTGCGGGGCATCTGTTGCCTGCGCCCGGGCGTGCCGGGCCTGTCCGAGAACATCCGCGTCAAGTCGATCGTGGGCCGCTTCCTGGAGCACAGCCGCGTGGTCTGTTTCGCCAACGGCAAGGATCTGCCGCACGACAAGGCCAAGGTCTTCATCTCCTCGGCCGACTGGATGACGCGAAACCTGGATCGCCGGGTCGAGCTGATGACCCCCATCCGCAACGCCACCGTCCATGACCAGGTGCTGGATCAGATCATGGTGGCCAATCTGAAGGACGACGCCCAGAGCTGGGTTCTGGACGCCGAAGGCCGCTATACGCGTGTCCAACCGGCCGATCCGGCGCGGCCCTTCTCCGCCCACCAGTATTTCATGACCAATCCCAGCCTTTCGGGTCGGGGCCGCAAGGTGAAGACCCTGCCCGCCGCCCTGCGCTACGAACGTCCCGGCCGTTGATGCCTGATCTCGCCCTGACCGGCCGCGAGATCGCGGCCATCGACATCGGCTCCAACTCGGTCCGCCTGGTGCTCTACCGGCTGGAGGGCCGCGCCATCTGGACCGTCTTCAACGAAAAGGTCCTGGCGGGCCTGGGCCGCGATCTGCCCACGACCGGCCGGCTGTCGCCGGAGGGGGTGGTCATGGCCATGACGGCGCTGCGCCGCTTCGCCGCCGTTCTGGAGGGCGTCAGACCCGACGCCACCCTGATTGCGGCCACCGCCGCCGTGCGGGAGGCCGAGGACGGACCGGATTTCTGCCAGCGCGTGGCCGCCGAAACCGGCCTGCAGATCCGCGTCCTGTCGGGCGAGGAGGAGGCGAAATACGCCGCCATGGGGGTGCTGGCGGGCGCGCCCGATGCGCACGGCGTCTCGGCCGACATGGGCGGCGCCAGTCTGGAGCTGACGCGGCTGAACGGCGACGGCGTCGAGCACGGCCTGACCTTGCCGCTGGGCCCCTTCGCTCTGGCCGAGGGCAAGGGGTTCGACGCCGACCGGATCAAGGCGCGGATCGACGAGCGGCTGAAGCCCGTCGCGGACCGCTTCCAGACCGATCGCCTCTACGCGGTCGGGGGCGCCTGGCGCACCCTCGCCCAGGTCCATATGGCGCTGAAAACCTATCCGCTGAAGGTCGTCCACCAGTACGAGATGACGGCGGACGAGGCGTTGGAGACGGCCCGTCTCGTCGCCCACCAGTCGGCGGCAGGACTGGCGAAACTGCCCGGCGTGTCCAAGAAGCGCGCCGAGACCCTGCCCTACGCCGGTCTGGTGCTGGAAGGCCTGATCAAGCACCTGAACCTGAAGCGGATCGAGATGTCCGCCTGGGGCGTGCGCGAGGGGCTGCTGTTCGACACCCTAGACGAGGAGACCCGCGCCGCCGATCCCCTGCTGGCCGGCTGCGCCGCCCTGGGCGGCCGCCAGGGGATAGACCCAGCCCTCCCCGGCGCCCTGAACGGCTGGATCGCCGATATTCTCGCCGCCCTGCCCGGGGCCTTCAGCGAAAGGCGAGATGCGGTTCTGACCGCGGCCGCCTGCCGACTGTCCGACCTGGGCGCCCGGCTGCACCCCGATCATCGGCTGGAACTGGCCTTCGACCAGGTCTTGCGCGCGCCCGTCGCCGGCGTCAGCCATGCGGAACGCGCCTTCCTGGCCGCCGTGATGAACGCGCGCTACGGCGGCGGCGCGGCAACGCCCCAGCCCGAAGTGATCGGCCGCCTGCTGGACGAGAACGCCGTCAAACGCGCCCGCGCTCTGGGCCTGGCCATCCGCCTGGCCTGCGACCTGTCCGGCCGGTCGTCCCAGCTGCTCGCCAACGCGACGGCGAGGGTGAAGGACGGCAGCCTGACGCTGACGGCCGCAGAGGGCTATGCCGACGTGCTTCTGGGCGAACAGACGAAGAAGCGCGCCAAGGCGCTGGCCGAAGCCATGGAGTTGAGCCTGTCGATCTAGACAGTCGGGCGAACAGGGTTCAGCGTCTCGGGAAACGAGAGGACACACCCATGCCCGTCACCGGAATCGGCGGCTTCTTCTTCCGCGCCCAGGACCCGCAGGGCCTTGCCGCCTGGTATCTGAAACACCTGGGCGTCGGCGCCCCCGAAGGTCAGTTCCTGTGGGACCAGCAGGCGGGCCCCACCGTCTTCTCGCCGTTCAAGGAGACGAGCGACTATTTCGCCCCGGACAAACGGTGGATGCTGAACCTGAGGGTCGAGCGCCTGGACGACCTGATCACCTCCCTGAAGGCCGCCGGGGTAGAGGTCCTAGTCAAGCCGGAATGGGACGCCAGTCCCGAGGTCGGCCGCTTCGCCCGCATCCACGACCCCGAGGGCAATCCCATCGAATTGTGGGAGCCGCCGGCCGCTTAGGCCCTACCCCTCGATCTCGACCACCTCGACCCGCGCGCCGCTCAGCACCAGGGCGATCTCGCCCCGCTTCAGCTTCAGGGCGTCCTCGCCGAAGATCTGGCGCCGCCAGCCCTTCAGGGCGTCCACGTCGGCGTCGTCGGCGACCGCGATCTTCTCCAGGTCGGAGACGGTGGCGATCAGCTTGGGCGCGACGCCGGCGTTGTCGCTCTTGGCCTTCAGCAACACCTTCAGCAGCTCGACCACGGACGGGGGCGCGGGTTGACGGTGGGCCGGGCGCTCCATCTCCGGCGCATGGGCTTCCGGATCGGCCAGGACGCGTTTCAGCTCCTCGGCCAGCTCCAGGCCCAGACGCGATCCGCCGAACCCCTTGGGCACCGAACGCAGCCGGTTGAAGGCGTCCGGATCGGTCGGGGCCTGTTGCGCCACCTCATCTATGCCCTCGTCCTTCAGAATCCGGCCGCGCGGCTGGTCGCGCTCCTGGGCGGCGCGTTCGCGCCAGACGGCTACGGCCTTGAAGGCGGCCAGATATTTGGCTGAGAACTTCTTGGGCTTCAGCCGCTTCCAGACGTTCTCGGGATTGGTGTCGTAGAGGGCCGGATCGGTCAGGCTCTCCATCTCGGACATCACCCAGTCCAGCCGCCCCTCCTTCTTCAGCCGGTCGCGCAGCTTGGGATAGAGGGCCGCCAGATGGGTCACGTCGCCCAGGGCGTAGACCAGCTGACTGTCCGACAGGGGGCGTCGCGCCCAGTCGGTGAAGCGGCTGCCCTTGTCCAGCTCGACCCGCAGCATCTGCCGCACCAGCGAATCATAGGCGACCTGCTCGCCGAACCCGGCCGCCATGGCCGCCACCTGGGTGTCGAACAGCGGCTTGGGCATGGCGCCCAGGCGCACGAATATTTCGACGTCCTGGCGACAGGCGTGGAAGACCTTGATGATCTTCGGATCCCGCAACAGGTCCAGGAAGGGCTCGAGATCCAGACCTTCGGCCATGGGATCGATGATCCCGGCGTGATCGGCGGACGCGGCCTGGATCAGGCACAGCCTGGGCCAGTAGGTCGTTTCCCGCATGAACTCGGTGTCGACCGTGATGAACGGGGCGGTGGCGAGGCGGGCGCA
>MGLN01000126.1:9052-9126 GCA_001796045.1 Caulobacterales bacterium RIFOXYB1_FULL_67_16 | reverse complement strand
GCCGGTCTGGCCGACCTGATAGTCGTTGGGGGCGTAACCCGCATCGACCGCCGCACGGCTGGCGCCGATGGCGG
>MGLN01000126.1:6787-9044 GCA_001796045.1 Caulobacterales bacterium RIFOXYB1_FULL_67_16 | reverse complement strand
TTGTCGGCCAGGGGCTCCATCACGGCGTGGAATTCTTCCGCCGAGCCCAGGGCGCGGCCGCCCGAGACGATGATCTTGGCGGCGCCCAGTTCCGGACGGTCCGACTTGACCATTTCCTCGGCGACGAAGGTCGTCTTGGGCGCATCGGCGCCCGCCACGCTCTCGACCGGGGCCGAGCCGCCTTCGCCCGCCGCCGCGAAGGCGGTGGGGCGCACGGTGATCACCTTTTTGGCGTCGCCCGACTGGATCGTCTCAAGCGCATTGCCGGCGTAGATCGGCCGCACGAAGGTGTCGGCCGACACCACCTCGACGATGTCCGAGATCGGGGCCACGTCCAGCTTGGCGGCGATCCGGGGGGCGAAATTCTTCCCGTCCGTGGTCGCGGGCGTCAGAATGGCGTCGTAGCCGCCGGCCAGCGGCAGGACGGTGGCCTCGACGGCCTCGGCCAGGACCTTGCCCAGGCCGGCGCTCTCGGCCAGCAGCACCTTGCGGACCCCGGCGATCTTGGCGGCGCCGTCGGCCACGGCCTGCGCCCCCTGGCCCACGACCAGAACGTCCACCTCGGACGACAGGGCCAGGGCGGCGGTCACGGTCTTGTGGGTGGTGTCGCGAACGGCCGAGCCGTCGTGATCGGCGATGACGAGGACGGCCATCTTACAGCACTCCTGCGGACTTGAGGGATTCGACCAGCTGGGCGGCGCTGTCGATCTTGACGCCGGCGGCGCGCTTGGGCGGCTCGGTGACCTTGACCACCTTCAGACGGTCGGCGACATCGACGCCGTAGTCGGCGACCGCCTTCATGGCGATCTCCTTCTTCTTGGCCTTCATGATATTGGGCAGGGAGGCGTAGCGCGGCGTGTTCAGCCGCAGGTCCACCGTCACCACCGCCGGCAGTTCGGCGGCGATGGTCTGCAGGCCGCCGTCGACCTCGCGCGTCACCGTCGCCTTGCCGCCGTCGATCACCAGCTTGCCGGCGAAGGTCGCCTGGGGCCAGTCCAGCAGGGCGGCCAGCATCTGGCCGACCGCATTGTTGTCGCCGTCAATCGACTGTTTGCCCATCAGCACCAGGTCGGGCTTCTCCTCCTCGACCACGGCCTTCAGCAGCTTGGCGACCGCCAGCGGCTCCAGGTCCGTGTCCGACTGGATCAGCACGCCCCGATCCGCGCCCATGGCCAGGGCGGTGCGGATCGTCTCCTGGGCCTGGGTCACGCCGATCGAGACCACGACGATCTCGGTGGCCGTGCCGGCGGCGTGATGATCCTTGCCTTCCTTCAGACGCACCGCCTCTTCGACGGCGATTTCGTCGAAGGGATTCATGCTCATCTTGACGTTGGCCAGATCGACGCCGGACTGGTCGGCCTTGACGCGGGCCTTGACGTTATAGTCGATCACCCGTTTGACGGGGACGAGAACCTTCATGGGTCTATCCGTGAATTCGCCTGAATGTAGGGGCAGGACATGGAGCGGTCGCGAAGGCCTGTCAACGTAACGCGGGGTCAAGCTCCCGTGCAAAAAACCGCCGAACGGATCTCGAGATGAAGCGATTCCTCACCTTTCCCCGCCTGATCATGATCTTCTTCGCCCTGTTCGGCCTGTCGATCATGGGGGTTTTCGCCGTCCAGGCCTATTGGGTCGCGCCGGGCGAACGCTGCGAGGCGGCGGGCAAGTGGTACGACATGGAAAACCGCATCTGCGCCCAGCCCATCTCCATCGCCGAAATCACCGGCCGCCCCAACGGCGTCTCCCGCGCCGAGGCCTCGGCCGAAAAGAACCGCGAACTGGTCCGCATCGAACACGAACTCGCCGCCCAGGACCGCGCCCGCGACGCCGAAATCGCCCGCCAGAAAGCCGCCCTGGCGGCGGCCAGACCGGCGAACTGACCTAAGTCATTCCGGGCGCAACGCAGCGGAGACCCAGAAGCCCTCGTCTTCTTGCGGCCCGCGAAGCGGCCGTCGCACCGTCTCCGCCCCGCTTTGCGGGGAGGGGACCGCCGCGCTCTTCGCGCGGGGGTGGAGGGGTTCTTGGCCGCAGACGCGACCCCCGCTCACCCCGCCTCGAACGGAAACCGTTCCGCCCAGAAATCCCTGAGCTCCGGCAGCTCATCCACCCGCTTCACCACCGCCGCCATCTTCGGCGCGACCTCGTAGAAGCGCGCGCGGCGCGGCGTCCACCGGCTGGCCACGGCCACATAGAGGTCCAGCACCGTCAGGCTCTCGCCCAGCAGGAACCGCCCCGGTTCGATCTGGCGGTCCATCAT
>MGLN01000126.1:0-6738 GCA_001796045.1 Caulobacterales bacterium RIFOXYB1_FULL_67_16 | reverse complement strand
CCGCGCCGGGCGTCGTCCGGCCCGGGCGCCAGCCCCGCCCCGGCCCGGCTGGAGGGATGATGACGGTCCGCCAGCCAGATCAGTATGGCGGCGCTCTCGGTCAGGATCTCGCCCTCGGGCGTGACCAGGACCGGCAGTTGCCGCATCGGATTGACCGGCGCCACCTTGTCCCGCTCGGCCTCCCCCTCCCAAGTCGGCGCCTCGACCACGGTGTAATCCAGCCCCAACAGGGTCAGCGTCGCCTCGACCGGAACCGATCCGGACCCGGCGGCGCCATAGACGGTGAAACTCATCCGATCCCTCCTGAATGTTGGGCTTAATTTTTTGGCTGACGGTCCGGGCGCCGAGATTTCAAAGGCTTGACCCCAAAAACCGCCCTTTAAATATCCGCGTTCGAAACCGTGCCTACAATCGGCCCATGACCGATGCACAAAACACCGAAACCGACCTCTGGGTCCATGTCCGCCGCGACTATCAGTCGGGCCAGCCGGCCGCCCTGGTCGCCGAACGCTACCGCATCTCCGTGCGCGGTCTGCGCCGCCGCGCGGCGGCGGAGGGCTGGCGACGATGCGACCGCGACATCGGGCCGATGGCCGACATGCCGGCCTGGACCCGCGACGGCCAGGACCGCCAGGCGGCCTTGCAGGCGCGGCCTGAACTGGCGGCCATGGTTACGGCCAACGAAAACGACCTGTTCGACCTGCTGGTCGATCCTGCTCCGGCGGAGCTGCGTCGCTACGCCTTCAAACAGGCGTGCGAGGCGGCGGCCCTGCGTCGTCCGGCCGAGGCCGTCGCCTGGATGCGGCTGGTCCAGCTGGCCCAGCGCACCGGGGCCGGGGTGGACGACGAGTCCCAGCCCTTCCGCGAGGCCGATCATATCCGCGCCGCCTTCCTGAACGACCTCGCCGGGCTGACCGCCTCGGACCGGATCAGGGCTGCGATCAAGGCGGAAGAAGAGGCGGCTCAGGCGGTAGCGGGGGCGCGCCGCGCCGCGTCCCCGGCGGACGCCCGGTGACCGGCCTGGCGCTTTTGGCGCCTTTGGCGCCCTGGCACCCTGTTTTTGCGCCAGTCGGGTCCGGGGCTCTGGCGGGCCGTCCCCAGGCCCGTCCCCAGTTTCCTCAATCCGAACCACAAGATGTAGCGGGTAGGACAATTTGTGATCACCAAATAGGTGATTTCCGACTTGGCGCCGGGCGTGCGGAGTCGCATGGTGAACCCCTCTCCGGAATCGCTCTTTCAGGTCCAGTTCGATGAACGCCATCACCCCGATCATCCGCCCCGACCGCGCCGGTCTTCTGACGCCCTCCGCCGCCTACAAGCCGTTCCGCTATCCGTGGGCCTTCGACATGTGGAAGAAGCAGCAGCAGGTCCACTGGATGCCGGAAGAGGTGCCGCTGGGCGAGGACGTCAAGGACTGGGCCTCGACCCTGAACGACAATGAACGCAATCTGCTGACCCAGATCTTCCGCTTCTTCACCCAGGCGGACATCGAGGTTCAGGACAACTACATGGAACGCTACGGCCGGGTGTTCAAACCGACCGAAGTGAAGATGATGCTGGCCGCCTTCGGCAATATGGAGACCATCCATATCGCGGCCTACGCCCTGCTGCTCGAGACCATCGGCATGCCCGAGAGCGAGTTCGGCGCCTTCATGGAATATGAGGCCATGCGGGACAAGCACGACTATATGGGCCAGTTCGGCGTGGACTCAGACGCCGACATCTGCCGGACCCTGGCCATGTTCGGCGGCTTCTCCGAAGGGGTTCAGTTGTTCGCCTCCTTCGCCATGCTGATGAACTTCCCGCGCATGAACAAGATGAAGGGGATGGGCCAGATCGTCTCCTGGTCGGTGCGCGACGAGAGCCTGCACTGCGAGGGCATCATCAAGCTCTACCACGCCTTCAACAAGGAGACGGGCGCCGTCACCAAGGCCGTGGCCGACGACATCGTCGACTGCTGCAAGACGGTGGTGAAGATGGAGGACAAGTTCATCGACCTGGCCTTCGAAATGGGCGCGGTCGAGGGCATGACCCCCGACGACATCAAGCAGTACATCCGTTTCATCGCCGACTGGCGCCTGCGCCAGCTGAAACTGCCCGAGGTCTACGGGGTGAAGGAAAACCCGCTGCCCTGGCTGCAGGCCCTGCTGTCGGGCGTCGAACACGCCAACTTCTTCGAGGCCCGCGCCACCGAATATTCGAAGGCGGCGACCCAGGGGAACTGGCACGGCGCCGACGGCGTCTGGACCGAGTTCGACCGGATGATGGCCCGGCGCGACATGAGCCTGGTCGCCGGTTGAGCCGGCTTTAGGGCTGCGGCCTGACCCAGGCGGGTCGGGCCGTGCAGGCCTCGCGGAAGCCCGACTGGCACAGCCGCACCTGTTCGCGCCAGGCGGCGTAGTCCCGGTCGTACTGTTCCTGGGCCGCCCGGGTCGCCTCGGCCGCGGCGCGGGTCTCCTCCTGGATCCGGCGGACCTCGATCTGATGCCGGGCCAGGGCGGCGTCATACTCCAGCCGGGCCGCTTCGTCGGATCGGTCGGCCAAATCGTTCTGGGCGGCGATCTCGGCGTTCAGGGCCCGGGTGGTGCGCAGCTCCTCCTCGGTCTGCTTGGAATCGTCAGCCCGGTGATAGGCCTCGCCCCGCGCCCGCTCCAGCGCCTCGCGCGCCTTGGGGTCGTTGGGGTCGGGCAGGACCCGCTGGTCGCGATAGGGGTCGGGGGCCTCCTGCAACCCGGCCAGGGCGGGCGTCGCCGTCCCCAGCAGGGCGCAGATCAGGGCGGTGCGGATGATCATGGACGTCTCCGGGGTTCGGCTGCGGCGGAAGCTTGGCCTTTCAACAGGGTTGCGGCAAGAACGTCTTGATGACGAAAAGGTGGCGCCCAGCGCCGCTTCGCGTCATGCTTGTCTTCTCCCAGCCGCCCTCCTCGCCGCCGAGCCGCCTTCATGATCCTCAGCACCTCGTCCGGAGACTACCCCATCCCCGCCGAAGTGGCGCGCCGGCTGCCCAATGTCCCGGCCCTTCCGGACCCCAACGGCCCCAACGCCCGGCTGCAGATCGAGGACTTCCGCCACTGGCTGGAAGCCTCGCCCGACCACGCCATCAGCTACGAGCGTCTGCGCCGCTGGCATCTGGTCCAGGACGAGCTGGCCGCCCAGGCCAAGGCGGCCAACCGCCCCTTCGTCGTCTCCGACGACGGTCTGGAATAGGCCTCAGGGGAACGTCTTCAGGCACGGTGGATTGGTTGCCTACCCCACCCCCGGAGACTTCCATGTTCCAATCGACCGGTTACGGCGCAAAGACCGCGCTTTCCAAGCTTGAGCGCATGACGTTCGAGCGGGACGACCCCAGGCCCAACGAGCTGGTGATCGAGGTGCTCTACGCCGGGGTCTGCCACTCGGACATCCACCAGGTGAAGAACGAATGGTCCAATACGGTCTATCCGTGCGTGCCGGGCCACGAGATCGTCGGGCGGGTCAAACAGGTCGGGGCGGAAACGTCGCGCTTCAGGGAAGGCGACCTGGTCGGCGTGGGCTGCATGATCGACAGCTGCCGCCAGTGCGAGGCCTGCAGCGCAGGCGACCAGAACTATTGCGAAGGCCCGAACGGCTGGCTGGCCACCTACAACGGCCCGATGACGCCGGCCA
The DNA here is from genome assembly GCA_001796045.1 of Caulobacterales bacterium RIFOXYB1_FULL_67_16. Lineage (GTDB taxonomy): Bacteria > Pseudomonadota > Alphaproteobacteria > Caulobacterales > Caulobacteraceae > Brevundimonas. The sequence goes on along the minus strand of MGLN01000126.1, from coordinate 3,093 downwards.
CGGCGACGAAGGACGGGTCCAACATCTATGGCCGCGACAACACCTTCGGCGGCTATTCTGATACGGTCGTCGTGCCCGAGGATTTTGTCCTGCGGATCCCCGAGGGTCTCGATCCCAAGACCGCCGCGCCGATCCTGTGCGCCGGCGTGACCACCTGGTCGCCCCTGCACCACTGGGGCGTCGAGGCGGGCGCCAAGGTGGCCGTCCTGGGATACGGCGGCCTGGGTCATATGGCGGCCAAGCTGGCCAAGGCCATGGGCGCCGAGGTGACCGTGCTGACCACCACCCCCGACAAGATCGAGGACGCCAAACGTCTGGGCGCCGACGCCGCCTATATCGAAACCGACAAGACCGCCCTGGCCCCGCTGGCCGGGACCTTCGACTTCATCCTCTCGACGGTGCCGGACAAGCACGAAATCGGCGCGCTGCTGGATCTGATGAAGCGCGACGGAGCCTTCGTGGTGGTGGGCAATCTGGATGTCGTGGACGGGGTCGACAACGCCAAACTGGCGTTCAAACGCCAGACGGTCGGCGGCTCCCTGATCGGCAACCTGCAGGAAACCCAGGACGTGCTCGACTTTTGCGCGGAAAACGGCATCGCGCCGGAAGTCGAGATGATCGACATCGCCGACATCAACGAAGCCTATGTGAAGATCGAGAACGGCGCCGCCCGCTACCGCTATGTGATCGACATGGCGACGCTGAAGGCCGCCTGACGAGGTCAGGCCGGCAGGCGCAGTTCGAACACCGCGCCTGCCGCATCGGCGTTGGGGACCAGTCTCAGCTCGCCGCCGTGCAGGGCCGCCAGCTCGCGCGATATGGTCAGGCCCAGGCCGGAGCCGTCCGAACTCTTGGAGCTGACGAAGGGCTCGAAGAGCCGTTCGGCCAGACGCGGCGGAATACCCGGCCCGTCGTCGGCGATGCGGACGACGCAGACCCCGTCCTGCCCGAAGGCGCTTACTGTGATCGCCCCCTTGCCCCGCCGCTCGGGGGGGCGGCCCGGATCTGCCTCGATCGCCTGCCGGGCGTTGCGCATCAGATTGACCAGGATCCGGTACAGCTGGTCCGGATCAGCCTCGACGGCAAACCGGGCCGGCACCTGTTTGACCAGCCGCACGCCGTCCGGTTCCAGGCCGGCGTCCTCCGCCGCCAGGGTCAGGGCCTTGGTCAGGACCACGCGGGTCTTCTGGGGCGCCGGCTCCTCGCTGCGGCCATATTCCAGCACATTGCGCGACAGGCCGGCGGCCCGGCTCAGCGCCCGCTCCAGCCGCGGCAGGGCCTTGGCCACCTGGGGGTCGGCCGAGGTCGCCAGCCGCTCGGACGCCATCTGGGCCGAGGTCAGCATGTTGCGCAGGTCGTGATTGATCTTGGCCACCGCCTCGCCCAGGGCCACAAGCCGGGCGCGCGAGCGCAGGGACTGGCGGACCTCTTCCTGCATCCGGGCCAGTTCCCGCTCGACCCGGCCGATCTCGTCGTGCCGGTCCGACGGCGTCTCGGCCTCGCTCTCGGGATCGGCGGCGAAGCGCTCCATAGACCGGGTGACGCGCCGGAGCGGCCGCAGCACCAGCAGGGCCAGACCGCCGTACAGCAGGGCGCCTGCCGTCAGGGAGATCAGCAGGGAGACCAGAAGACTGTTCAGCAGGAAGGCCTTCAGCTCGAGTTTGAGCGGCTGGGCCGGGGTGACGATCTCGATGAAGTCGCCCGAGCGATAGCGGGGCTTGGCCTGGACCCGCAGCGACCGGTCCGGATGGCCGAACAGGGTGCGCCAGGGGTCGGTCAGCCGCGCCCAGCTGTTCTGCTGGCGCAGGTCGATCAGCTCGGGCGCGCGCGGCAGATTGGGCGCCTGGAGCAGCAGACGTCGGACCCCCTGTTCGGTCAGGGCCACGGCCTGGACCCCGCCGATCCGCATCAGCTCGGCCGCCGTGTCGTCCTCGACCGCGCTGTAGGGCAGGGCCTCGACCCCGACCGAGGCCAGTTCGGCGGCCTGGAGGCGGTCGCGCAGCCAGCGCTCGTGGAAGGCGGCCAGGTTCGGCCCCATGATCAGCGCCTCGACCGCCAGGGTGAAGGCCACGGTCAGCAGCAGCAGCCGCGCCGACAGGCCGTCAGGCGCGCGGGGACGCAGCCGCTCGCGCCAGGTCTCGACCGCCTCGGGCGACAGTTTCAGCGCCGCCGCCGCCTTGTCGAACAGCGCGCTCATGCCGGCGCCGTCTCTGCTCGTCTGGCGCGGATCATCTGGACCAGCTTGATGCCGATAGGCAGCAGCAGCGACAGAAAGACCACCCCCATCAGCGGCCAGAAGAACTGGCGCAGCAGCATGGGCAGGTCCGGCCGCACCCCGGCCCGCAGCAGGTCGCCCAGTTGCGACCCGATCCAGGTGTAGATGAAGGTGGAGGGCAGTAGGCCGATAAAGGTGGCGATCACATAGGGCCGCAGCGGCACGGCCATCATGCCCGCCGTGGCGTTGACCAGGACGAAGGGGACGCTGGGGATGACGCGCAGGGTGAACAGGGTGGTGAAGGCGTTGCGGTCGATCCCCTTGGCCAGCCGGTCCATGAAGCCGGCGTCGGCCTCGAACTTGGCGCGCAGCCAGGTCCCGATCGAGGTGCGATAGACATAATAGATGACGACCGAGCCGATGGTGGCGCCGCTCGCCTGGGCCAGGGCGCCGACATAGGGGCCGAACATCATACCGCCGAGAAGGGTCAGGAAGACCGGCCCCGGAATGGTGGAGGCGGTCGCCAGGGCGTAGACGGCGACGAAGCCGATCAAGGCGATCCACCAGTGGGTCTGGGCGTAGGCCTGGAGGTTCAGCCCGTGCTCGCGGATCAGGTCCATCGACAGATAGCGGTTCCAGCCCAGGGCGAAGAAGGCGGCCACCAGGCCGGCGATGACCGCCAGCGGCAGCAGTCGCAGGCCCCATTCCTTCGCCGTTCGTTTCGCCATAGGCTCTTCATTCCCGAAATGCCGTCCGAGCGTTGACTCACGCGGACATGCGACTTATACGCCCGCCCTTCCTGCGGCGGACGCGTTTTGCCCCGTCGCCCAACCTTTTAACGTCAGGAGCCGACCGTGAAGCGGACCTATCAGCCGTCG
>MGLN01000125.1:16896-17166 GCA_001796045.1 Caulobacterales bacterium RIFOXYB1_FULL_67_16 | reverse complement strand
CGGTCGAAATCCACGATCCGACGTTCATGCCGGATATGGGCCCGTTTTTCCTGGTTCTGAGGATCGGCGTGGCAGCGGTTGTGATCCTTTTGGCCGCCGCCGTGACGCGCCGTCTGCATGACACCGGCCGGGCGGGCTATTGGGGTCTGCCGCCTGTGGTGTTTCTGACGATCGGCCTGACGGCGTTTCCCACTGTAATGACCAGCTTCATGCGGGAGAATGCGCCGGACATAGGCCTGTTCATGCTGCTGTTTCTCAACAACGTCCTCT
>MGLN01000125.1:13013-16801 GCA_001796045.1 Caulobacterales bacterium RIFOXYB1_FULL_67_16 | reverse complement strand
GCCTCTTTCAGCTGCCCCTCCAGCCCCTGTTCGCGAACCTTGCGGTACAGGGTCGAGCGGCCGATGCCCAGGCGGCGGGCGATTTCGCTCATGTGGCCGGCGTAGACCTCGATGGCGTGCTGGATCAGGTCGCGTTCGATGTCCTCCAGAGTCCGCAGATGGCCGCGGTCGTCCAGGATGCGGATCGGCTGGTCCGGCAGGGGCGGCAGGTCGGCGTAGGACGGCGCCGCGGCGGGCGGCGTAGGCGTCGCATCTGGCAGGGGCGCGGCCACGCCCGAGATGGACGGGAAGTCGTAGGGCTGGAGGAAGGGCGAGTCGGCCAGGACGATGGCGCGGAAGACCGCATTCTCCAGCTGGCGGACATTGCCGGGCCAGTCATAGGCCTGGAGCATGGCCAGGGTCTCGGGCGCGCAGCCGGCGATGCGGCGGCCTTCCTCGGCGTTGAAGCGGGCGATGAAATGATCGATCAGGGCGGGGATGTCCTCGCGCCGGTCACGCAGGGACGGGGCCTCGATCGGGAAGACGTTCAGCCGGTAGAACAGATCCTCGCGGAAGGCGCCGTCCCGGACCTGTTGCGCGGGGTCGCGATTGGTGGCCGAGACGATGCGGACGTCGATCTTGACCGGGCGCTTGCCGCCGACGGGGTCGATCTCGCCTTCCTGCAGGGCGCGCAGCAGCTTGACCTGAAGATCCAGCGGCAGTTCGCCGATCTCGTCCAGGAACAGGGTGCCGCCGTCCGCCTCGCGGAACTTGCCCAGGGTCTTGTCGACGGCGCCGGTGAAGGCGCCCTTCTCGTGGCCGAACAGAATGGATTCCGCCAGATTGGCGGGCAGGGCGCCGCAGTTGACGGCGACGAAGGGCTTGCCGGCCCGGTCGCCGGCGCCGTGCAGGGCGCGGGCGATCACCTCCTTGCCGACGCCGCTTTCGCCGGTGATCAGGACGGGGATGGAGGACTTTGCCGCCCGCGCGCCGAGGGCCTTGACCATCCGCATGGGGGCGCTGTCGCCGATGATGTCGTCGAAGCTGGCGCGGCCCTGGACCCGCTTGGTCAGACGACCGACCTCGGTGGTCAGCTGCTCCAGCTTGAGGGCGTTGCGCACCCCGACCAGTAGGCGTTCGGGTCCGACCGGCTTGACGAAGAAGTCCTGGGCGCCGGCCTGCATGGCCTTGACGACGGTGTCGATGCCGCCGTTGGCCGTCAGCACGATGACCGGCGTGGTCACGCCCGCGCTGCGCAGCTCGGCCAAGCATTCCAGCCCCGACATCTCGGGCATGATCATGTCCAGCAGGATCACGTCGGCGCCGCCGCCGCGCGTCATCCGGTCGATGGCCTCGCCGCCGCTTGCGGCATGGACCACGGCGTGACCGTCGCGTTCGAGCACGGCCTGCAACAGGCGGCGCTGGGTCGGATCGTCGTCGACGACCAGAACGGTCTTGGCCATGGGGCGTCCCTTGTCATCACCGAGGGGCCGCCCGTGGATCGGACTGGCCCGTTTCGGGACGATTTCTAGGGGGACGAGGTGAAAATCGGGTGAGAGGGCGTGGTGAGCGGGGGGTTAACGCGGCGCCGACGGCGGGCACCGGATCTCCGGCTGGGCCTGCAATCTGCGGCCGCCCACGATCAGATCCGGAAGGCCGGCCGGTGCGACCGCGAACCGTTCTGCAAAGCCCTTCGCCAGCTTTTCGGGCGTCCCCGGGGCGCAGGCCACGACATAGGTCGCGGTCTGCACCCACTGACCGTCGGTGTTCTGCGAGAAGGTCAGAACGGCGCTGGAGGTCGCCAGCAGAACCTCCGGACGGCCGTCGCCGTCCAGATCGAGATTGCGCAGCCGGCAGGGCGTGTCGGCGGCGCAGGCGTACATAAGGTTGTCCTGGCGAAACAGCTGGGCGGCGAAGCTGGGCGGCGTGGTCTGGCCAGGGACGGGCTGGATCTGAATGCCCGCTGCGCGCGCTTGCCGTTCCGGCGCGGTCAGGGACTGGCGCGCGTCTCGGGCCTTAGCCTGACGGGCCAGTTCGGCCGTCCTGGCGTCGGACGACCGCGCCAAGCGGTCCAGAGCCGCCAACCCCGCCTTGCCGCTGTCGAAGCGCAGGAAGTCGTAGTCGAAGGCTTCAGGCCTTACCGCCCCGCGCTCCAGCCGCGCGACCTGGTCCGCGACTGACAGGCGCGCCGGGGTCAGCAGGGGGCTGAACAGGGCCAGGACGGCGGCGACGGCCAGGACGCCGGCGGCGATGTTGGTCGTCTCCAGCGGGCGCATCCAACGGCCGGGCCGCACGGCCGCGATCAGATAGCCGACCGCATAGACGGCGCCGACGACCGCGCAGGCCAGGGCGATGATCCGGTCCGGCGTCAGGCCGTGCTGGCCGATGCGTAGCGCCAGCCCCCAGAAGGCCAGGCCGACCAGGGGCGCGACAAGCGCGCCCGCGATCCGGGTGGCGATCCGCAGGGCTGCGGGCGGCAGATTGTCGGGGCGGCCGTCCTGATAGGCGGTGTTGATCAGGACGATCAGGGCGGCGGCCGCGGCCAGCACCAGGGCCGTGGCGCTGCCCGTGTCCCACAGACGCTCCAGGCCGGTGAAGGGCAGGGCGGCCAGGAAGCCGGCCGTCAGCAGGGCGATGACCGGCAGCAGCCAGGACAGCAGCATCAGGGCCACGGTCCGCACGCCCCGGATCAGTCCGTCGCGCACGTCGGTCAGCTGGACCGCCAGGGCGAAGGCCAGGCAGGTGACGGGTATGGCGAACCAGGCCTCGCCGATCAGGGAGCTGAGGGCCTTGACGCCGATGACGTGGAACAGGGCCGCGCCCAGTTGCAGCAGGAGCCAGAAGGCCAGGGTGAAGCCCAGGGACAGCGCCAGCTGCACGCCCGCTTTCCAGGCCACGTCGAAATAGGCGTGATAATCGGCCCGCCAGCGCCGTTCGCGGATCGCCGGCAGGATCAGGTGGTGGGCCACGAAGAGGGCGGCGGCGCTGAAGGCCAGGACGGGAAACTCAAGATAGGGGGCCTGGTCGTTTTGGGGGATCACCCGCCGCGCCACGTCGTGCCAGCCCATCAGGAACAGGGCCGCCGCCGCAGCGGCCGTCCACAGAGCCAGCGGCAGGGGCTTCAGCCGTCCGACCGCCGCCAGAAGCACGGCGGGCGCATAGCCGAAGGCCAGGGCCAGGCCGCCGAAGACCTCGGGCCGGGTGTCGGGCCACATCCCGACCTCCGCCGCCCGGTACAGCAGATACAGGGCGCCGCCCTGGATCAGTCCGGTCGCCAGACGCGCGGCGAACAGCCGCCGCTCCCCGTCCAGCCCCTGGCGTCCGCCGTCGTGCATCCACTCGTTCATGACGCTCGCCCCCGTTTGCGGCCCAGTATGAGGCGCCCGGATGCGGCAAGATAGCGGCGCGCGGTTGCGGCGCGAGCCAGACTTCCCCAAAACAGGGGTATGAACGCCCCCTTCAAGACCCCCGACATCGACGCCCCCCTGTGGGACCTGTCCGACCTCTACGCCTCGCGGGACGACGCGCGGCTGGCCGCCGATTTGGCGCGGGCCCGGCAGAAGGTCGAGACCTTGAACGGGCTGCGCGGGCGGCTGGTCGGGGCGTCGAACGATCCTGCGGCCCTGGGCTCGATCCTGCACGAGGCGATCGGTCTTTATGAGCAGGCGTCGGACGTGCTGGGGGCCCTGGGCGCCTACGCCTTCCTGTCGGCCTCGACGGCGCGGGACGATGCGGGGGCGCAGGGCTTCGAGGCGGATGTGCGCGAAAAGATCACCGCCATCGCCACTCCGACCGTCTGGCTGACGCTG
>MGLN01000125.1:12435-12973 GCA_001796045.1 Caulobacterales bacterium RIFOXYB1_FULL_67_16 | reverse complement strand
GAACTGTCCAGCGAGCTGGAGACCTTCATCGCCGAACGCGGCCCGATCACGGCCCAGTGGCCGCGCCTGTTCGACGAACAGCTGGCGGCGCTGCGCGCCAAGGCAGGGAATGAGAGCCTGACCCTGGCCGAGGCGCTGAACCGCCTGTCCGATCCCAAGCCCGCGCGGCGCAAGGCCGCCGCCGAGGGGCTGTCGGAGGCCCTGGCCGCCCGCGCCCCGACCCTGGCCCTGGTGCTGAACACGGTCGCCGCAGACAAGGCGATGGAGGATCGCTGGCGCGGCTTCAAACGGCCCGCCGACAGCCGCCACCTGGGCAATGAGGTCGACGGCGAGGCGGTGGACGCCATGGCCGAGGCCGTGGCCGAAGCCTATCCGCGTCTGTCCCACCGCTATTACGCGCTGAAGGCCAAGGCCATGGGTAAGGCGCGGCTGGATCACTGGGACCGCAACGCCCCGATCGAGACCACCGCCCCGCGCGCCTTTACCTGGAGCCAGGGCCGGGAGATCGTTCTGGACAGTTTCTCGGACCTGGGGGCCG
>MGLN01000125.1:8322-12405 GCA_001796045.1 Caulobacterales bacterium RIFOXYB1_FULL_67_16 | reverse complement strand
ACCGGCCCTGGATCGACGGCCGCGCCCGGCCGGGCAAACAGTCGGGCGCCTATGCTCACCCGGTCACCGCCGACCGCCACCCCTATGTCTTCCTGAACTGGATGGGCGAGCGGCGCGACGTCCTGACCCTGGCCCACGAACTGGGCCACGGGGTGCACCAGACCCTGGCGGCGGACCAGGGCACGCTTCTGGCCGACACCCCCCTGACCCTGGCCGAGACCGCCTCAATCTTCGCCGAGGGTCTGACGTTTGATCGCCTGCTGGCGACGGCGCCCAAGCGGGAGCAGCGCGGCCTGCTGGCGGGGCGGATCGAGGACGGGCTGAACACGGTGGTGCGCCAGATCGCCTTCCACCGGTTCGAAACCCGTTTCCACGACGAGCGGCAGAAGGGCGAGGTCTCGCAGCAGCGGATCAACGAGCTGTGGCTGACCGAGATGGGCGCGTCCCTGGGGCCGGCCGTCACCCTGAACCCCGGCTACGAGCACTGGTGGGCCTATGTCAGCCACTTCGTCCACTCGCCCTTCTATGTCTACGCCTACGCCTTCGGGGATCTGCTGGTGGCGGCCCTGATGGAGGCGCGGCGGGCCGATCCCAAGGGGTTCACGCCCCTGTACCGCGACCTGCTGGCCGGGGGCGGGGCCAAGACCTATGTCGAGGCGCTGAAGCCCTTCGGCCTGAACCCGCGCGACCCGGCTTTCTGGAGCGTGGGCTGCAAGCGGCTGGAGCGCCTGGTGGATCAGTTCGAAGTCCTGGGGTGAGGGGCCGCGGGCGGCCTCGCCAAGGAGGCTGGCGCCCGGCTGAACCCGCGCTATAGTCCCTTCAACGATAAGACCCAGGGAGCTCTCATGGCCAAGGCCGAAAACCCCGCCACCGCCCAGGCCGACGCCGACGCCTCCGCCTATGTCCGGGGCGAGATGCCGATCCAGGAGCAGGCGGCGACCTTTCAACTGTTCATGGGCCTGACCAAGTGGGGCTCGCTGGCTGTGGCCTGTCTGCTGGTCTTTCTGACCCTGTGGTTCCATCCGGGCGGCACGCTGGTCGCCGGGATCCTCGGCGCAGGCGTGCTGGCCGTTGTGGGCGGCTTCGCCCTGAAGTCGAAGGGCGGCGACGGGCACTGAGCCCATCCGGAATTGTCCGCATAACGCTGAACTTTGACGGATTCCCTGAAACCGGCCTAGTCTCGCGTCCCAGACATGAACAAGGGGATTCGCTTGGCTGTCGCTGTCGCCGTCACCCGTGAACGTCGCGAAGGCGAGACGCGCTGCGCCGTCACGCCCGAGACGGTGAAGAAGCTGATCGCGCTCGGCGCGACCGTCTCGGTCGAGGTTGGGACCGGCCTGGGCTCGTCCATTCCCGACGCCGACTACGCCGCCGCAGGTGCTGTGGTGAAGCCGGACACCCGCGCCGTGCTGGACGGCGCCGACATCGTGCTGAAGGTGCGGGGCCCGACGGCCCAGGAGACCAGCGCCCTGAAGCCCGGCGCCATCGTGATCGCCATGCTGGACGCCTGGCGCGACAAGGCGACGGTCGAGGCCCTGCGCGGCGCCGGCGCCACCGCCTTCGCCATGGAGTTCGTGCCCCGCATCACCCGCGCCCAGGTCATGGACGTCCTGTCGTCCCAGGCCAATCTGGCCGGATACCGCGCGGTGATCGAGGCGGCCTACGCCTATGGCAAGGGCTTTCCGATGATGATGACGGCGGCCGGCACGGTCGCCGCCGCCAAATGTTTCGTTATGGGCGTGGGCGTCGCCGGGCTTCAGGCCATCGCCACGGCGCGGCGTCTGGGCGCGGTGGTCACCGCCACCGACGTCAGGCCCGCCACCAAGGAACAGGTCGAAAGCCTGGGCGCCAAATTCCTGGCCGTCGAGGACGAAGAGTTCAGGAACGCCCAGACCGCCGGGGGCTACGCCAAGCCGATGTCGCCCGAGTACCAGGCCAAACAGGCCGAACTGACCGCCAGCCATGTGGTCAAACAAGACATCGTCATCACCACCGCCCTGATCCCCGGCCGCGCCGCGCCGGTGCTGCTGACGGCGGCCCATGTGGCCTCGATGAAGCCGGGTTCGGTCATCGTCGATCTGGCGGTCGAGGCCGGCGGCAATGTCGAGGGCTCGAAGCTGAACGAGGTGACGACCACGGCGAACGGCGTGACCATCGTCGGCTGGTCCAACCTGCCCGGCCGCATCGCCGCCGACGCCAGCGCCCTCTACGCCCGCAATCTGACGGCCTTCGTGGAGCTGATGATCAAGGACGGGGTTCTGGCCGTGGATCTGGAGGACGAGATCCTGAAGGCGGCCGTTGTGACGCACGGCGGGGCCGTGGTGCATGAGGGGGTGAGGGGATGAAACTCTCTCGATGGATTGGCGCGGGCGTTTGGATTTTGGCCGTCGCCATATTCGCACAAAGCTTCTGGGAGCGGTGGTCAGACTTCAGAAGCGAGCAGCCTGAAGCGTCCGTATGGATGTTTGCCGGGGACGAAGGCGCGCGATTGGGAATCGGCCTTGTCTTGGGGCTGGGGTTGATGCTGGTGCTTGCGGGCCAGGACGTTTTCAATCGGCTGTCGAAGCCTCATTTGCCCAAGATGCTCCCGTTTCTGGTCGCGGGACTGTGTCTAGCCGTCGCGGCGACGGCAGTGCTGATCTGGGTCGGATCGACATGGGCGCCGCTCGCCGTCGCGGTCGCTATCGGGCTCGCGGTTTATGCGGCAAAGGCCGCAGGGCTAGAGCCCAAGCAGACGTCTGATAACCTCCCTCGTGTGGAAGGCTGACAATGGAACACGTCGATCCCACCGTCTTCCGCCTGGCCATCTTCGTGCTGGCCATCTTTGTCGGCTATTATGTCGTCTGGAGCGTGACGCCGGCCCTGCACACGCCGCTGATGGCGGTGACCAACGCGGTGTCCAGCGTCATCATCGTCGGCGGCCTGATCGCGGCGGCGGCCGTGTCGGGCGACGAGGCCGGCCCCAGCGCCTGGATCGCCAAGGGCGCCGGCGTGGCGGCCGTGACCCTGGCCAGCGTCAACATCTTCGGCGGCTTCATGGTCACCCGGCGGATGCTGGCCATGTACAAGAAGAAGGAGCGGCCGGCTCCCAAGGGCGCGGCATGATCGATCCCGCGCAGATCGCCATCACCGGCTCCTGGATCGCCACCGGCTTGGGCTTCGGCCTGTGGCTGTACGGCTGGTTCGGGACGAAGATTCCGATCAAGCGCCAGCGGCTGCACGACTGCGGCATCGCCCTTGTCTTCTCGGCCATTCTGGTTCGGGTCGTGACCCAGGACCGGCCGTTGGGCGTCTTCGAATGGGCCCTGTTCTTCATCGGCCCCCTGTTCATCGCCGCCGCCCTGTGGCGGCTGGCGCGCACGTCTTGAGGGGAGGGGCGGGATGAACGCATCCTTGGCCGCACTGGCCTATCTGGTTTCCGGCGTCCTGTTCATCCTGTCGCTGCGCGGCCTGTCCAGCCCCGAGACCAGTCGTCGGGGCAATACCTACGGCATGATCGGCATGGCCCTGGCCATCGGCGTAACCCTGCTGACCCTGGGGACCACCGGGGCGCTGGACAGCCTGACCCTGGGGCTGATCGCGGGCGGGGTCGTGGTCGGCGGCGGGGTCGGCGCCCTGATCGCGCGGCGTGTGGCCATGACCGACATGCCGCAACTGGTCGCTGCCTTCCACAGCCTGGTCGGCATGGCCGCCTGTCTGGTCGCCATCGGCGCCGTCTATGCGCCCGAGGCCTTCGGCATCCTGTCCGAGGACGGGACGGGCATAAAGACCCTGTCGATCGTCGAACTGAGCCTGGGCGTCGCCATCGGCGCCATCACCTTCACCGGCTCAGTCATCGCCTTCGCCAAGCTGAACGGGAACATGTCGGGTGCGCCGATCCTCCTGCCGGCGCGGCACCTGATCAATGTCGGCCTGGGCCTCGCCCTGGTCTTTCTGATCGGGATTCTGATCGGCACGGGCGGCGCAGCCGTCTGGGCCTTCTGGGGCGTCTTCATCCTCAGCCTGGTGCTGGGCGCGACCCTGATCATCCCCATCGGCGGCGCCGACATGCCGGTGGTGGTGTCGATGCTGAACTCCTATTCC
>MGLN01000125.1:5293-8273 GCA_001796045.1 Caulobacterales bacterium RIFOXYB1_FULL_67_16 | reverse complement strand
TCATCACCGGCGCCCTGGTCGGAAGTTCGGGCGCGATCCTGAGCTACATCATGTGCAAGGGCATGAACCGCAGCTTCATCAGCGTCATCCTGGGCGGCTTCGGCGGGGATGCGGCGGCGGCCGGCGCCGGCGGGGTCAAGGAAACGCGGCCGGTCAAACAGGGCTCGGCCGAGGACGCCGCCTTCATCATGAAGAATGCGTCCAAGGTCATCATCGTGCCCGGCTACGGCATGGCCGTGGCCCAGGCCCAGCATGCTCTGCGCGAAATGGCCGACAAGCTGAAGGAGGAGGGGGTCGAGGTGAAATACGCCATCCACCCCGTCGCCGGCCGCATGCCGGGCCATATGAACGTCCTGCTGGCCGAGGCCAACGTCCCCTATGACGAGGTGTTCGAGCTGGAGGACATCAACGCCGAGTTCGCCACCGCCGACGTCGCCTTCGTCATCGGCGCCAACGACGTCACCAACCCCGCCGCCAAGACCGACCCCCAGTCGCCGATCTTCGGCATGCCGATCCTGGACGTGGAGAAGGCCGGGACGGTGCTATTCATCAAGCGCGGCATGGGCTCCGGCTATGCGGGCGTCGAGAACGAGCTGTTCTTCCGCGACAACACCATGATGCTGTTCGCCGACGCCAAGAAGATGGTCGAGGGGATCGTGAAGGGGCTGTGATGCGGCGGGCGCTTCTGCTGATGGCGTTGGCCCTTAGCGGCTGCTCAGCCACGCTCCATATGCGGATGTCCGGTGAACTGGAGCGGCCCGTGGTGCACTTCGATGGAGAACGGCGCGCCTGTGTCGATCGGCTGGAGGTGTTCGCGGAAGGGGCGCGTGGGCAGCCCCTTTGGAACATCGAGGCGCGAGGGGGGCGTTGCGTCCGGCTAGGTCAGATCGCCTATGGGGAAACCCCTGCAGGCTTCACAGCCTTGACGCCGGCTGAACCCTTGCGCTCCGGTGTCGTCTATGAGGCCGCTGCTTATGGCTGGACCAAGGGGGTTGCGTCGGTTCCCTGGATCGCGGGCGGGGCCTTTGTGTATCGCGACGGACGATGGACGAGCGCCGACTGATGTCAGGCCTGTCTGATCCGGCGTCGGCATCAGCCGCCGACATCATCCGCCTGCTCGACCTCCAGCCCCATCCCGAGGGCGGGCATTATCGCGAGACCTTCCGCGATCCGCGCACGGTCGAGGGGCGGTCGGTGGGGACGGCGATCTATTTTCTGCTGGCGGCGGGCGAGAGGTCGCACTGGCACAGGGTGGACGCGGCCGAGATCTGGCATTTCCATGCGGGCGCGCCTCTGGCGCTGGAGATCGAGGGGCAGGGCGTCGTGACCCTGGGCGTTGATCTGGCGGCGGGGCAGAGGCCGCAGGCGGTGGTTCCGAGCGGGGCGTGGCAGGCGGCGCGCAGCCTGGGCGACTGGACCCTGGTCGGATGCACGGTCGCGCCGGGGTTCGAATTTGCCGGTTTCGAGTTGGCGCCGGATGATGGGTCACCTCGGGATGGGTGATCATGGCTAGCGCGCCCAAGACCCGACCGACCGACGCCTCGGTCGATGACTTCATCGCCGCCGTCGAGGATCCGCGTCGACGGGCTGACGCCGGGGCCGTGTGCGCCCTGATGGCTGAGGCGACCGGCGAACCGGCGGTCATGTGGGGATCGTCCATCGTCGGCTTCGGCCATACCGACGGGCCGACGGGCGACTGGCCGTTGATCGGCTTCTCGCCACGCAAGGCGAACCTGGTCCTCTATGTCGCCGGCTTCCCAGGGCGGGAGGATCTGGTGGCGAAGCTGGGCAGGGTGAAGACCGGCGTGGGCTGTATCTACGTCAACCGACTGGACCAGCTGGACGGCGCGGTGCTGCGCGGCCTGTGCGAGCAATCCGTACAGGCGATGCGCGCCCGCCATCCGGGGTGACGCGGGTCGTCCGGCCCATCGTCTCGCCGACCGCTGAAACCCCTATCGCCCGAGCTTGACCGGCGCTATCACGCGGCCGTGAACGTGCTGTCCAAACCCGCCCCCGTCGCCCATCGCCGTTTCGAGGCGCTCGATTCTCTGCGCGGGGTTTGCGCCGTTCTGGTGGTGATGTTCCACATGCCCGTGGCCAGCCATTGGCGAACCTGGGACTTCATCCAGCACGCCTATCTGTTCGTCGACTATTTCTTCGTCCTGTCGGGCTTCGTCATCGCCCACGCCTATGCGGAGCGGCTGAAGACGGGGGCGGACGCCGGGCGGTTCATGGTGCGGCGGTTTGGTCGGATCTGGCCGATGCACGTGTTGATGCTGGCCGCCTATGTCGGGCTGGAGCTGGCGCGGGTCGTCTTTCATTTCGACGGGGCCGAGCCGTTCACGCGCGACCGGTCGGTGGAGGCGATCTTCACCAATCTGGCCCTGGTTCAGGCCTGGCACGTCCACCCTTATCTGACCTGGAACGGGCCGTCCTGGACGCTGAGCGCGGAATGGGCCTGTTATCTGATCTTCGCTGGTCTGGTGCTGGCGGCGCCCAAGCGGTTCCGCTGGATCGGCCTGGTCCTGGCCGTCATCGGCGGGATTCTGGTGGTCAGCTACGCCCGGCGCTGGATGAACACCACCTACGATTTCGCCGTGCCGCGCGCGGTGTATGGCTTCTTCCTGGGCTGTCTGTTGCAGGGCCTGTGGATGAACATTCCGCGCCTGAAGGGCCTTGCCGCCACGGGGCTGGAGATCGTCGCCGTTGTCGCCGTCTGCCTCTTTGTCGCCTGGGCACAGGGGCCGGTGACGGTCGCCGTCACCCTGGTCTTCGTCGTCCTGGTCTGGGTGTTCGCGGGCGAGGAGGGGCGGGTGTCGCGCCTGCTGGATCATCCGGCCCTGGTGACCCTGGGACGCTGGTCCTTCTCCATCTATATGGTCCACATGTTCATCCTGACCGTGATGCTGATCATCGCGCGCAAGCTGGACTGGATGCCCGGCGGGCGGCGCGTCGATTTCGGCTCGGTCTGGCTGAACGA
>MGLN01000125.1:0-5228 GCA_001796045.1 Caulobacterales bacterium RIFOXYB1_FULL_67_16 | reverse complement strand
AACGCCCGGCCCAGCGCCTGATCGACCGCTGGACCAAGCCGAAGACCGCCTGAGCTCAGGCCGCCATACGCCATTCCGGGGCGTCCCATTCCGACCGCGCCTCGTCCCATAGGGCGTCCTCGTCCGAATAGCGGGCAATGGCGGCGGCGGAGATGACGTCCACCACCTGCTCCTCCAGCCGATCCCAGATGACGGCCAGGTCCGACGAACCGTCGGCCTCGCAAGGCACGATCAAATAGCGGTTGGCGTTGACGGCGGTGTTCGGTTGGAAGCGAGCCATTTGATAATCTCCTGAAGCGGTCGGCCTCTTGTCGATGATGGGGTTATGGCGCACTGATACGTCAGAAACGGACGTATCATTCAGGAGCGACGGTGAGACACGACAAGGCGGCCATGGTGATCGACCTGGCGCGGCGACTGGCCGCCAGCGCCGAGGGGCTGAGCCTGGATGAGATGGCGCGCGACATGGGCGTCAGCCGCCGCACGGCCGAGCGGATGCGCGACGCCGTCTTCATGCTGTTTCCGACGGTGGAGGAGGTGTCGGACCCGCCGTCCAAACGCTGGCGCATCCGCGGCGGTCTGTCGGCCTTCGAACAGGCGCCGACCGCGACCGAGATGCTGGAGCTGACCAAGGCGGCGACGGCCTTGCGCGCGGCGGGCGAACCGGCGCGGGCGGCGGCGCTGGAGGCGCTCGAACGGAAACTCAAGGCGGCGATGCGCTCCACCACCCTGAACCGGATGGCGCCGGACCTGGAGGCCCTGGTCCGGGCCGAGACCATCGCCGTCCAGGCCGGGCCGCGCCCCTCGGCCGACGAGGCCATGCTGACCGCCATTCGCGGGGCCATACTGGCGCAACAGCCGCTGGGCTTCACCTATTCCCGGCCGGGCGCCGAGCCGCGCCGCCGCAGCGTCGCCCCCTGCGGGGTCATGTTCGGGCGGGCCAACTATCTGGTCGCCGCCGACCGCGAGACCGGCCGGATCCAGACCTTCCGTCTGGACCGGATGAGCCATGTCGCCGCTCAGGACGGGGTGGCGATCCCGCCTCCCGATTTCGACCTGGGCGTCTTCGCCAGCCAATCCTTCGGCATCTATCAGGACGAGATCGAGGAGGTGGTGCTGCGCATCGCCCCGCAAGGCGCGGCCGAGGCCAAGAGCTGGCGCTGGCACCCCACCCAGACCTTCGAGGACCAGGCGGACGGCGCCGTCATCGTGCGCTTCCGGGCCTCGGGTATGCGTGAACTGGCCTGGCACCTGTTCACCTGGGGCGAACAGGCGGTGATTCTGGCGCCCGAACGGCTGAAGGCGGTCATGGCCGGGGAACTGGCGGCGGCCGGACGCGCTCTGGACGCGGCCCGCGGATGAACAAGGCTTAAGGTGACGCTGTCGCCGGTCGGCTCTATCGCGGTTTCGCCCTATCGGAGATCGTCATGCGTGTTCGCCCGGCCTTGTGCGCCATTGGTCTTGTCGGCTTGTCCGTGCTGGGCGCGTGTGCGACCGGCCCTGTCCAGACGCAGCCGCCGCTCATCTCCCGGCAGGAGCCGGTGGCCGTCGCGGTCGAGCGCGACGGCGACCGCTGGACGGCGGACTATGCGCTGGATCGCGACGCCCCGGCCTGGGCCTTCTTCCGCTCGGCCCTGCTGCGCGAGACGCGCCAGCCCTGGCGGCCGGCCTGGTGGCGGGTCGAGACCCCCGGCGTGGTGCTGGAGCGGATCGGCGATTACGACGTCCTGCGCTCCGTCGACGGGGGGCCGGTTCCCCGTCGCGTCCGTATCGTCATGACCCCCCAGGAAGGGGATCTGGAGGCGGACTATGATCCGGCCCTGATGTTCTCGGACGGAACCGTGGCCCTCTTTTCCGGCCAGTTCGATCTCTTTCCCCTGGCCGGGGCCGCCGCCGCCCGCGGCCTGCCGCGCGACCTGAACGGCGTCGACGTGCCGGGCGGTCCGGCCCGCATCACCTGGCGCGACCGGGCCGGCCCCGTGCTGTTCAAGGGGGAGCGAAAAACCGAGGTCACGGCTCTGGACGTCGACACCTATGTCCTGTTCGGCGAGGCCTCGACCCGTCTGGGCGACGGGGTCGCCACTGTGATCGATCCCGGCCTGCCGCGCTGGCTGGGCGACGAGCTGGGCGTGTTCACCCCCCGCGTCATGGCCTATTACGCCTCTCGCCTCGGCCGGGCCCAGGGCGACACCCCGTCCCTGATGGTCAGCTGGACCGGCCCGACGGACTCGATCACCAGCATGGGCGGCAGCGTCCTGCCCGGCCTGATCTCGATGAATTTCGAGGGGGAGGGGATCCTCGATCCCGACCCCCGCGTCCTGGCTCGCGCCCGCTGGTTCATCGGCCACGAGGCGGCGCATTTCTGGCTGGGATCTCAGGGGCTGAAGTATCAGTACGCCCGCGAAGCCTGGATCACCGAGGGCGGCGCCGACCTGATGGCCGTGCGCGCGCTGCAGGCTCTGGATCCCGCCTATGATGTCCGCGCCGAGTTGCAGCGCGAGGTGGACGACTGCGTTCGGCTGGCGGCCGGCAAGCCGGTCGCCTCGGCGGCGGAACGGGGCGAGCATCGAGCCTATTACGCCTGCGGCGCCGTCTGGGGCCTGGTCATCGAGGGCGCCCGCCGTCAGTCAGGCGGCGGCGACTTCTTCGACGTGGTGGCCGAGTTTCAACGGCGCGACAATGACGACGGAATCCTTAGCCGCGACGAATGGCTGGGTCAACTGACCCGCCTGTCGCGCGACCCCACCCTGGCGAACGACATATCGACCCTGCTGGACCAGGGCGTCGCCGATCCGTCCGCCGTCATCGCCCGCCTGTTCCAGCGCACCGGCGTCGCCTTCCGCCTGGAGAACGGTCGGGTGATCCTGATCTGACGGTTTGACGCGGATCAAGGCGGGACGGGCCCGAAGGGCGCATTCAGGCTGTGGCAACAAGGAGCATCGCCATGACCTATGCGAGCCTGATGGTCTATGTGGACGACGAGCCCGACAATGTCGCGCGGATCGGTTTCGCGCGGGACCTCGCCGCCATTCACGACGCCACCCTGATCGGGGTGTCCGTCAGCGAGCCGGAGCCGCCCCTGGTCGACGCCTATGTCGCCGGCGGCATGGCCGGCGAAATCCTGACCCTGCGGCGCGACCAGGCGGACGGCGAGCTGTCCGCCGCCAAGACCCGTTTCCTGGAGGCGATGAAGGACACCGGCATCGCCCATGAGTGGCGGGCCGAGACCGGCTATCCCGCCGCCTGCGTCTCGCGTCATGCGCGGGCCGCGGATCTCATTCTGGTCGGCCGCGACGCCGGCCGCCTGCCTTATCGGGCGCCGGATGCGGGCGATCTGATCATGAATGTCGGCCGGCCGATCCTGGTCGCCCCGCCCCGGGCCCAGGCCGCCCCGGTCGACGGCGTCGCCCTGGTGGCCTGGAAGGAGGGCCGCGAGGCCCAGCGCGCCGTCGCCGCCGCCCTGCCGCTGCTGAAACAGGCGCGCGAGGTCAAGGTGGTTGAGATCTGCGCCTCGGCCGATGCCGCGGCTGCCGCAGCCCGGGTCGCTGATGTCGCCGCCTGGCTGCGGCGCCACGGGGTGGTCGCCGAAAGCGAGGCGCGGGTCCGCGACGAACGCCCGGCCGGCGACCGCATCCTGGCCATGGTCGAACAGGTCGGCGCCAATCTGATCGTCGCCGGCGCCTGGGGCCATTCGCGGATGCGGGAGTGGGTTCTGGGCGGCGTCACCCAGGCCCTGCTGAGCCGCAGCCAGTCCTGGCTGCTTCTCAGCCACTGACGGCCGGGCGATCCTCGCGAGCGTGGAAGATGCGGGCGACGACGACGGCGTCCGCATCGACGCGATATTGGACGACATAGCCGCTGTCGCCGAAAGGGATGTAGAGGTGGCGTAGACCGCCCAGGTCGATCCCGATCATCGGGGTCTCCGCCAGCCGGCCGATGGATCTGGTGATGATGTGGCCGGCTCGTCGGGCGGCGTTTGTATTGACGCCGCGCAGAAAGTCGATGACCCGTCGGCGATCCTGAATCGCATCGGGCGACAGCCTTATTTTCAAGCCTTGGCCTTCAACATGGCCTCGATTTCAGCCTCAAAATCCGCCGCCCAGTCCTCGAAATCGATGAACTTGCCGGTGCGGTCGTACTCAGCCAGCCGACGTTTGGCCTCGGTGATGTCGTAAGGCGTGGTCGGAGGCCAGGGCTCCGGGGTGTCCAGGATGAAGGCGGCGTCCTTCTCTCGAACTTCGAAGTCGCCGGAGGCGTCGTCACGCCCGCTCGCGAGCGCCCGATCCAGAACCGCGACGGCATAGGCCTCCGGCGTCAGGCCCGCCGCGCGCGCAGCGGCCTTGAGCCGCTCAAGCGCCTCTTCGGTCAGGGGAAGGGTCAGGACGTGATCGGCCATAACCGCATCATGTCACAACTAGGAGTAGCTGTGAACTCATGTCGCGGCGAAGGGATAGGGGCTGACCGACTTGGCCCAGTCGTCCACGGCCAGAGGCCGGTCGACGGGCGCGGCGGCGCGTTCGGCGCAGGGGTGGCGATGGCACAGGCGGCAGGCGGGGCCGATGGGAGTGACGTCGGGCCGCTCCAGATCCAGGCCGT
Organism: Caulobacterales bacterium RIFOXYB1_FULL_67_16; assembly: GCA_001796045.1. Taxonomy (GTDB): domain Bacteria; phylum Pseudomonadota; class Alphaproteobacteria; order Caulobacterales; family Caulobacteraceae; genus Brevundimonas. Next base: position 632 of record MGLN01000125.1, on the reverse strand, counting down.
GGGCGTAGGCCAGCCTGTGGGCGTGGCGCAGTTCGCAGCCCAGGCCGACGGCCAGATCCTGAGCCTCGCCGTATCCGTCCTGGCCCTGGCGCTCGACGGTGCGGGCGAAGGTGAACCAGCGGCCGCCATCCGGGGTCTCGATGATCTGGGTGATGATCCGGCCCGGCGTGCGGAAGGCGCTGTGCAGCCGCCAGCGCGGGCAGGCGCCGCCGAAGCGCGAGAAGGGAAAGGCGCCGGCCGCATAGCGTTTGGAGATGTTGCCGGCCTGATCCACCCGCATCAGGAAGAAGGGCACGCCCCGCGCCGTCGGCCGCGACAGGGTGGTCAGCCGGTGCGCCGCCTGCTCATAGCTGACCCCGAACCGGGCCTGGAGCCGCGCCAGGTCATAGCCGGTCTCCTCGGCCGTGCGCTGGAAGGCGGCGTAGGGCATCAGGATCGCGGCGGCCAGGGTGTTGCTCAGGGCCACCTTCAGCAGGGAGCGCGTCGGTCCGTCCGGGGCGTTCGCCGCCTGGACCATGTCGTGAAGGGCCTGTCCGTGCTCGGTCAGAGCCAGCTGATAGGCGATGGCGAAGGCGCGTGACGACGGCCCCAGGGTCTCGGACAGCAGCAGACGGCGGCGGTGCAGGTCGTAG
>MGLN01000124.1:6789-6861 GCA_001796045.1 Caulobacterales bacterium RIFOXYB1_FULL_67_16 | reverse complement strand
ACCGGCAGGCTGCGCGGCTGGGCGGCGGCCCGCAGCCGGGCGACGGCGTCGTCCTGATACGAATCGAAATCG
>MGLN01000124.1:0-6771 GCA_001796045.1 Caulobacterales bacterium RIFOXYB1_FULL_67_16 | reverse complement strand
GGGAAGTCCTGCAGCGTCGCTTCGGCCGAGGCCAGGTCGCGGGCGGTGACGGTGGTCCAGCCGAGGGCATCCAGACCGGTCGCCAGAGGCCCGATCCGGCCGTCCTGCGCCGCCAGGATCAATACACGCGCGTCAAAAGCCAAGTCGGTCGTCTCCCCAGGGCGGCGGACCATAGCGAGGCGTCCCTTAAGGAAGCAATGTCTCGGCGCCTATGGATCGGGATGTAAGGGTGTTTCCGAGCGGGATTTTCCTCGGCGCGGGATTGGTCTAGGTTCAGTCGCCTGTTCAACGGCGGCGAGAACCGGCTTGAGTGATCACCTGACCCGATCGGTTCTGAAAGCGCCTGGATTCTGGGGCGGGCTGGCGGTGCGCGCCTTCACCCGCAGCTGGGGGCGGGATGTGATGCTCTATACGGGCGGGGTGTCCTTCTTCGCCCTGCTGGCCGTGTTTCCGGCGATCGCCATCCTGATCGGCTTCTACAAGCTGGGCCTGTCGATCAACGAGGTCAGCGCCCAGGCGGCGGCCCTGTCGGACCTCTTGCCCCAGGCGGCGCAGACCATTTTCCGGGACGAGATCAGCCGCCTGACCAACGCCTCGGCCCGGACCGTGTCGGCGCAGAGCGCCTTCGCCCTGATCGTCGGCGCCTACGCCGCCCACAGGGGATTCAAGGCCTTGCTGGCGGGGCTTAATCTCATCCACGACGAGACCGAGCCGCACGGCTTCTTCAAGTTCAACATGCTGGCCTTCTTCGTGGCCGTCTTCGCCTTCGCCCTGTTCACCCTGGTGTCGGGCGCCGTGGTGACGGCGCGAATCATGGCCCATACGGCGTCGACGGCGGCCGGCGATCAGGCGGGACGCGGCACCATGCCCCTGGACGCCTTCCTGCCGGCGCTCGGGCTCGTGGTGGGACTGACCCTGCTTTATCGCTACGCCATGAGCCACAGTTCGCGCGTGGCCTGGCTTCCTGCGGTCACGGGCGGGCTGGTGGCGACGCTGATGTCGGTGATCTCGTCCTGGCTGTGCGCCATCTATGTGGAGCAGATCGCGCCGCTTGGGGCGACCTACGGCTCGGTCGGCGCGGTGGTGGTGCTGCTGATCTGGCTGTCGTGGAACGTCAACGCCATATTCTACGGCGGGGCCTTCGCCACCGAGATGGAGATCGCGGCCGAGACGGAGACGAAGAAGCGTCTGGCCCTGCCGGCCCCGGCCGCCGATGTGGTCGATCTGTCCGAGCGCCGCGCCAGCCGCCGGTCGCGGTCCTAAGCCCGGCGCTCAGCCGGTCTGGACCGTGAGGCGAATCACGCCTTCCGCCTCCTGAACCTCCAGCAGAAGGCCCTGCTTCTGGGCCATCAGATAGGGCACGTCGATCCGCGCCATGGGGTCGGTCGCCAGAAGGACGAAGACCGTGCCGGCGGGGGCCCCCTCCATGGCCTTCATCAATCGCAGGCTGGGCGTCGGGCAGACATGGCCGCGCGCGTCGACGAGGCGGGGCTCGGTCACGAGCCCAGCCGGTCCGCCAGCATCTCCAGAGCCACGCCGAGGGCGGCCAGACGGACGGCGTCGCGGCCGAGGTCGCCGAAGGTTTCGCGGCGATGGATCAGGCCGCCCGGTCCCTGGGCGGCGAAATGGACCAGACCGACCGGCTTCTCCGCCGATCCGCCCCCGGGGCCGGCGATGCCGGTGACGGCCACGCTGACGGCGGCGCGGGAGCGGGCGACGGCGCCCTGGGCCATGGCGCGGGCGGTCGGTTCGGAGACCGCGCCATGGGTGATAAGCGTATCCTCAGGCACCTCCAGCATCTGCTGCTTGGCCTCGTTGCTGTAGGTGACGAAGCCCCGATCGAGCGCCGCCGAGGAGCCGGGAACGGCGGTCAGGGCGGCGGCGACCAGACCGCCGGTGCAACTTTCGGCCGTGGCCAGCATCAGGCCGCGCGCGGTCGAGGTTGCGACGATCTGTTGCGCCAGGCGCTGGATGTCTTGCGGGAACATGCCTTTTCATAGGCCGCGAGTCCGGCTCTAACCAGAGGCATGACCGATGTGGCCGAGCCGGAAATCCTGAAGCGGGAAGAAGCGCCCAGGGTGACGGCCGTCCTGTTCGCCGTCGCCGTCTTCACCTCGGCCTGTCTGGTCTTTCTGGTCCAGCCCATGGCGACCAAGCTGATCCTGCCGACGCTCGGCGGATCGCCTTCGGTGTGGAACGCCGCCATGGTGTTTTTCCAGACCGCGCTGCTGGCCGGATATCTCTATGCCCACCTGCTGCAGCGGATCGGATCGATGCGGGTCCAAGTGGCGGTTCACCTGGGTTTGCTGCTGGTCGCGGCCCTGTTCCTGCCGCTGCGGATCAGCGGGATGTTCGGCGATCCGGATCCGTCCGCGCCGACCCTGTGGCTGCTGGCTACCCTAGCTCTGTCGCTGGGCGCGCCCTTCGCCGTGCTGTCGGCGACCGCGCCCCTGTTGCAGGCCTGGTATGCGAGAGTCACGGCTGCGGACCGCGAGACCGGGTCCCGCGATCCCTATGTCCTGTACGCCGCATCGAACCTCGGCAGTTTTCTGGCCCTGCTGGCCTATCCGGTCCTGATCGAGCCCCTGGTCAGCCTGTCGGAGCAGAGGGGAGGATGGAGCCTGGGGTATGGCCTGTTCGTGATCATGATCGCGGGCCTGAGCCTCGTCGCCTGGCGGCGGCGCGAGGCGGTCGCGACCGAACCGGCGCGGCTGGAGGCGGGGCCCCGCATCGCTTGGCGCGAGAAGGGGATGTTGATCCTGCTGGCGGCGGCGCCGTCCAGCCTGATGCTGGGGGTGACGGCCCATCTGTCGACCGACGTGGCCTCTGCGCCCTTCCTGTGGGTCATTCCGCTGGCCCTCTATCTGCTGACCTTCGTCATCGCCTTCCAGGCGCGGCCGGTCATTCCGATCTACCTGACCCTGGTGATCCAGGCGGGGGTGCTAGCGGCCTGCGCGGCCCTGGCGGCTTTCCGCACGACCGAGTGGCTGTTCGTCTTCGGGGTCAATCTGACCGCCTTCTTCTTCAGCGCCCTGATGTGCCATCAGCTGCTGGCCGAGCGGCGGCCGGCGCCGGGGCGGCTGACGGAATTCTATCTGCTGCTGTCGCTGGGCGGGGTTCTGGGCGGGGTGTTCAACGCCCTGATCGCGCCGACGATTTTCAACATGGTGTGGGAATATCCGCTGGTGCTGGTCGCGGTGGGGCTGCTGCGGCCGGGGCGCGGCCAGGAGATGCGGCCGTGGGAGATCATCGCCTGCGTAGTCGGGGTGCTGATCGCCCTGTCTGGACCGCTGGGGCTGGCCCTAGTCCGATATGCCCCGGACATCCGCGCCAATGTGCCGGATGCGGAGCTGGTGCGGATCGCCCAGGCCGTGCTGGGGATCGCGGCCCTGTTCGCCTTCCTGCTGAGGGACCGGCCGCTCATCTTCGCCGTAGTGATCGGGTCCATGGTCTGGTCGGGCTATCATGTGGCGCGGGGCTATGACTGGACCCTGACGGAGCGCAGTTTCTTCGGCGTCATGCGGGTGGCCCGCACCGATATTTCGGGACTGGACGGGCCGGTCCATGTGCTGATGCACGGCACCACCCTGCACGGCGCCCAGGCGCAGTCGGGGCGGTATCGCTGCCTGCCGACCCTCTATTACGCCACGACCACCCCGATCGGGCAGGCGGGACTGATCGCCCATGAGCGCCACCCGCAAGGCGCGGTGATCGGCGTGGTGGGGCAGGGCGCCGGGGCCATGGCCGCCTACAAGCGGACGCAGGACCGGATGACCTTCTTCGAGATCGATCCGATGGTGGACCGGCTGTCGCGGGATCCGCGCTGGTTCAGCTTCATCAACGGCTGCGCCCAGGGACCGGTGCGGACGGTGCTGGGCGATGCGCGTCTGACCATGGGGCAGGAGGCGCCGGGCAGCTATGATCTGCTGATCATCGACGCCTTCTCCTCGGACGCCGTGCCGACCCATCTGCTGACGGTCGAGGCCATCGCCGGCTATCTGCGCCTGCTGAAGCCCGACGGGGTGGTGGTGCTGCACCTGTCGAACCGGAACCTGGAGATCACCCTGCCGGCCGAGGCGGCGGCGGCGGCTCTTAGGGCGCCGGCCCTGCACCAGATCTACAGGGAGCGCCCCGAGGCGGTGCAGATGTCGGAGTCCTCGACCGAGGCCCTGGTCATCGGCAAGTCGGAAGCGGCCCTGGCGCCCTATCGGGCGGATCCGCGCTGGCGCAAGCTGGAGCCGACCGAGGTGCGCCCGTGGACCGACGACTATGTCAATCTGTTCGGGTCGCTGGTCCGCCAGATCCAGTATTCGGCGCGGTAGGGATCAGGCCGGGACAGGGATCTCGACCGTGGCCACGGCCTGGGCGGCAAGGCCTTCGCCCCGTCCGGTGAAGCCCAGGCCCTCGGTCGTGGTGGCCTTGACGCTGACGGCGTCGAGCGGAAGCGACAGCAGGCCGGCGACCCGTTCGCGCATGGCCTGGCGGTGCGGCTTCACCTTCGGGCGTTCGCAGATCAGGGTCACGTCAACATTGACGATGCGGCCGCCGCGGGCGGCTACAAGCTCTGCGGCGTGAAGCATGAAGAGGTCGGAGGCGGCGCCCTTCCACTTCGGATCGGTCGGCGGGAAGTGATCGCCGATGTCGCCCTGGGCGATCGCGCCGAGCAGGGCGTCGGTCAGGGCGTGCAGGCCGGCGTCGGCGTCGGAATGACCGATCAGGGTCTGGTCGTGCGGCACCTCGATCCCGCACAGCCAGACCGAACCGCCGGGGCCCCAGCGGTGGACGTCGTAGCCGGAACCGATGCGGGTCTGATAGCGGGTCGCTTGCGACAACAGGGCCTCGGCCATGGCGAAATCCTCGGGATAGGTCAGTTTCATCAGGCGCGGGTCGCCTGCGACCAAGGCGACGCGTCCGCCGTGGCGTTCGACCACCACGGCTTCGTCCGTGGGGGCGTCGGGATCGGTCCAGGCCGCGTAGGCGGCCTCGATAGTCTGGCGTCGGAAAGCCTGGGGCGTCTGGGCGCGCCACAGGCCGTCGCGGTCGACGACGCCGGCCATGAGGCCGTCCGCCCCGCGACGCAGGCTGTCGGCGACCGGCAGGACGGGCAGGGCGCCGTCGGCGTCGGACAGGGCGGCGATCAGGCGGTCGATAACGGCGCGCTCCAGCAAGGGGCGGGCGGCGTCGTGGATCAGGACGGGCTGGTCGTAGGGGCAGTTCAGGGCGGCCAGGCCGGCGCGGACCGACTGGGCGCGGACTTCGCCGCCCACGACCGTGCGCCAGTTGGACAAGCCTGCCAGCGCCTCGGCTACGCGCGATTCGGCGCCGGTTGCGATCACGACGATCAGTTGATCGGCGCCCGCGTTCAGCAGGGCCTCGGCCGACCAGCGCAGGACGGGCTTTCCGCCCAGGGTGCGCCATTGTTTGTCGCCGCCGGCGCGCGAGCCCGAACCGGCCGCGACGATAATGCCCGAAAAAGTCATGACGGCCTTCTAAAGCGCGCCGTCGGCGGGCGAAACCATCAAACCGCCGCGGTGGTGCTTGACGAAGCGACCCGAGATGCGGCGAAAGGCGGAGATGGCCAAGACCTTAAAGATCGGCGACGTGACGGTGCCGGGGCAGGTGCTGATGGCGCCCATGACCGGCGTCACCGATCTGCCGTTCCGCGTGCTGGCGTCCAAACTGGGCGCGGCCTATGTGGCGACCGAGATGGTGGCGGCCAAGGAACTGGCGCGCGAACGGCCCGACGTGGTGCGTCGTGCGGCTGTCGGCGCGGGCCTGCCGCTGACGGTGATCCAGTTGGTCGGACGGGATCCGGGCCAGATGGCCGAGGGGGCGCGGATGGCCGAGAAGGCCGGCGCGGACATCGTCGATCTGAACTTCGGCTGTCCGGCCAAGGAGGTGACGGGTTCGGCCGCCGGATCGGCCCTGATGCGGACGCCGGACCTAGCCTGCCGGATCATGGAGGCGGTGGTCCAGGCGACGACCCGTCCGGTGACGGTCAAGATGCGGCTGGGTTGGGACGACGACAGCCGCAATGCGGCGGATCTGGCGAAGCGGGCCGAGGCCCTGGGCGTCAAGGCGGTGACGGTTCATGGCCGCACCCGCCAGCAATTCTATACCGGTCAGGCCGATTGGGACGCGGTGGCGGCGGTCAAGGCGGCGGTCGATATTCCCGTGATCGTCAACGGCGACATCCTGACGGCGGATGATGCGCGTGAGGCTCTGGCGCGGTCGGGCGCGGACGGTCTGATGCTGGGGCGGGGGGTCTATGGCCGGCCCTGGCTGGCGGCGCATCTGGAGCGGGCCCTGGCCGACGGGACGACGCCGGACGAACCGGGACCGGAGGCGCGCCTGGCCATCTTGGTCGAGCATCTGCGGGCGTCGGTGGAATTCTATGGCATGCCGCTGGGGCTGAAGATGTTCCGCAAGCATCTCGGCTGGTATATCGAACAGGCTCCGTGGCCGGCCGATCCGCAACACCGTCGAGACGCCAAGGCAAGAATTTGCCGCCTGGATGATCCCTTGGCGGTCGAGGCGGCCATGGGCGATCTTTGGCGGCGGAATTTGCCGGATATAGGTAAGTCTGTTGTTGAAAAAGAGCCACAGTTGATCGAGACTGCTGTGGCATGACGGATACGCCCTCAGCGCTGACCTCTTCGACCGACCCGGCGTCGGACGAAGAGTCGTTCTGGGGACGGTTCGACATGGAACGGGCTCGAGCCGGGTTCGGGCTGGCCTATTTCGTCGCCGTGGTGATCACCGCCGCAGCCG
>MGLN01000123.1 GCA_001796045.1 Caulobacterales bacterium RIFOXYB1_FULL_67_16 | reverse complement strand
CTGCAAATGGTTGCGGACCTGACTGACGCGGCGCTCGACCAAGGCGGCGGCCTCGCGGTGGGCGGGCCAGTCCATCAGGAAGCCGAGGGCGGTCTCGAAATCGGCATGGGTGGCGGCATGGGCCAGGGCGCGATCCAAGGCCTCCACATCGTCGAAATCGGGCAGACGGGCCAAATAGTCCCGCAAGGCCGGCGCCGACAGGTCGCGTTCGAACATCGCCCAGCGCAGATCCTGGGCTTCGGCCTTGCGCCCCTCGGCCTCCAGCAGGTCGATGGAGGCCGCCTCCCAGGCGGGGGTCAGGGGCGGCGGGCCCGCTGCGGGCGACCTACCGAAGGTGAAGCGACGGTTCGCGGCCGACGGCTTCAGCGCGGCCTCCAGGGCCTGACGCGCCTCGGCGATTCGACCGGCCGCCAGCAACCGCCGCGCCGCCGCCGCCGCGAAGTCCGGCGATCCCTGTTCATCAGGCGTGACCAAGGACAGCCAAAGGTCCAGATCCTCGGCCCGGTCCGCCAGTCGCCGGATCGCCGTGCGCGCGCCGCGAACGCTCGACCCCGTATCCAATTCCGCCAGCACGGCCCGCGCCAGCTCCGGCGTCAGGGCCTCCCCCGCCGCGCCGATCCAGCGGGCATAGTCCAGAGGATGGCGCTCGATCGCGGCGGCCAGGCGCGCCATCGCGGCCTGATCCGTCAGCCCCGCTTGGGCGACGACCCAGAGATCGGGCGCCGCCGCCTCGAAGGCCGCCGTCATCTCGCCGCGCGGATCCTTGACCCGCAACGTCAGACCCCGAAACAGGTCGAACCAGGCGATCAACCGATCCAGCCCGGCCACGGGCGCTGTCGGGGCCAGGTCGTCCACCACCGCGCGGCGCAACATGTCGAGGTCGCGCAGCAGGTCCGGTCGCTTGCGCCAGGACACCCGCGCCCGTGCGGACGCCAGGGCCGTCAGGCGCTTGTCCAGCTCCACCGTCAGCGGCTCCACCCCCGCCTCGGCCGCCAGCACCAGCCGAAGACGACGCTTCAACAAGGCGTCGCCGTCCGCCGCCTGCATCAGCAGATCGCCCAGCCTATCCGCCCCCAGGGACGCCAGGCTGGCGGCGTTCAGACGTTTGGGCGAGGCGGGGCGTCGGGCCATCAGGTCTCCTTTTCACAAGTCTGTCGGACCGGACTCACACGGCTGTCGAAAACCACGGGCAGGGGAGGAACCGCCGCGAGCGAGCTTCGTTTCCGGCGACCTGTCTGAGGAAGCGTGCGTTGGACTCCTACTATTGTATCGTCAACCTGCCGGGCGTCCCGGTGCGTGACATCTGTGTTCTGGGCGCGACCGACGACACGGCGGCGAATCAGGCCCTGGCCGAGCTCGCCCGGACCTGGATCGGGTTCGAGACCCTTTATCTGTACTGCGGCGAGCGGCTGGTGACGGTGCTCAGCAACCCCGCCCTGGGCTTCGCCCCGCCCATCCCGGATCTGGATCTGGCCGACGTCCGTTTCGCCACGGCCGCCTGAGGTTCAACCGCCGCATACCGGGCAGTGAGGGTCGGCTGTCACTCGCACCGTCCGCGCCGTCGCCGCCAGGCCGTCATAGATCATCAGCCGGCCGGTCAGGCTGTCGCCCGCGCCGGTGATCACTTTTATCGCCTCCAGGGCCGCCATGGATCCGATCACCCCCGCCAGGGCGCCGACCACCCCCACGCGGGCGCAGGTCTCGGCGTCGGGCGGGATCTCCGGAACCAGGCACTGGTAGCAGGGGCGCCCGCGAAAGACCCCCACCTGTCCGCTCCACCGCCCCAGCGCGCCGGAGACCAGAGGCTTGGCGGTCGCCACGCAGGCGGCGTTGACGGCCAGCCGGGTCTCGAAATCGTCCGTCCCGTCCAGGACGATGTCGAAGTCCTGGATCCTGCCCGCCGCATTGGCCGGCGTGATCCGTTCGGGAAAGGTCCGGATGGTGACATGGGGGTTCAGCGCGCCCAGGCGGGCGGCGGCGGCCTCCACCTTCGGGCGACCGGTCTCGGTCGTGGAGAAGAGGATCTGGCGCTGGAGGTTGGAAAGGCTGACCACGTCGTCGTCGATCAGCCCCAGGGTCCCCACGCCCGCCGCCGCCAGATAGAGGGCGGCCGGGGCGCCTACGCCGCCGGCTCCCACGATCAGCACCCTGGCACGCTTCAGCGCCTGCTGCCCCGGCCCGCCGATTTCGGACAGGACCAGGTGTCGGGCGTAGCGTTCGACTTCGTCTTCGGAGAAGATCATGATCCCCTCTAACGAGGCGGAGCCCGCGGCGCGAGGCCCCATCCTTGATCGGGCTTAAACGCTCGCCGTGAGAACGCGGCTGGTGTCGGCCAGGATTCGCTCCGCCTCTTCCGCGGCGCGGGGCTCGGCCAGGGCGCCCCCGAGGAGCCGCCAGAGGGCCGGCGGAGGGTCCGCCTGAGCCATGGCCCAGTTCGGAAACAGCCGCTCGGTGATGGGGATGTCCGCCAGGATCTGGATGTTGGCATGACGCCGATCGGCGCGCAGCCGCGCCATCAGCCGATCCAGATCCACCCGGGCGCCTTCTACGGCCTGGAAGAAGCGCCCCTCGTGCCGCATGAGGACGCCGGTCAGATGATCTCTACGATTGTTCCGATCCGAAGCGCCCAAAATGTCGATCAGAGGCAGGAGGCCCGCGCCCGCATCGCCCACGGCGTCGCTGACATAGACGAGTCGGAACAAACTCATTGATTACTCATACGCTTTACACCCGAGGACTCGGTGCTTCGTGCCTAAAGCGATCAGGTTAACGAAAGACGCAGGCCCGGTTCAGGCAGACACGCACAGGCTGTCGCAACTCAGCAAACGCTCGAGATCCGCAGGCTCCACCGCCTTCAGCGGCCGCCCGTCCAGCAGTTGCTCGGCCTGGTCGGTCGTGAGCGCATAGAGGCGCACCGGGTCGGGGATGCGGCGCTGGACCACCGGCCGGTCCGAGACGACATCCAGGTTGCGGTGCCGGGAATCCGCGTTGAGCCGCTTCATCAGCCGATCCACATCGACCCGCATGCCCTCCAGCAGAACGGCGGCCTGCCCCTCATGGAAGATCATGGCGCTGCCGATCGCGTCGCGGCGGTTGTTACGCTCGGATGCGCCGAGAATATCGGCGACACTTTCCGTGGTGCGACCGACAGCGCCGACCAATTCACTCACGATAAGAAGACGATAGAGCACACCTCTATCCTTAGTTTGCTAGGTTTATGGTAATTTTTCTCGGTTTACGGTCCAACTAGGGTGTAAATATGACACCGATTTCCGAGCTCGCGCCGCCTTGATCAAGGCTCGATCTCACGCCATCTCGGCCGCATGACCCAATCCAACTTTCCCGACTGGCACGGCACCACTATCCTGGCGGTGCGCCGCAACGGCCGCACAGTCATCGCCGGCGACGGCCAGGTCTCCATGGGGCCGACCATCGTCAAGGGCGCCGCGCGCAAGGTGCGAACCCTGGCCGGCGGCAAGGTGCTGGCCGGCTTCGCCGGCGCCACGGCGGACGCCTTCACCCTGATCGAACGGCTGGAGGCCAAGCTGGAGCAGTATCCGGACCAGCTCGCCCGGGCCTGTGTCGATCTGGCCAAGGACTGGCGCACCGATCGCTATCTGCGCCGGCTGGAGGCCATGCTTCTGGTCGCGGACCGGTCGTCGATCTTCACCGTCACCGGCGTGGGCGACGTGCTGGAGCCGGAACACGGCGTCGCCGCCGTCGGCTCGGGCGGCAACTACGCTCTTTCCGCCGCCCGCGCCCTGATCGAAGAGACGGACCTGGACGCCGAGGCCATCGCCCGCAAGGCGATGAAAATCGCCGCCGAGATCTGCGTCTACACCAATGGAAATCTGACGGTGGAAACCCTGGCGGACTAGGGTCGGCGGCTCAAAGCACGTCGGCGACCAGGCCTAAGGCCTTTGCCTCCTGGGCCTCGATGTACCAGTTGTCGGGCGCCCGCCGCAGAACCTCTTCCATGGTGACGGCGCTGCCGCGGACCAGGTTTTCGAACCCCTCTTTCTGGATGGCGATCGAATGCTCCAGTTCGTTCAGCATCGCCTGGACCGAGGCGATACAGCTCGTCAGGGGCCCGGAGACGTGAAGCATCTTGTCCATTTTCCGCTCGTGGATCATCACCCGGGCGCCGCGCGTCAGATAGCGGTTCTCCACCGAGAAGAAGCTCATGAAGGTGGCGCCGGCGGAGTAGATGGCCGCCTTGCCCAGAAAGACCAGCCGACGGCCGGGGTTGATGTCGCTCTGGAACCGCACGTCCTCGCCCATCATCCGCGCCACCTCGGGGTCGCCCCCCAGGGTGGACAGTTCGATCACCACCAGACCTTCGTCCGGCGCCCGGTCGATCTGGTCCCGAAACCGGTCGTACATGGCGTAGTCGACCGCGCCGGCAAGGAGGATGCGGGGCATGTCGAAGGCGCGGGCGTCCAGACGGCCCGACGAGGGTGCGCCGGTCATCGGGCGCCTTGCTCCTCAGGATCGTAGACAAGATAACCTTGGGCCGAGGCCCAGGACTTGGCTTCGTTCACGGAAAAGAAGGCCTGGCTGCGAACCCGTCTCGCGCCGCGGTCGTCAATCAACTCGCATTCGAACCAGCGGATGGTGCGCCGGTCGGACGTATTGCAGGTGCGGGAAAAAATCACGGCGTGGGGCGTCATGGGCTTGCAACGAAGCGCGCCCGCCCCAGTTCCGTCCGATTTCGGATTTTCCCTTTTACAACAGCCTATTGCCAAGGCAGGACCGATGACGGCGAACCAAGATCGCTCCGGACGATTTGCACCGCCGCCCCCCTTGGCTTAAGCGCGCGGCATGACCGAAGACGCTCCGATCCGCCCCCTCGCCCGCAATCCGCGCGGCTTCGCCGACAAGCGCGGCCGCGACCTGACCGCCGAACGTCGCATCGTGGCGCGCGTGTCGGAAGTCTATGAGCGCTGGGGTTTCGAGCCGCTGGAGACGCCGGCCTTCGAATACGCCGACGCCCTGGGCAAGTTTCTGCCTGACGCCGACCGGCCCAACGAGGGCGTGTTCGCGCTCCAGGACGACGCGGGGTCGGACGCGCCGGGCGAGTGGATGGCCTTGCGTTACGACCACACCGCGCCTCTGGCCCGGTTCGCGGCCCAGACCTGGGAGACCCTGCCCAAGCCGTTCCGCCGCTACGCCTATGGGCCGGTGTGGCGCAATGAGAAGCCGGGTCCGGGCCGGTTCCGCGAGTTCTGGCAGTGCGACGCCGACACCGTGGGCTCGGACCGGCCAGAGGCTGACGCGGAGATCATCGCCATGGCCTGCGAAGGCCTGGGCGCCGCCGGCCTCGACGCCGGCCAGGCCCAGATCCGCGTCTCGAACCGCAAACTGTTCGACGGCCTGTTCGACGCGGGCGGGGTGACCGAGGCCGGGCAGAGGCTGACGGCCCTGCGCGCCATCGACAAGTTCGACCGGCTGGGCTGGGAGGGCGTGGTCCAGCTTTTGGGCGAGGGCCGGCTGGACGAATCCGGCGACTACACCAAGGGCGCCAATCTGCCCGCCAAGGTGACCGGCGCCATCGAAGCCTTCCTGGCCTCGGCCAACACCCCTGGCCTGACCCGCGCCGAGACCCTGGAGGCCGTGGCCCGGTCCGGGGATCTGGGCGCGGCGGGCGAGGCGGCGCTGACCGAGCTGGCCGCGATCGACCGGGCGCTGACCGCCATGACGGTGGGGCAGGACGCCGTGAAGTTCGATCCCACCATCGTCCGCGGCCTGGAATACTACACCGGCGCCGTCTTCGAGGCCGAGCTTCTGCTCGAGACCACCGACGAAAAGGGCCGGCCCGTTCGGTTCGGCTCCATCGGCGGCGGCGGTCGCTATGACGACCTGGTGGCCCGCTTCACCGGCCAGAGCGTGCCGGCGACCGGCTTCTCCTTCGGCGTGTCGCGCCTGGCCTCGGCCTTGCGGGCGGCGGGACGCGGCGGCGAGGACGCCGTGCGGGGGCCCGTCGTGGTGATCGTCTTCTCGGACGAGGACATGGGCCACTATCTCGCCGCAGTCGCCGAGCTGCGCGCGGCGGGAATTGCGGCGGAACTCTATCTGGGTCGCGCGGGCATGAAGGCCCAGATGAAATATGCGGACCGGCGCGGCTCGCCCGCCGTCGTGATTCTGGGCGGAGACGAGATCGCCGCCGGCGAGGTCACCATCAAGGATCTGGACGCCGGGCGCGCCGCCGCCGCCGGAATCGCCGACAACGACGCCTGGAAAGCCGCACGCCCGGGCCAGATCAAGATCGACCGAACGGACATGGTTTCCGCCATTCGGACCATTATCGAATAAGCTTCGATAATTAAGTCCGTCCCGTAACAGTTATCAGCGATAAGTCGAAGAAAGTTCGATTCCTCGCCACAAGCCCGTTGACGGCCCGGGCCGGGTTGCGTCAAATGAACTCACTCGAGAGCAAGCGTTGCTCAAGCGCGCAGCACTCGAAGGCGTTTCGGGGAGGAAACGTCCGCTCTTTAAAGAGCGCGAAAGCCCGCTGCGATGTATCCCCCGCAGCGGGCTTTTTCGCGCCTGGAGCCCGGCCGATATCCACATTTGGAATGCTTAATCGATCTGATCTTCAGCTTTCCGCCGCGATCTACAGGGCGGTCTCCATATGAAAAAGGCCGGGGCGGACCCCGGCCTTTTCCGTTTCGAAGACGCGCCGCCTACCAGATGCGGACGCGGTCTTCCGGCGCGAGATAGTATTTGGTTCCCGGCTGGACGTCGAAGGCGTCGTACCAGGCGTCGACGTTGCGCAGCGGGCCGATGACCCGGAACTGGGCCGCCGAGTGCGGGTCGGTGGCGACCTGCTGCTTCAAGGCCTCGTCGCGATATTTCGACTGCCAGACCTGGGCCCAGCCGTAGAAGAAGCGCTGGTCGCCGGTCACGCCGTCCAGTACCGGGGCGGGCCGGCCGTTCAGCGAAAGATGATAGGCCTCAAGTCCCACGGCCACGCCCGAGGCGTCGCCGATGTTCTCGCCCATCGTCAGGCCCGGATTGATCTTGTAGCCGGCGATCGGTTCGTAGGTGGCGTACTGGGCGCCCAGGCGGGCGGTCAGGGCCTCGAAGTTGGCCTTGTCCTCGGCCGTCCACCAGTTGCGCAGCACGCCGTCGCCGTCGGACTTGGAGCCCTGGTCGTCGAAGCCGTGGCCGATCTCGTGGCCGATCACCCCGCCGATGCCGCCGTAGTTGACCGCCGGATCCCCGTTCGGATCGAAGAAGGGCGGTTGCAGGATGGCGGCCGGGAAGACGATCTCGTTATTGGCCGAGTTGTAGTAGGCGTTGACGGTCTGAGGGGTCATGCCCCACTCGGTCTTGTCGACCGGCTCGTCCAGGCGCGACAGGTCGTAGTTCCACTCGAACAGGCCGCGACGCTCGGCGTTGCCGACCAGGTCGTCGGCGCGGATTTCGAGACCCGAATAGTCGCGCCACTTGTCCGGATAGCCGATCTTGACGGTGAACTTGCGCAGCTTCTCCTGCGCCGCAGCCTTGGTCTCGGCGCCCATCCAGGTGAGGTTGTCGATCCGGTGCGACAGGGCGGTGCGCAGATTGGCGACCAGTTCTTCCATCTTGGCCTTGGATTCGGCCGGGAAATACTGGGCGACATAGAGCCGGCCCGTCGCCTCGCCCAGCGATCCCTCGGCAAAGGAAATGGCGCGCTTCTCGCGGGTGCGCTGTTCCGGCTGGCCGGACAGATCACGCGAGCGGAAGCCCCACTGGGCGTCGGAGAAGCGCTTCGACAGCAGGGGCGCCATGTCGTCGGCGGTATGGAAGGCTTCCCACGCCTGCAGAAGCTCGACCGGGGTCTCGGCGTAGATGGCCGCGATCTTCGGCATGGCCGTGTCCTGACGCACGATCAGGCGCGGCACGCCGCCCAGTTCGGCCGCGTCGAAATAGGCCTGCCAGGCGAAGCCCGGCGCGTCCTGGGCCAAGCGGGCGATGGTGTATTCGTTATAGGTGCGGTCGCGGTTGCGGTTCTCGACCGGGCTCCAGTGCGCCTCGGCGATCTTGGTTTCCAGCGCCACGATCTGGGCGGCGGTCTCGGTCGGGTTGGCCCAGCCGATCATGCCCAGCATGTCGGCGACATAGGCCTGGTACTTCTCCTTCTTGTCGGCGTAGCGCGCGTCCAGATAATAGTCGCGGTTCGGAAGGCCGATGCCGGACTGGCCGGTGGAGACCACGTAGCGGGTCGGCTGTTTCGCATCGATGGTGATGCCGCTGCCGAAGAAGGAGCCGCCGAAGCGGCCGACGGTCTGGCCCATATAGACGGCCATCTTCTCATGGCTGTCGGCGGCGCGGATGGCGGCCAGATAGGGTTGCAGCGGCTGGGCGTCGAGCTGCTCGATCCGGGCTTCGTCGATGTAGGAGCGATAGGCGTCGGCCACCTTGGCCTCGTCGGAGCCGGGCGTCAGATCGGTGCGCGCGGCCAGGCCCAGCACCAGCTCCTTCATCCGGTTGTCGGACAGCTCGCGCAGCAGGGCGAAGGAGCCGTAGCTGGTCCGGTCCGACGGGATCACCAGCTTGTCGAAGGCCGCGCCGTTGGCGTAGCGGAAGAAGTCGTCGCCGGGGTTCACCGAGGTGTCGCGACCGTTCAGGTCGAAGCCCCAGGTCCCGTACTTAGGCGCAACCGTGCCCTGGTAGCCGCTGGCGGCCTCCTCGCCCGAGAAGAGCGACACGATCGAACAGGTCTCGTCGAGGCAGGCGTGGTCGTGATCGACGTCCTGGGCCAGGGCGGCGGCGGGCAGCAGGAGGGCGCCGACAGCGGCCCCGATAAGCAGTCTTTTCATCACTGTATCCTAGGTTCCACCCCCGAAACGGGCGGGTCGGAGCGGACCCTAGACCCGACGCCGGGGCTGTCGCCTTAAAAAAAGTTCATGAACGGGCCGCGACGTCTCGCCACGGGGGGCGGTTCGGGGTCAGATGCCGCAAAGACGGAGGGCGGATGCAGACGCACGGCGGGGACTACAAGGATCTGGTGGTCTTCCTGGCCGCCGCCGGGGTCATAGTGCCCTTGGTCAACCGGCTGAAGATCAGCCCGGTCCTGGGCTTTCTCGCCGCCGGGGTCGTGCTGGGGCCGGACGGTCTGGCCCGGTTCTCCGATACGATCCCGTGGCTGGCCTATTTCACCATCAGCGATCCGGGCCAGCTGGCCCAGTTGTCCGAGCTGGGGGTGGCCTTCCTCCTGTTCATGATCGGGCTGGAGCTGTCGTGGGAGCGGCTGCGGGCGATGCGTCGTCTCGTCTTCGGCCTGGGGCTGATGCAGGTGGTCGTCTGCACCCTGGTTCTGGCCGGCCTGTTCATGCTGGTCGGTCAGAGCCTGGTCAGCGCGGCGGTGCTGGGCATGGGCCTGGCCTTGTCCTCGACCGCCGTGGTCATGCCGGTGCTGGCGGAGAGCGGGCGGCTGAAGGGTACGGTGGGCCGTTCGACCTTCGCGGTCCTCCTGGCCCAGGACCTGTCGGTCGCGCCGATCCTGATCACCGTCAGCGTCCTGGCCGCCGTCGCCCAGGCGGGCGGCTCGCTGGACCCGGCAGTCCTGGGCCGGTCGCTGTTCACCCTGGTCCCGGCCGCGATCGGTCTGGGCCTGCTGGTCCTGATGGGCCGGGTGGTTCTGAGACCCATGTTCCGGTCCGTGGCGCGCGCGCGCAAGTCGGCGCAAGGGGGCGAGCTGTTCGTCGCCGCCAGCCTGCTGGTGGTGGTCGCCGCCGGTCTGGCGGCCCAGGCCAGCGGCCTGTCGATGAGCATCGGCGCCCTGGTCGCCGGTGTCCTGCTGGCCGAGACCGAGTTCCGCCGCGAAGTGGAGGTCTCCATCGAACCCTTCAAGGGCCTGCTGCTCGGGGTCTTCTTCGTCGGGGTGGGCCTGGGTCTGGATCTGGACGCCGTGGCCGCCAATCCGGGGCTGCTGTTCGGCCTGGCCCTGACCCTGACCGTGGTGAAGACCGCAGTCGTCTATGGGCTGGCCCGGCTGTGGGGGCTGGGCCGACGGCCGGCGATCGAGACGGCCCTGGTCCTGGCGCCGGCCGGGGAGTTCGCCTTCGTGGTCTTCTCCACCGGCATGGTCGAGGGGATCGCGCCGCCCGGCCTGACCAGCACCGTGGCCCTGTCGGCGACCCTGAGCATCTTCTCCATCCCGCTGCTGGCCCTGCTGGGCCAAAGACTGGCGCGGGAGAGGACGCCCGACCTGCCCACCACGCCGGAAGGCGAGGCCCCGCCCGAGCAGGCGGACGGCGCCGTCATCATCGTCGGTTTCGGCCGGGTCGGGCGGCTGATCGGGGAGCTGCTGAAGGAACACGACCAGACCTTCATCGCCTTGGACACGGATCCCGCCTCCGTCGCGGCCGGACGTCGGGACGGGTTCGACGTCTTCTACGGCGACGCCGGCCGGGCGGAGATGCTGGCGCACTGCGGCGTCCTGTCCACCCGCGCCCTGATCGTGACCATGGACGCCCCGACCAAGGTGGACGAGGTGGTGACCACCGCCCGCGCCCTCCGTCAGGACCTGATCATCATCGCCAGGGCCCGCGACGATCAGCACGCCGCCCGGCTCTACGCCCTGGGGGTGACCGACGCCGTGCCGGAGACGACGGAGGCCAGCCTGCAACTGGCCGAGAACACCCTGGTGGACTTGGGCGTGCCCATGGGTCTGGTCCTCGCCTCGATCCACGAGAAGCGGGATGAGTTTCGCAAAAGATTTCAGGCCGCCATACCCGCCGGCGGACGCATCAGAACAACCCGAGCGTTGAGATCAGCCCAGACAGGCGGCAGCTAACCCTAACGGCTAAGCTTGGTTTTCAGGCTCTTAACCATCACATGAGCTTTCGTGACCCATTTTCGTCATGGTTCCGTGATGGAAGCCCTGCTCCGTATCGCGCGGACGCAGGGCGAAGCGTCAGAATGTCTTGCCTATAGCGCCAGCGACGACCAATTCCACTTCGGGCTCCGTCCGGGCTTCCGAATAGCGTAGAGTAAAAGCCTGATTTCATGACCGATTCCGTTCTCTCGACCGAAGCCGCTCCGCGTCTGAACCGCCGCCAGGCCGCCAAGATTCGGACCCGTCAGAAGGTTCTGGACGCCGCCCGCTCGCTGTTCGCCGAGCGGGGCTACGAGCCGGCGACGATCCGGGACATCGCCAAGGGCGCCGGCATGTCGACCGGCGCCGTCTTCGCCAACTTCCAGGACAAGGCCGAGCTGTTCGAGGCCGTACTGACCGAGGACATGTCGCGTCTGGCCGAGGTGGTCGAGGCCGGGGCGCCGAAAGGCGAGCCGGTGCGTCAGCGGCTGCTGGGCGCCCTGAGCGCCGGCTACGAGTCCTCGCTGGACCAACTCCCCCTGTTCCAGGCCATCGTCGCCCGCTCGTGGTTCCAGCCCCTGGCCGCAGAGATGCGCGCCCGGGCCGCGACCAAGAACCTGCTGCTGGCCATCGGCAATATCCTCCAGGACGCGGTGGCCAAGGGCGAACTGAGCAAGGACGCCGACATCCGCCTGCTGGTCGAGCTGATCTGGGACGCCTATCTGTCGAACTATCGCCGCGCCGCCTATGACGAATGGGACGCCAAGGCCCTGTCCGACCATATGGGCAAGCAGATCGACGTCATCCTGGCCGGCGCCCTCGCCGCGAAGTAATTCCGGGTCCAAGCCGGTCCTGTGGAAGGCCCGTCCGCACCTGTGCGGGCGGGCCTTCGTCTGTCCGAGACACGCCTATCGGTCCAATTCGAAACAGTGCAATTAGGTTTACGCTCTGTTTTCATTCAGGAAAATATTGCACAGGCGCCAAGGAGTGCAAGTTCGGCGGAACGGATCTTCTGAACCCCTGTCGTCTTCGGCGCCTCCCCCTCAACCGGTCGCGACCTCCACGACCGCGATACAGTTTAGCGCCGCGCCGACGGGCGCCGGTCTGACAGCCGAAAAAAAATCTCAACCCGCTGAAAACCCGGAAGTCTCGGCTCAGAATTAGGCGCGCTTGCGGCCGGTCGCGTTCAGATCCGGCGCTTCAGGGTCACGTAGAAGGCGCCGTTCCCGCCGTGGCGCTGGTGGGCGACGGTGAAGCCGGACACGACCCCGCGCAGACCCGGCGAATGCATCCAGTCGGCGAAGGAGGCGCGGATCACGCCGCCGCCCAGCCGGCCCTGGCCTGTGATGACCAGGACCGACCGCAAGCCCCGCGCCTGGCAGGCGGTCAGAAAGCCGCGCAGCTGATCCTCGGCCTCGAACCGGCCGAAGCCGTGCAGGTCGATGCGGGCCTCGATGGGGTCGCGTTCGCGCGATAGACGCTGTTTGCGGCGGGGCTCCAGATCCTCGGGGCCGGGTTTGGGACGGCTGCCGACGGGACGCGGCTCGGTCGGCTTGACGACAACGGCGGGGGCGGACCGGACGGGGGACGGCTTGGCCAAGGGACGTGGACGGTCGGCCGGAGCGGTAAGGAGGTGGGCAGGAGCCTCGGCGCCGGGGGTGACCCGAGCGGGCTTGCGACTGCGCGGCGGCACGACCGTGCCGGCGATGCGGGTCCAGATTCGGCGGTCTTCGGGCGTCAGCCCGTTCTCGTCACGGCCCGGCGCCTTGCGCTTCATGCCGCCTCTTCGTCCTCGAAGGCCTCGGCGGGGCCCGGCTCGTGAACCAGCAGATCGCCGGGCTGGCACTGAAGTTCGCGGCACAAGGCGTCCAGGGTCGAAAAGCGCACGGCGCGCGCCTTGCCCGTCTTGAGAATCGACAGATTGGCCACCGTCACCCCGACCCGATCGGCGAGCTCGGTCAGGGACATGCGGCGTTCAACGAGGACGCGGTCGAGCTGGACGCGAATGGCCATGGGCAAATCCTACTGGAAACGGCTCAGATCGTCAGTTCGGATTCGCGGCGCAGGCGCGCGCCCTCGCGGAACACCTCCGCCAGGACGAAGACGATCAGGACCGAAAAGACGGGGGTCAGAAGTTCGCCCAACCCCTGGGGATCCATCACGCCCGGCGCCAGTCGGGCGGCGACCATGCCCTGGGCCAGCCAGACGCCCCCGGTCACCACCGCCAGGATCAGGCCGATCTGGCGCAGCCGCCGGACATTGGCGGGATGAAAGGGGTCGCCCATGGTCAGAGTGCGGAAAATCCGGCGCAGGCTGCGAAGGATCAGCACGAAACCGCCGAAATAGGCGGTCGCCGCGCCCAGTCCGAAGAGGGCCAGGGTGCGGGTCAGGGGCAGTTCTCGCCCGCCCGAATCGCCGCTGACGGTGATGTTCACATTGTCCAGCGGAACGAAAACGGCGGCGACCAGCAGCAGAAGCAGGACGCCGGTGATCAGCCAGAGGAGGACATAGGCCACGTCCAGCGCCACCTTCAGCACGCTGGAGACCGAGCCGGGACCCAGGGCCTTCAGCGAGGCGGTCGCGGCGCCCCAGGATTTCATAAAGGTGGGGACCATGCGCCCGTTCGTCCCGGAAGACGCCGCGTCTCGCTTCAGCGGATGTCGCAGCGGGGGCAGGCGCATGAGCGGGCGATCTCAGGTCAGAAGAAGGGCGGCGGCCGCGCGGGGTCCGGCGGACCCGCGCGCAGCCCTATACATCGCGGTCTTCTTCAAGGTCGTCAAAGCTCTCGTGATCGAAGCAAGGGGTGGACTTGGATCCGATCAGAAGGCTTGAACCAGGATGGCGACCAGAGCGGTCGGCACGGCGGCGATGA
>MGLN01000122.1:12165-12236 GCA_001796045.1 Caulobacterales bacterium RIFOXYB1_FULL_67_16 | reverse complement strand
TGCAGGTTGGGCGTTCCGAGGGCGGAGAGGACGCCTTCGGAACGGAACGGGCAGAGTTCCACGTCCAACTC
>MGLN01000122.1:11635-12119 GCA_001796045.1 Caulobacterales bacterium RIFOXYB1_FULL_67_16 | reverse complement strand
GTTCGCGCGCCGGTGATCTACGCCACCCTGGTCGTCGCCCTGGTTCTGACCCCGGTGCTGTTCCTGACAGGGCTGCAGGGCGCCTTCTTCAGCCCGCTGGCGGCGGCCTTCATCCTCGCGACCCTTGCCTCGCTGGCCGTGGCCATGACGGTGACCCCAGCGCTCAGCCTGTTGCTCCTCCGCCGGGCCCGCCTGCCCGAGGAACCCAGGCTCCTGACACGCTTCAAGGACGCCCACGACCGCCTGTTGAACCGCCTGGCGGTTCGCCCCCGCGCCGCGCTGGTGGTTTCCGTAGTCGCTCTGCTCGTCACTGCGACCGGGTTCGTCCTGTTCAACAGCGAACTCCTGCCCGCCTTCCGCGAAGGCCATTTCGTCGTCGGCGTTTCGGCCCGCCCGGGCACGTCTCTGACCGCCATGCGCGGCTACGGGCAATCCATCAGCAGCGACCTTCTGGCCATCGAGGGCGTCCAGGCAGTGGAGATGC
>MGLN01000122.1:2136-11619 GCA_001796045.1 Caulobacterales bacterium RIFOXYB1_FULL_67_16 | reverse complement strand
TGCAGGTTGGGCGTTCCGAGGGCGGAGAGGACGCCTTCGGAACGGAACGGGCAGAGTTCCACGTCCAACTCCAGCCGCGCCTGTCCGGCCGCGAGCAGGATCGTGTCCAGGAAGAAATTCAGAGCGCCCTGGACGGCTATCCCGGTTTCGAGACTGAGGTTCTGACCTTCCTCGGCGACCGCATCGGGGAATCCCTCAGCGGGGAGACGGCGAGCCTGGTCGTCAACCTCTACGGCGCCGATCTCGACGCGCTCGACCGTGCCGCCGCCGACATCCGCGCGGTCCTGGAAAGCGTGCCCGGCGCCGCCGATGTTCAACTCGGCGCGGCTCCGTCCTCGCCGACGGTCCGCATCGACCTCGATCCGGTCGCGGTGGGCCGCTATGGCCTGACGCCGCAAGAGGTGCTGGACACGGTTCAGGCGGCCTATCAGGGCGCGGTCGCCGCCCAGGTCTATCGCCAGGATCGCGCCATCGACATCACGGTCGTGACCCCGCCGGCCCTTCGCGCCCAGCCCGAGGCGGTCGGCGATCTGCTGCTGCGATCGGCGTCCGGCGCGGTCGTTCCCCTGCGGGCCGTAGCCGACGTGCGGCTCTCGGAAGGGCGGACCGTCATCGCCCACAACGGCGGCCGGGCAGTCCAGACGGTCACGGCCAATCCGGCGCCCCGCGACGTGGCGCGGGTGACGCGGGCCGCCCAGGCGGCGATCGCCAAATCCGTCCGCCTGCCCGCCGGCGCCTATGTCGAGTTCGCCGGCGCTGCTGCGGGCGCGACGGCCGCCCGCAGCCAGTTGCTGGTTAACACCGCAATGGCCCTCGTCGGCGTGGTGGTGCTGCTGGTCCTCGCCTTCGGCGGCGGGCGGGCCGCCGCCCTGGTCCTGGGCACAGCCCCTGGCGCCTTGGTCGGCGGGGTCGTCGCCGTCGCCCTGACCGGCGCCAGCCTGTCCCTCGGCGCCCTGGTGGGCTTCGTCGCCCTGTTCGGGGTCGCGGCCCGCAACGCCATCCTGCTGCTGGCGCACGCCGAGCATCTGGTTCGGGCGGAGGGTCGGCCCTGGACCTTCGAGACGGTGCTGACGGCGACGCGAGAGCGGACGACGCCGATCCTGATGACCGCCCTGGTCACGGGCCTGGGGATCGTGCCCCTGGCGCTGCAGACCGGCCAAGCCGGCCGCGAAATCCAAGGCCCGATGGCGGTCGTCATCCTCGGCGGTCTGATCACCGCGACGGCGACGACCCTCCTGATCCTGCCCGCGCTCCTCTGGCGTTACTGGCGGCCGCGCGCGGCGAATTAGCGCTAAGCGGTCGCCAGCCCCCTCCGGCCCTCCATCGTTTCAGGCAGTGGGAACAGCAGACGGACACGCAGTCCCGGGTTCATGTTCTCGATCTCAAGTCGGGCGTCATGCAGGTCGGCGATCGCGGCGACCATCGACAGACCCAAACCCGTGCCCGGCGTATTGCGGCTCCGGTCGAGGCGGTAGAATCGACGGGTCAGCCGGCCGAGTTCCGCGTCGGGCGCGCCCGGTCCGTCGTCGGTGACCGACAGCACCGCCCGTCCAAGCTGGACGGCGGTCTCTACATGGATGCGCCGACCGCCCACGCCGTGCGTGATGGCGTTGTCGATCAGGCTGGTGATCACCTGCGCCAGCATGGTCCCGTCTCCAAACACCAGCGCCTTGCCTGCGCTCGTCAAGGTCAGGGCGCGCTCGGCCTCCTCGGCGGAGGGCGTATAAGCCTCGATCACGTCATCGGCCAGCGCGGAGATGTCCACGAGGGAGAAGCGGCGTTCGGCCCCGCCCTCGATCTGGGCCAGACGCAGCAAGGCGGCGAAGATCTCCAGCAGACGGTCCGTCTCGGCGAGGGCGTCGCCCAGCAATTCGTCGCGATGCTGGGCGTGCTGGGCGTCCTCCAGAGTGTTGCGCAGCCGGGTCAGGGGCGTGCGCAGATCATGGGCGACATCGGAGGACACCTGCCGCAGCGCCTCGACGGTGTCTTCGAGACGATCCAGCATGGCGTTCAGCGTGTCGGCGAGATCGTCGAACTCCCGGCCGAATCCCAGGGAAGGCAGCCGCTCGCCGAGATCGCCATTGACGACGCGTTCGGCCGCCTCGCTGACGCGTTGCAGGCGGTTGAGGAAGATCACGCCACCGGCCGCTCCGCTGGCGATGGCGATCAAGACAAGGGTCGCGCCGCCCCAGACCGCTAGCCGGTGCAGCCATTCACGCAATTCTTCCAGCGCATAGGTGTCCCGGCCCACGGCGATGAAGGTGCCGTCCGAGGCGCGATCGGTGAGCAGGATGATGTCCACCTTGATAGGATCGCTGCCGGGCGCTTCTGAGATCGCCGGCATCGAGATTCGTCCCCACCCCCTGATCTGCTCGACCGACCGCGACAGGCCCGCCTCCAGCCGTTCGCCATCAGGAGCGATCACCAGATAGCTGAACCGTTCGGGAAGACCACCGGCGACATGCTCGCGCAAGGCGTCGATCAGGGCGTGCCCCCCCTCCGCATTGGCGTCGGCGCGCAACACGGCGACCTGATCGCGCAAGGCGTCGCGCGCCGTCTCTTCGGCGAAGCTGCCGACCGCGAAATCCAGCACCAGAAGCAGAACCGTGGCGCCGACGCCGAAGGCGGCGGCGAAGGCCACGGCCAGCCGGAAGGTCGTGGTTTGCCAGACCCGGGCGCGTGTTCTAGTCCGCGTCATCGAGGACATAGCCCACGCCGCGCAGGGTGTGGATCAGCTCCCGACCGAATCCCTTGTCCACCTTGGAGCGCAGTCGGCTGACATGGGCGTCGACGATGTTGGTGCGCGGATCGAAGTGAAAGCCCCAAAGGTTCTCCAACAACATCGTGCGCGTGACGGTCTCGCCCACGCGCCGCCCCAGGAATTCCAAGAGTTTATACTCTTGTGGCGTCAGGTCGATACGCCGTCCGCTCCGGACGACCTTCCGCCGTCGGGTGTCGATCTCGAGGTCCGCGACACGGATGTGCGCAGGTTGGTCCGTCAGCGGCGGACGGCGAACCAGTGCGTTAAGCCGCGCCAGCAATTCGCTGAAGGCGAACGGCTTGACCAGATAGTCGTCGGCGCCAGCCTCCAGCCCGGCGACGCGATCATCGACGGCGCCGAGCGCCGTCAGCACCAGCACCGGCGCCTGTACGCCCTCGGCCCTTAACAGGGCGATGGCCTCCAGCCCGGACAGCCCCGGCAACATGCGGTCCATGACGATGACGTCGTGGCCGCCCGCCATGCCGATCTGCACGCCCTCGTCGCCGGTGCGCGCCATGTCCACCGTATGCCCGACCTCGCCCAGGCCGCGCGCGATGAACGCCGCCGTCCGCTCGTCGTCCTCGACGACCAACACCTTCATGCTCGAACCCTAGGATGCACGATCCAACACATCACGACGGGGCTCCCTTCGCCAGACCGCGACGCGGCGCCTCAGGCGATTTAACGCCGCCGTCAGACAATGCGTAAGCAGGCTTTTCTAGAGCCGGACGGTCGCCTGTCCGCATCGGCGGACGATCCGGGGCGGCCTATTCGGGCTCTCCTCATGTTCGATCTGATCGTCCAGATCATCACCGTTACCGGCGTCCTGGGCGTGGCCTTCCTGATGTTCGCCGAGAACGTCTTTCCACCGATCCCGTCCGAACTGATCATGCCGCTTGCGGGCTTTGCGGCGGCGCGCGGCGATCTGAATTTCGCCCTGGTCGTCGTCGCCGGGACCTTCGGCGCCGTCGCCGGCGCGGTGATCTGGTACGAGATCGGCCGTCGGGTCGGCCTGGAGCGTGTCCGTAGGTGGTCTGAGCGGCATGGCCGCTGGCTGACCCTCACGCCAAAGGACGTTGAGACCTCCGCTGCCCTGTTTCGGCGCTATGGCGTCTTCGCCGTCCTGGGCGGCCGTCTCATCCCGGCGGTGCGCACCTGGATTTCGATCCCCGCCGGTGTCGCAGACATGCGCTTCGGTCCCTTCCTGATCTTCACCACGCTCGGCACAGCGGTCTTCACTTTCGCCTTGGCGTACGCCGGCTATCGCCTGGAAAGCCATTTCGATCGGGTCGCGGCCTGGCTGGACCCAATCACTACGATCGTGATCGTCGGCGGAGTGGCGGTCTATGTCTTCCGGCTGATCACTTTCCGACGTCTACCGGACCCACAGTCATGACTCCGGGTCCGGCAAAGCCGTCACGTCAGTCGTCGTCGTCTTCGCCGTCGTCGCCCTCTTCCGCCGTCAACGGCGTGAGGGCGCCGGAACGGGCGTCGACGGCCACCCGACTTTCGCCTGTGCGGTCCACCGTGGTGACGAACCAGGCCGGCCCTGAGGGTTGTCCTTCAAGAGCGACCTCGACGGCGCGTCCGCCGGTTCGACCCTCCGCCAGAGTTACGGCTTGCCCCAGCGGCACGGTCGCTTGCTCGAGCAGGACCGCGTCGTCCGGCTCAGTGCGGCTTTGGACCGCCAAGGCGGCCCCGGCGGAGGCAGCGAGCGCGACGAGCGCGAAACTGGTCAATGCTGGATACTTCATTCTCATCTCCGATCGGACCTCATGTCCGGCACGAGAGAATGCGGCCCTGCGCCTTAGGCGCGGATGGCCCCTTCATTACGATCTCCGGGCGGCTGCATGACGGCGCCGTCCCCGATGCGTCCCACCGCCCCCCTACATTCGAGGACTTGCCCGTGCCCGATCCCGAGCGTCTGCGTCGCGTACAGCTGGTACGCAAGGCCGTGCTTCTTGCCGCAATCATCGCGGCTCTGGTTGTCGCCGCCCTGACCCGCAGCCTGCACGGCGCCGAGGATTTCCATGAAACCTGGGAAGCCGTCGGCCTGGCGTTGATCGTCGTATGCATCGTCGGCCGGGCCTGGTGTTCGCTTTACATCGGCGGCCGCAAGAAGGCGGAGATCGTTGACAGGGGGCCCTACTCCGTGTCCCGTAATCCTCTCTATCTGTTCAGCTTCATGGGCGCCTTCGGCCTGGGCGCACAGACCGGCAGCTTCACCCTGGCCGCGGCGTTCCTGGTTCTTACCGTCGCCGTCTTCTACGTCACCGTTCGCCGCGAAGAGGATTGGCTCGCCGCGGCCTTCGGCGAATCCTATCTGGCCTACAAGGCCCGAACGCCGCGTTTCCTGCCGGACTTCCGGCTCTGGTTGGATGCAGAGACCCTGACCATCCGGCCCTCCTTCTTCCTCATCACCTTGCGTGACGGCCTCGTCTTCCTTCTCGCAGTTCCGCTGTTCGAAGGGCTCGAGCGGCTGCAGGCCTCGGGCTGGCTGCCGACCCTGTTCGCTCTGCCCTGAGATGACTCGCCCGCTCCTATCTTCCCGCGCCGATGCCGCTCGGGCGTGGTTGTCCAGCAGCGGCGGGAGCCTGTTCGTCGGCTTCTTCCTCGTGGCCATCTCGCTCTGGGGGCTGCTCACGCTCGGCGGCGAAATGCTTGAGGGCGAGACCCTGGCCATCGACCGGCGCGTGCTTCTGGCGCTGCGGTCGCCCGGCGACCTCAATGATCCGATCGGCCCACGAGGACTCGAAGAAGCGATGCGGGACATCACGGGCCTGGGCGGCGCCACCCTGGTCACACTGGTCGTAAGCGGAACCGTCATCGCCCTCTGGCGCGCTACGCGCCGGTACGAGGCGGCAGTCGTCGCGATCGTGGTGATCGGCGCGCAACTGTCCGCCAACCTGCTGAAGACCACTTACGACCGTCCTCGCCCCGACCTGGTCCCGCATCACATGGCGGTTTATTCGGAGAGTTTCCCCAGCGGCCATTCCTCTGTCGCCGCCTGCGCCTACCTGATCCTCGCCGTCGTGCTGGCGCGTGGTCTTCATGCGCGACGCGACCGGGCGGCGCTCTACATTCTGGCGCTGGTTCTGATATTCTGCATCGGTCTCAGCCGCATCTACTTGGGTGTCCACTGGCCAAGCGACGTACTGGCAGGTTGGACGCTCGGCGCCGGCTGGGCGGTCCTCGGCGGGCTGACGCTCTCCTTCACGCCGGCTCAAACCCGATCAGTCCGGAACAAATAGACGCTGGAGTTGCACCCTCGGGCCTAAGGTCGAGACGCACGTCCTCGATCGGAACTGATTTGGCTGCCATCGGCCTCCCCCAGAGAATGCGCAACCGTAGCGGAGCCTTTGGAGAACCATCAAGAGCAAGCTGTGACGATCAGCCTGATGCTCAGAACTCAAACGCAAATGGAAGGTGCGCCATATCGGAAAGTCCAAACGCCCAAAGCAAGCCAGGAGCGGTTATTTGATCGGAGATCATAACGCCCGCGACACGATTGGCTGCCGGGTATCGAGTCACGCCAGTGAAACAGGAGTCTGATTTCCGGAAACCGGACATTTTGGAGGAGTGGCGCACCCGACACGATTCGAACGTGTGACCTTTGCCTTCGGAGGGCAACGCTCTATCCAGCTGAGCTACGGGTGCGTGGTCGGCGAGACGCCGGAAGAGGCCGCTTACAGCAAGCGGCGGGCGGCCTCAATCCCCGAATACGCGCAAGGCGGTCGGATGACGGTTTTCCAGCCGCCGGGCGCCCGCGGCCTCAAGCCGAGCGAAGCGGGGTAGGCCCCTAAGCCCGGGCCTCAAGCAGCGCGAAGCGCGGTAGGCCCAAAAGAATGGGCGCCTGCGCCCTATTGCGCGGTCATGCCGCCGTCGATCTTGAACTCGGAGCCGGTGACGAACTTGGACTCGTCGGAGGCGAGGTAGAGGACGCAGTAGGCCACGTCGTCCGGTTCGCCGATCCGTTTCAGCGGAATGCCGCGGGTCAGGCGTTCGTGGGCCTTGGCCTCGTCGCCGCCGGCCATGGCGATGAAGGGGTCCAGGATCGGGGTCTTGATGAAGACCGGATGGACCGAGTTGCAGCGCACGTTCCAGTCGGCCTTGGCGGCCTCGAGCGCCAGGGTCTTGGTGTACATCCAGACGGCGGCCTTGGTGGCGTTATAGGCGCCCATGCCGGGGGCGGCGACCAGGCCGGCGATCGACGAGATGTTGACGATCGACGCGGGGGCGGCGGCGCGCAGGTGCGGCATGGCGTATTTGGCGCCCAGCATGATCGAGCGGAGATTGATCTCGTACTGGCGCTGCCAGTTGTCGACCGTGTCCTGTTCGACGAAGGCCAGGGGGCCGCCGACGCCGGCGTTGTTGACCAGGACCGACAGGCCGCCCAGGTCGGCGACGGCGGCGGCGATCACCTGTTCCCATTCGGCCTCGCTGGCCACGTCGTGGGCGTAGGCGAAGGCGACGCCGGGGATTTCGGCGTTGATCCGGGCGGCCAGGGCGGCGACGCGGCCGCCGTCGATGTCGGTCAGGGCCAGGCGGGCGCCCTCGCGGGCCAGCATGAAGGCCATGGCCTCGCCCAGGCCGCCGGCGGCGCCGGTGATCAGGGCGGTCTTGCCGGCGACGCGGCCGGGGCGGGCGGACGCGCTCATGCCTTCACTCCCATGTCGGCGGCCGCCTGATCGATGAACCGGGCCAGGGTCACGTCCTTGGTCGTGACGCCGTCGGCGTCGTGGGTGGTCAGCAGCACCTCGACCCGGTCGTAGACGTTCGACCATTCGGGGTGGTGATCCATCTTGTCGGCCATCAGGGCGACGCGGGTCATGAAGCCGAAGGCGGCGTTGAAATCGGCGAACCTGAGCGAGCGCGCGATGGCCGGGCGGTCGCCGTCGTCGGCGCGCCAGGCGGGCAGGGTTTCAAGGGCTTTCGCAACCTCGATTCGGACGTCGGTCATGGGGCTTCCTCTTTTTCCAAGGCCTAGGAGGTTCGACCGCGCCCGGCAAGCGTCCGGGACGCCGCCTCGACAAGCCGTCGATAGCTTTGCGGAACGCGGGAGCAAGCTTGGGCGTTGATCTGACGACAAGCGGGGCCGTGAGCCTCGCCGTATCGAAATGCGCCGGCAGGTCCGGAGAGGACGCCAGGAGAGGATGATGGACAATCTTTGGATCGCCGCCCTTGATCCGGCGGATCGCAAGCGGATCGAACCCCATCTGGAGGCACGCGAGGTCGTGCGCGGCCAGAGGCTGTACGACGCCGGCGAGGCGGTCGATCAGGTCTGGTTCCCGATCAAGGGGGTGGTGTCGCTGATGACCGTCCTGCCCGATGACAAGATGGTCGAGACCGCCGCCATCGGGCGCGAGGGCCTGGTCGGCGTGACCTGCGGACCGTTCAACGCCCGGGCCGCCAGCCGCGCCATTTCCCAGGGCGACGGGGTCGCCGCTGTCTGTTCGGCCGAGGTCTTCGGCGAGGCGCTGGACGCCAGTGAGAGCCTGCGCCTGGCCCTGTCACGCTTCACCGAAGGCCTGATGGCCCAGGTGCAGCAGGCCGCCGCCTGCAACGCCCAGCACCGGCTGGACGAGCGGCTGGCGCGCTGGCTGCTGATGCTGCACGACCGGGCCGAGGACGATCGGGTCGATCTGACCCAGGCCGATATCGCCGGCATGCTGGGCGTGCGCCGCGCCACCGTGTCCGAGGTCGGGACCGTGCTGGAGGGCAAGAAGCTGATCCAGCGCGGGCGGGGCTGGGTCCGGGTGCTGGACCGCGACGGGCTGGAGGCGGCCTCTTGCGGCTGCTACGGCCTGATGCGCGAGGTGATGAAGGAGCTGAAGCTGCCCCAGCCTGAAGCCGGGTCGGAAGCCGCCTGATCGCGTGACGGGCGGCGCTTGACGCGCTAGACCCCCGATTATGACCGACGCCTCCTCCCATGGCCCGCATTCGTCGGGCGACCGTTCCTCCTTCGGCTTCCGCGACGTGGATGCGCGCGAGAAGGTGAAGATGGTGCGCGGGGTCTTCGACTCCGTCGCCTCGAACTACGATGTGATGAACGACCTGATGAGCGTCGGCGTCCATCGGGTGTGGAAGGACATCGCCGCCGCCAAGCTGAACCCGCGCCCCGGCGAGACCATCCTGGACGTGGCCGGGGGCACCGGCGACATGGCGCGGCGCTATTCCAAGATGGCGCGCGCGGCCCAGGAGCGGCGCGGCGGCGAGGACGCCTCGGTCATCGTGCTGGATTACAACGCCGAGATGATCCTGGCCGGGGTCCACAAGGGCGGCGAGCCGGAGATGAGCTGGTCGGTCGGGGACGCGATGAACCTGCCCCTGCCGGACGCCTCGGTCGACGCCTATTCGATCAGTTTCGGCATCCGCAACGTCGCCCATATCGACAAGGCCCTGGCCGAGGCGCGGCGCGTGCTGAAGCCCGGCGGGCGGTTCCTGTGCCTGGAGTTCTCGCGGCCCACGGCGGGGCCGGTGCGCAAGATCTATGACGCCTGGTCCTTCCACGCCATTCCGCGCATCGGCGGCTGGGTGGCCAAGGATCGCGACAGCTACCAGTATCTGGTCGAGAGCATCCGCCGCTTCCCGGACCAGACGGCCTTCAAGGGCCTGATCGAGGACGCCGGCTTCAAGCGGGTGTCGGTGACCAATCTGTCGGGCGGCATCGCCGCGATCCACCACGGGTGGGCGATCTGACCCGGATCTATCGCACGGCCCCG
>MGLN01000122.1:2044-2124 GCA_001796045.1 Caulobacterales bacterium RIFOXYB1_FULL_67_16 | reverse complement strand
TATCGCACGGCCCCGCCGCCGCCCGCCCCCGTGGCGGTGCGCAATCCGGCGGCCGCCTTCCTGCGCCTGATCGGCTGGCT
>MGLN01000122.1:1594-2030 GCA_001796045.1 Caulobacterales bacterium RIFOXYB1_FULL_67_16 | reverse complement strand
GCCACGACGCCCTGATCCCGCGCGAGGTCACGCCCCTGCTGCCGGTCTGGGTCCGGCCCTTCGCCCGCTTCGTCCAGATGTTTTCGGGCCGCGACGGACGTCAGGGACGGCCGGGACAGAGGCTGGGCAAGGCCTTCGAGCATCTGGGGCCGGTGGCGATCAAGCTGGGCCAGGTCCTGGCCACGCGGGCCGACATCTTCGGCATTCAGTTCGCCCGCGACCTGGGCCGGCTGAAGGACGCCCTGCCGCCCTTCTCCGAAGAGGAGGCGCGGCGCGAGATCGAGAAATCCCTGGGCCGATCGGTCGACAGTCTGTTCATCGATCTGAGCCCGCCGGTGGCCGCCGCGTCTTTGGCCCAGGCGCACCGGGCGACCCTGGCGGATGGTCGGGCCGTGGCGGTCAAGGTGCTGCGGCCGGGGGTCGAGCGGCGCGTCGC
>MGLN01000122.1:0-1538 GCA_001796045.1 Caulobacterales bacterium RIFOXYB1_FULL_67_16 | reverse complement strand
TGTCGCGGCGGCTGGAGCCCCAGGCCTTCGTCGAGACCATCGCCAATTCGCTGGAGCTTGAGCTGGACATGCGGCTGGAGGCGGCCGCCGCCAGCGAAATGGCCGACGTCCTGGCCAAGGACGCCTATATGTCCGCCCCCGCCGTCGTCTGGGACGGGGTGGGCAAGCGGGTGCTGACCCTGGAGTGGGCCAGGGGCGTGCCCATGACCGACCCGGCTCTGGCGGACCTGCCGGGTCTGGACACCGATCTGCTGGCCGACAATGTGGTGCGGGCCTTCCTGGTTCAGGCCCTGGACCACGGGGTGTTCCATGCGGATTTGCACGAGGGCAATCTGTTCGCCAGCGCCCCCGCCCATGTGACGGCCATCGACTTCGGCATCGTCGGGCGGCTGGGTCCGGCCGAGCGGCGCTATCTGGCCGAGATCCTGTGGGGCTTCATCAGCCGCGACTACGACCGGATCGCCCGGGTCCATTTCGAGGCCGGCTATGTGCCGCCGCACCATTCGGTCGAGACCTTCGCCCAGGCCCTGCGCGCCGTGGGCGAGCCGGTGATCGGCCGGGCCGCCAGTCAGGTGTCGATGGGGCGGCTGCTGGGCCAGCTGTTCGAGATCACCGCCCTGTTCGACATGCGGCTGAGGCCCGAACTGATCCTGCTGCAGAAGACCATGGTCTCGGTCGAGGGGGTGGCGCGCCGGCTCCAGCCCGACCACGACCTGTGGAAGGCCGCCCAGCCGGTGGTCGAACGCTGGATCCGCCGCGAACTGGGCCCCCAGGCCCAGGCGCGCGACGCCCTGAACGAAATGATCGCGGCGGCGCGCGCCATTTCGCGCCTGGTGCAGGAACCGCCGCGTCCGACCACGGTGGTCATGGAAAAGTCGGGAACTCCGGCTTGGGTGACGGCTTCCATCACGGTCGCGGTCGTCGCGGCCCTGGCGGCCCTGGGTCTGTCCCTGTGGCCCTATCTGCACTGACCGGAGGCTTCGCATGAAGACCAGGCTGATCCAGACGGTTCTCGCCGCCACCCTGTTCGCGGCGCCCCTGCCGGCTCTGGCCCAGGCGGCCGCCGGCTCGGTGCCCAACGCCTTCGACGCGGCGCCCCGGGCGGCCGCGCAGGCCCCGGCGCCGGCGCCGGTCCAGCCCCAGATCCAGCCCCAGATCCAGGGCGAGGCGCCCGACATCGCCCGGGCCGAAGACGCCCTGCGCGGCGTGATCGCGGCGGTTCAGGGCGCGGGCTTCGACTACAGCGTCTTCACCCCCGATCTGGCCGCCCGGATGCGCCAGCTGTCGCCGGAGATCAGCCCCCTGATCAAGAGTTTCGGCGCCGTTCGCACCGTCGAGTTCCAGAAGGCCGAGGGCGAGGCCCAGCTGTTCCGCGTCACCTTCGACAATCGGGTGACGGAATGGATGATCCTGTTCGACGCCGAGGATCGGATCGCCGGGCTGAGGTTCCGCCCGGTCGAGGGCTGAGGGCCACTCTAAGGCCAAGCTGGTGCGCTAAGCCCCGGATCGACGGCGTTTGGGCCGTCTGACAGGGTTTC
>MGLN01000121.1:4733-6985 GCA_001796045.1 Caulobacterales bacterium RIFOXYB1_FULL_67_16 | reverse complement strand
GCGGCGCCGGCCTCGGCCGCCTCGATGCCGCGCTTGTAGTGGAAGTGGATGTCGGCGACCAAGGGGACCTTGGCCTCGCGGGCGATGGTCCTGAAAGCCTGGGTCGATTCCACGTCGGGGCAGGAGACGCGGACGATGTCGGCCCCGGCCTCTTCCAACTGGCGGATCTGGTCGATGGTGGCGCCGGCGTCGGAGGTCGGCGTATTGGTCATCGACTGGACGCTGATCGGGGCGTCGCCGCCGACCAGGACGGAGCCGACCCGGATCTGGCGGCTCTTGCGGCGCTCGATATGACGCCAGGGGCGGACGTGGGTGTGATCGCTCATCGCGGGCTCATATAGGCCGAAGATGGCCGAAGGGCCACGGGGCCGGGGCCGCAGGGCCGAAAATCAGTTGGTCATCGTTGCGGCGGGCGAGGCGACGGAGGACGCCGTCGGCTGACCTTGGGCCGACGCCTGAGATTGGGTCTGGGCCGCGCGGTCGGCCTGGTTCTGAAGCTGGCGGCGGGCCTGATCCTCGGCCACCTGGCGCGCGGCCTGTTCGGCGCGGCTGTTCAACTGACCCAGCGGGGTCACCAGGGCGGGCAGGACGCCGCCGTATTCGCCGTTCAGATAGATGTCGAAGGCCGCCGGGTCGGACACGTCGATCACGGCCTGGACGCCCAGGGGCGCGCGCCAGGCCTCGCCCGCCGCCATCTGGCGCGCGAACAGGGCCTGGCCCCCGGCGAGGCGGACGACCAGAGCGCCGGCCTTCTTGGCCTGGATCACCACCTGGGAGGCGGTGGCCGGGGCGCCGTAGACGGCGCCGCGCGGATTGAAGGCCTTCTGCACGGGGGCCGCCGCCGCCGCCGCTGCGGCGATCACCGCCGGATCGTTCGGATCCACGCCGGTCAGCTGAGCCTCGAGGCCCGGGGTGATGTAGAGGGCGGGGGTGGTCTGGTCGGGCGGGGCGGCGCGCGGGGCGCCCAGATCGATCAGGTCCTCCTGGCCCGGCACGGCGCCCAGGGACCAGCTCTCGGGCACGGCGGCGATGTCCGACGGCTGGGGCGCCCGCATCAGATTGACGCGCTGGAAGATGTTCCAGCCGATCACCGCCAGGGCGATGGCGGCGACGCCGGCGATGATGCGGGGCGAATAGCGTTTGACGTCCTCGAAGGCCACGCCGATCGGCGCCTTCAGCGGCGCCGAGGTGTCGGGGCTTTCGCGCTTGAACCGTTCGACGGCCAGCTGTTCGTCCAGGCCCAGGGCCGCCGCATAGCCGCGCACATAGCCGATGGCGAAGACGCGCGAGGGCAGGGAGGACCAGTCGTTCTGTTCCAGGGCGATCAGGAAACGCTGGTGCACCTTGGTCTCGGCGGCCAGATCCGCCAGAGATTTTCCGGACAGTTCGCGGGCGCGACGCAGACCGCCGCCCAGAGTCGCCGACTCGACGATGGAGGGCGCGACGTCCTTCCAGTCCGGATGAGCCTTGAACTCTTCGGGGGCATGCCCCGCATCCAGCGCCATGACGCCTGACCCCACACTCGGAACGGCCTGAGCCGCTTCCGCACTCGAAACGGATCCGTCGGTTAGCATGTCTTCGTGACGGGTTGCGCCTGTCCCCGAAGGCGGTCCCGATGCGTCCTGTGGATAAACCATAATCCCTGTCCCATCAACGCCGATTCCCCAATCGGGACGCGCGCGACGCGTGTCAGACGGAGACGTTCAACTTTCGCGCCAGGGATTCGATCTCGTTACGGACGGAGCCGGTGGAGAGGTTCAGGAGGTTGTTCAGTCCACGCCGGGCCGCAGTCAGGTCGGCGGACAGGATCATCCGCTTGACCGGGCCGACGCCGCCGGCCGGGGCGGACAGGCGGGTGAAGCCCAGGGTGATCAGGGCGAAGGCCTCCAGCGGCCGGCCCGCCAGCTCGCCGCAGATCGACACGGGCGTGCCGGTGTCGGCGCAGGCCTTCTGGATCGACTGCAGCGCGCGCAGGGTCGGGGGCGACAGGGGGTCGTAGCGGTCCGAGACCAGGGGGTTGGTCCGGTCGGCGGCGTACATGTACTGGAACAGGTCGTTGGTCCCGATCGAGACGAAGTCGGTCAGGGGCAGAAGCGCGTCGAGATGCCACAGCAGGGACGGGCATTCGACCATGGCCCCGACCCGCAGCAGGGCGGGCAGGGCGCGGCCGCGCCGCCGGGCCCAGGCGCATTCGACATCGACCAGTTCGCGGGCGGCCCGGAACTCGTCCACCGTGGCGATCATCGGGAACA
>MGLN01000121.1:0-4626 GCA_001796045.1 Caulobacterales bacterium RIFOXYB1_FULL_67_16 | reverse complement strand
GGGTTCTCCTCCCGCTCGGCCTCCAGATAGGGCAGGACCTTGTCGCCGCCGATGTCCAGGGTGCGGAAGGTCACCGGCCGGTCGCCGGCGGCGTCCAAGACCAGCTTGTAGAGGGCCGTCTGGGCGTCCAGCCGGGGCAGTTCGTCCGAGACCATGAACTGGAACTCGGTGCGGAACAGGCCGATGCCCTCGGCCCCGGTCTCGTTCAGATTCTCCAGGTCCACCGCCAGGCCGGCGTTGGTCAGAAGGCTGATCCTCTGGCCGTCCAGGGTGACGGCCGGGGTGTCGCGCAGCTGGGCGAACTCGGCCCGGCGCTGGTCGCGCACCGCCATCCGCGACTGGACCGCCTCGATCATGTCGGGGCGGGGGCGCAGATAGGCTTCGCCGGTCTCGCCGTCGGCGATGACGACGTCGCCTTCCGACAGGCGGTCGCGCAGGCCCATCAGCCGGCCGACGCAGGGGATCTGAAGCGCCCGGGCGACGATGGCGGCGTGGCTGGCGGCGGAGCCTTCCTCCAGCAACAGGCCCTTCAGCTTGTCGCGCGGATATTCCAGCAGGTCCGCCGGCCCAAGGTTTCTAGCCACCAGAATGGCGTCGTCCGGCAGTTGCCGCTCGCCCGGCTCGTCACCGGCCAGCACCCGCAGCAGCCGGTTGGCCAGGTCTTCGAAATCGTGCAGCCGTTCGCGGATATAGGGGTCGCGCGCCTGGGCGAAGCGGGCGCGGTGTTCGTTGCGGACCCGGTCCACGGCCGCCTCGGCGGTCAGGCCGTTGCGGACCGCCTCTTCCAGCGACCGGTTCCAGCCCCGGTCGTCGGCGAACATCCGGTAGGTCTCCAGCACCTCGAACGAGGGGCCGGCAAGGCCCTGGCCCTTGTCCAGCATGGCGTCCAGGCCGGTCTTCAGCGTGGCCAGGGCCAGCTTCAGCCGAGCCTCCTCCATCGCCGGGTCTTCGGCCAGCAGCCGCTCGGGCGTCAGCGGGGCTTCGTGCAACACCACCCGGCCGACGGCCAGGCCGTCGCCGAACTTCTGGCCCTTTATGCGTTCGGGGCGGTGCGGCGCCAGTTCGACGTCGCGCAGTTCGTCCTGGTCCAGCAGTTCGCCGGACGACACCGTCTCGGACAGGACCATGGCGATGGTCTGGATGTCCTCGACCTCTTCCTCGTCGTAACGCCGCTCGGTGCGGTTCTGGACGACCAGGACGCCGATGGCCCGGCCGCCGCGCAGCAGGGGGGCGCCGAGGAAGGCGTGATAAGGGTCTTCGCCCGTTTCCGGACGATAGGAGAAGGACGGATGCGACGGGGCGTCCGACAGGCTGATCGGCTGAGCCATCCGCGCCACCTCGCCCACCAGACCCTCGCCGGGCCGCAGGCGGGTGTTGTGCACGGCCTCGGGGTTCAGGCCCTCGGTGGCGAACAGCTCCAGCTCGCCCGAGGCGCGGCGCAGATAGATGGAGCAGACCTCGGCGACCATGGAGCGGGCGATGATCCGGACCACCATGTTCAGCCGGTCCTGCGCGGGGGTCGCACCCGCGCCGGCCCCGCCCAGAGCCTCGCGGATCTGGCGCAGGAGGATCCGGGGTCCCCTGGTCATCGCGCCGCCTGCCGGCATTCTGGCTCCCGCGCCTCGGCGCCGAGGCGCCTGTTCAACTCATCCTATATCGCGTCCAGCCCATAAGCCGAATGCAATGCGCGCACGGCCAGTTCGGCGTAGGCGGCGTCGATCAGCACGCTGATCTTGATTTCCGAGGTCGATATGGCCTGGAACTTGATACCCTTGTCGGCCAGGGCCTTGAACATGGTCTGGGCCACGCCGGCGTGGCTGCGCATGCCGACCCCGACGACGGAGACCTTGGCCACGTCCTCGTCGACGCGGATCTCCTCGAAGGCCAGGTCGCCCTGGGCCGCCTTCATGATGTCGGCGGCGCGTACGGCGTCGCGGCGGCCCGTCGTGAAGGTCAGGTTCACCGTATTGGCGGTGCGGGCCTGGCTCTGGACGATCATGTCGACATTGACGTTGGCCTCGGCCAGACGGGTGAAGACGTCCGCCGGGCCGTCCACCCGATCAGACAGGCCCAGCAGGGTGATGCGGGCCTCGTCGCGGCTCATGGTCACGCCGGACACGATGCGTTTTTCCACGATCTCCTCCTCGTCGCAGATCAGGGTGCCGGCCTCGTGGGGCAGGGCGCCGTTTTCGTCAGGTTCGATAAAGCTGGACAGCACGCGCACCGGAACCTGTTTGGCCATGGCGAGCTCGACCGAGCGGGTTTGCAGCACCTTGGCGCCCAGAGAGGCCATCTCCAGCATCTC
Source organism: Caulobacterales bacterium RIFOXYB1_FULL_67_16 (assembly GCA_001796045.1). GTDB lineage: Bacteria > Pseudomonadota > Alphaproteobacteria > Caulobacterales > Caulobacteraceae > Brevundimonas. Next base: position 2,321 of record MGLN01000121.1, on the reverse strand, counting down.
CTCGAAGGAGACCCTGTTCAGGCGCCGCGCGCGGCTCTCGATACGGGGGTCGGTCGTATAGACGCCGTCCACGTCGGTGTAGATGTCGCAGGGGCATTCCAGCGCCGCCGCCACGGCCACCGCCGAGGTGTCGGAGCCGCCGCGGCCCAGGGTGGTGATCCGGCCCTCGGGCGTCACGCCCTGGAAGCCGGGGACGATGGCGATTTCGCCGCTGTCCACGGCGGCGGCCAGCTTCTCGCCGGGAATATCGATGATGCGGGCGCGGGCATGGGCGTCGTCGGTGACGATCGGCACCTGCCAACCCATCCACGACCGGGCGTTCAGCCCCATGTTGCGCAGGGTCAGGGCCAGCAGGCCCGAAGTCACCTGTTCCCCCGAGGCGACCACCACGTCGTATTCGTCGTCCGAAAGCGGCAGGCCGGCGGCGGCCGGTCCGGCGCCGTCGGTCCAGGCGACCAGCTCATTGGTCTTGCCGGCCATGGCCGAGACGACCACGGCGACCTTCTTGCCCGAGGCGGCCTCGGCGGCGACGATCCGCGCCGCACGGCGGATGCGCTCGAGGTCGCCCATCGAGGTGCCGCCGAACTTCATCACCAATCTTGTCATGGAGCTCCCTGCCAATGCGCGCTCTTCCTAACGGTGCGGGGCGTTGCAAACAACCGCTATTGACAACCTACCTAACTATCAAAATTATGCGCAAGCATGGTTGGAGATGGTCATGAATGTCCAGCAGGTTGTCAGTTCGCCTTTGAGCGTGTCCGACAAGATCCGACGCCTGAACGAGGCCGGGATCGAGCGCGCTGAAATCGCGCGCCTGCTCGGGAAGCGCTATCAGCACGTTCGCAACGTGCTGGAGGCGGATCGCCTCAAGCGCCCCAGCCGCAAGGAAACCGCTCCCTCCGAAGCTCGGCCCCTGCCGGGCGGCGCCTTCCGCCTGGAGGTGGGGCCGAGGGGCGATCTCCTGGTGCCGGCTGCGCTGCTGGATGGCTTGGGTCTTTCTCCGGGCGAAGCCGTCATCGTTCAGACCGGCGGGGAACAACTGACTCTGATGTCCGGCGCCGCGTCCCTGCGCCGCGCGCGCGCCCTGATCCGGTCCATCGTCCCCGACGGGGTCAGCCTGTCCGACAGCCTGATCGAGGATCGCCGGCGCGAGACCGAGATCGACGGGAATGGCTGAGGTCGTCCTGGACGCCTCGGCCGTGCTCGCCGCCCTGAAGGGGGAGCCGGGCGCCGAGGCTGTGGAGGCGGTTGTCGGGCGCGCCCTGCTGGGCGCCGTCAATCTGGCCGAGGTCGTCGGAAAACTGACCGACTTCGGGCTGGACGAGGTCCAGGCCCAGTCTGCGGTTGCGGCCCTGGGCTGCGAGATCGTCGCCTTCGACGCCGATCTGGCGGTCAGAACCGGGCTGCTGCGGCGGCTTACCCATCGACAGGGACTGTCGCTGGGCGATAGAGCCTGCCTGGCCCTGGCCGAACGCGAGGGCCTCGAGGCGCTCACCACCGACCGGGCATGGAGCCAGTTGAATGTCCCCATCGACATCCGAGTCCTTCGCTGAAGGGCCGTCCATCGACCCCGCCGACGTGGCTCGCTTCTCCGCTCAAGCGGCCGAATGGTGGGATGCGAAGGGGCCGTTCGCCCCGCTGCACCGGTTCAATCCGGCCAGGCTGACGCTGATCCGCGAGCAGTTGTGCGCGCGGTTGGGCCGCGATCCGAAGGCGCGGCGGCCCTTCGAAGGGCTGAGCCTGCTGGACGTCGGCTGCGGCGGCGGGCTGATTGCCGAGCCGATGCGGCGGATGGGCTTCGCCGTCACCGCCATCGACGCCTCCACCGAGAACATCGGCACGGCGAGGGCCCATGCCGAGATGGTCGGGCTGGACATCGCCTATCGCGCCGCGGCCGTCGAACAGTTGGAGGCGGAAGGGGCGGGGCCGTTCGACGTGGTCCTGACCATGGAGGTGATCGAGCACGTCGCCGATCCGGAAGCCTTCGTGCGCGCCTGTTCGCGGCTGGTCCGGCCGAGCGGGGTGATGATGGTGGCCACCCTGAACCGCACCCTGAAGTCCCTGGCCCTGGGCAAGGTGGCGGCGGAATATGTGCTGCGTTGGGTGCCGGCCGGGACGCATGACTGGCGTCAGTTCCTGAAGCCCGAGGAGATTCGGGAAATGCTGGCGGCGGAGCCGGTGACGGTCGAGGGCCCATACGGCCTGAACTATGACCCGCTGACGGACCGCTGGAGCCAGAGCGACGACGCGGCGATCAACTATATGATGGTGGCGACGCGGGCTTAGTAATCGCACCGACTTCTCCCTCCCCGTTCCGGGGA
>MGLN01000120.1:6285-7052 GCA_001796045.1 Caulobacterales bacterium RIFOXYB1_FULL_67_16 | reverse complement strand
AATGGGCCGACCGGCTGGGCGACGATCATGTGGTGGACCTGACCGGATACGGCCGGATCGCCGAGAGCGCCCTGACCGCCGACCGCAAGATCGAGATGGATGCGCGCGGCCTGCCGACCACCTTTGTCCCCGGGCGCAATCTGATCTTCCTCGTGGCGGCGGCGGCCCTGGCGGATCGGCGCGGGCTGGAGGTGCTGGTCGGCGGCATGTGCGAGACGGACTATTCCGGCTATCCCGACTGTCGCCACGAGACCATGGAGGCCATGGCGCGGGCCCTGTCGCTGGGGCTGGACAAGCCGGTGGTGATCGAGACCCCGCTGATGTGGCTGACCAAGGCCCAGACGTGGGACCTGGCGGATACGATCGGCGGGGCGCCGCTGGTCGAGCTGATCATCGAGGACAGCCACACCTGCTACCAGGGCGACCGGACGCACCGTCACGCCTGGGGCTATGGCTGCGGCGAATGCCCGGCGTGTGAACTGCGCGCGGCCGGCCATGCGGAATGGGTCGCCGGTCAGTGACCTATTCGGCCAAGGAAGTGTTTCTGACGGTCCAGGGCGAGGGCGGACAGGCGGGCCGGCCGGCGGTCTTCCTGCGCTTCGCCGGCTGCAATCTGTGGAGCGGGCGCGAGCAGGATCGGGCGAGCGCCGTCTGCAGCTTCTGCGATACGGACTTCGTCGGCGTGGACGGGGACGGCGGGGGCAAGTTCGCCACCGCGGACGGGCTGGCCGATCATGTCGCGGCGATGTGGCGGGGGCGCGAGGGCG
>MGLN01000120.1:0-6278 GCA_001796045.1 Caulobacterales bacterium RIFOXYB1_FULL_67_16 | reverse complement strand
ACTGGTGGTCTGCACCGGGGGAGAGCCCCTGCTGCAGCTGGATGCGCCCCTGGTCGCGGCCCTGCACGCGCGCGGCTTCGAGATCGCCATAGAGAGCAACGGCACCCTGGCGGCGCCGGACGGGATCGACTGGATCTGCGTCAGCCCGAAGGCGGACGCAGACGTGATCCAGATCAAGGGGCAGGAGCTGAAGCTGGTCTATCCGCAGCCCAAGGCCCCGCCCGAGCGCTTCGAACACCTGGCGTTCGAGCGGTTCTGGCTCCAGCCCATGGACGGCCCCGACCAGGCGGCGAACACCGCCGCCGCCATCGAATACTGCCTGACCCATCCCCAGTGGCGCCTGAGCGTCCAGACCCACAAGTACATCGGCGTCCGCTAATGCCCGTCTTCGAGATCACCAAACAGGCCACCTTCGACGCGGCCCACCACTTCCCCAACGAACCCGAGGGCAGCATCTATCGCCGCGTCCACGGCCATTCCTTCACGGTCGAGGCGACAATCCGGTCGGAGACCCTGGACGCCGAGCACAACTGGGTCGCGGACCTGGGCGCGCTGGACCGGGCGCTGAAGGCGGCGGCGGAGCAGCTGGACCACGGCATGCTGAACGAGCACGAAGGGCTGGAACTGCCCAGCCTGGAGAACCTGTGCCTGTGGTTCGCCAAGACCCTGAAGCCGGACTGGCCGGGGCTTTGCCGGGTGCAGGTGGCGCGGCCGACGATCAACGAGCGATGCGTTTTGAGCCTATAGGCCCAGCTTGCGGCGGATCACGCGAAGCGTCGGGTCTTCCGCCTTGCAGGCCGATTTGACCTTACGCCAGTCCTCGGCGGACAGGGCGGGGGCGCCGGGGCGTTCGGCGGCGCGGGCCTCGCGGGCGCGACGGCCGGAGGCCGGGTGGGTGGCGGCGAACTCGGCCGCCTCGGCCAGCTTCTGATCCTCCATCTTCGACAGGCGGTCGAAGAAGGCGGCCATGCCCTTCGAGCTGAAACCCGCTTCGTGCAGCAAGGCGCGGCCCCGTTCATCGGCTTCGTGTTCGGCCGCGCGGCCGTAGCTGAGGTCGGTCGCCTGGCCGGCCAGGATCACCGCCTGCTGGCCCGCGCCGGAGCCGCCGCCGACCACGGCGTCGAGGATCAGGCCGAAGCCCAGGCTGCGCCACACCGCCTGCATGACGTGGCGCTTTTCGACGTGAGCGATCTCGTGGGCTACCACGGCCGCGACCTCGTCGGGGGTGTCGGCCGAGCGGATCAGGTCGTCGGTGACGATGATGGAGCCGCCAGGCAGGGCGAAGGCGTTGATCATCGGGGCCTGGACGGCGCGGATGCGGATGTCGAACACGGTGTCGGCGTTGGCGGCCAGACGGTCGGTCATGGCCTGGAGCGCGGCCTGGCCGTCCTCGCCGTCGCAGCGGGGGAAGAGGGCGTTCATCTGCAGGTCGAAGTTTCGACCCATGTTGCGCTCGTATTCGACCGGCGTCGCCCGGGCGAGCGGACCCGACAGGGCCGGTATGCCGATGAAGACGAAGCCGGTCACGGCCGCCGCCACGACGGCGAGGGCCACGGCCAGGCGCCGCTCGCGCGAACGGTCGCGGCGGGCGGTCTGTTTGGCCAACAGACCGCCCGACAGGGTCCAGTCAGACCGGGACACGACCAGCCGGGCGTCCGGTTCGGCGCTGTGCGACAGGCGGGCCTCGTTCGCCTCGAAGGTCACCGTCAGACCTTTGGCCGGCCAACGGCGTTCCTGGCCGTCGAGCGACAGGATCACGGCCTCCGCATCGACGGAGACGACGGCCGGATGGGACCGGGCGCTCTTGCCGTCGTAGAAGCGGCCGTCCATCTCAGATGGCCGAGAAGCCGAAGGCGTCGGCCAGGCCTTCGCCCGATCCGGGGCCGCGGCCGGTCTGGTGCGCCAGTCCGACCTTGGCCTTGCCGGTCGATTTCAACCGCTGGATCAGGAACCGCGCCGTCCGCGCCTGGGCCCAGGGCATGAGGAAGCCCAGGGTGACGATGATCAGGAACAGGTTGCTGACCGTCAGCCACCACAGGGGCAGGGCCTTGACGTCCAGGGCGAAGTCCGCGCCGTCCATCGACACCCCCTTGGCGATCGAGCGCAGCATGGCCGCCTGATAGGGCGCCCAGATCAGCAGGAAGATCGGGGCCAGCAGCGCCATGACGCCGTAGACGCCGACGATGATCAAGACGTCCGGCGGTGCGCCGCCGGAGTCCGGCTCCGGCAGCAGACCGGCGAGACCGAGTGCGGCGATGACGACGCCGACCACGGCGATCAGAAGAATGTAGCCCCCGATGGTGCCGAACCAGCCGATGGCGTAGGGGCCGTACACGCCCTCGCTCTCTGCGCGGCCCAGGCGGAAGGCCAGCTTGCGGTCGCCGAAGCGCAGTCCGTCCCACAGGGACTCCGCCAGCTTGCGTTCAGCCGCAGGCCAGAACCAGCCGGCGGTAATGCCGGAAAGCAGGAGATAGCCGAGGAAGCGGAGGCCATAGCTGCTTGCGGACCCCGTCAGTCGGAAACGAATGCCGCGCCAGGTCGTGCGGCTGGCCATGTAGCGGAAGGCGCTGAAGACGCCGAAGCCCCATAGCCAGTAAAGGAAGAGGTAGAAGGGGAAGATGATGAGGGCCGCCAGGCCCGGTTGGTTGAACTGAACAGCAAAGACGATCAGCAGGAAGGGAAGGCCGAGCACGACAAGGGCCAGAAGGAATCCGACGAACAGTTCGACGCCGCGCCCGGTGTATTCGAAGGCCTCGTCATTCAGGCGCACGCCGCGCCAGATCCGGCGGCGCACCTCGGTCTTGCCCCAGAACCGCCAGAGGGTCAGGGTCACGAGGTTCAGCAGGCCGTTCTTCAGGCTGAGGCCCAGGAATTTCGACGGCTGGAGGGTGGTGGAGAAGACCAGGGTCTCGGCGCCTTCGTCGGGATCGGAGATCGGACCCAAGGCGTCGGCAAGCGGGCGCGCCGGCGTCGGCGCGTCATCGGTACTGTCGGTCAAAACGCCTCCCCCTGCTGTATCCCCTACTCTGGATATCCGCAGACAACGCGAGGGTGCAATCGATTAAATCGAAAGCGGGCGTCATCGCCGGGGCGGCGGCCGACGGAGCGCCTCAGGCGGAGAGCCATTCCGTCAGGGCGGCGCTGACCGCTTCGGGTTGTTCCAGGGTGGAGGCGTGGCCGCAGTCGGGGATGACGACGAGGCGGGCGCCGGAAACGGCCTCGGCGATTTCCTTTGCGCGATCCGGCGGCGTCAGCGGGTCGCGGTCGCCGACCAGGACCAGGGTCGGAACCCGGATATCCGCCAGGTGTGGACGCGAGTCGATCCGTTTGGTGATCGCCGCCTCTTGGCGGATGAAGCCCTCAGGGCCGACGTCGCGGCCCATGCGGATCTGGATGTCGATCAGATCCTGACGGTCGCGATGGTCGGGATGAAGCAGGTTGGGCGTGACCTGGGCGAGGACCGCCTCCAGTTCGCCGTTCCCGACCCGCTCTATCAGCAGGCGGCGCGCCTCGATCTGCTCGGGCGTGTCGGCGCGGGCCGAGGTGTCGAGCAGGGCCAGCTTCACCACGCGCTCCGGCGCCTGGCGCAGGATCTCCAAGGCGATATAGCCCCCCATGGAGATGCCCCCGAGCGCGAAACGGGCCGGGGCGTCGCGCAGGATGGCCGCCGCCATGGCGGCGATGCTGTCGCCCTCAAGCGTCGAGGCGACGGTCACCGGGCCGTAAGGCCACAGGGCGACGGTCTGGCGCGCGAACATTTCGGCCGTGCAGGCGAGGCCGGGGATCAGGACGGTCGGGGTCATGTCCGAGACCGTAGCACGAAACCGCTGTCGGGCCGGAAGACGAGAGACTGTGGGATCAGCCGATCAGCAGGTCTTGCCCTGCCTCTGGCGTTGTTCGCAGCGGCGTTGTTCGCGTTCATAGTCGCGCTGTTCCCGTTCCCGGCGGGCGCGGGTTTCCTCGTCGGAGGTGGTGACGGCGTCGAAGCCGGCGCCCACCACCGCGCCCCCGGCCTTGGCCGCGCCGCCCACGACGGCGGCGGTGCCGCCGACCACGGTTCCGACGACGCAGCCCTGGAGGAGCAGGGCCGACCCCAGCAGCAGAGGCAGGGCGGCGGCGCGCAGGGGGCGGCGGTCGGTCATGGAACGAATCTCTCGTGAGATGCGGAGACTACAGCCGAATGGTGAACGGGGCCTGACCGTTATCGGATCAGCCGCCGCGTTGCGGGAGCAGTTTGCGGCGCTGGCGCGAGATCGCCAGCGGGGTTCCGTCGGCGCCCCAGGCGGTCGCCTCGTCCACGGTCCAGCCCAGGCCCAGGTCCAGCATCCGGAACTCGAAGAAGGCCCAGCCCTCGGGCGCGGTTTCGGGGGTCGGGTCGGTCAGGATGTCGATGCGCAGATCGACGGTGGTCATGGGCGCAGGCATGGAGGATGTGGTCCAGGCCGGGGGATAGAGGGCGTCCAGCAGATAGCAGAGGCCGACCTCGTCCAGCGGTCGCCGGTCGGCCATCCGCATCCAGGTGCGTTCGATCACCGGCTTTCCCGCATTGCCGCCCAGGACGTTGGGGCCGCCGTCGAAACGGTATTCGACGTGCTGGGCGAAGTGGGGCGACATCGGACCCTGGATGGTGGCGGCGGGGTTCAGGCTGTCCAGCGGGGGCGGCGGCAGATGAAGCGGGGTCAGGGGCGGGGCGTCGCCGTCCAGGCCGTAAGTGCCTGTGGCGTGATGGGTCATGCGGCCGTCCTGTTCCGCCTCGACCGCCGCATAGAGGACATTGCGACCGCCCTTCAGCAGGCGGGGGTGAAAGGCGACCTGATCGCCGAATCGGGCCGCCGACAGATACTGGACCGACAGGGTGCGCAGCGGCGCGGTCAGGGCCAGCCCCCGGCGCATCGACTGGGCGCACAGGGCCGCCAGCAGACCGCCGAAGGGGAAGCCCTTCTCCGGCGGCAGGCCCGAGGGGCCGTTGGAGAAATGACCGGGCACGGGCGCCGACAGGCCGCCGTCGTCCAGGGTGTGAAAGGCCAAGGCGGCGTCGAGGGAGACGGGGGGAGTGGTATCGGCCATGGGCGCCATCCTGCGTCAGGCGAAGAAGGGGCGGAAGGCCGATCTTCAAGTCGTGCGACCTGAACGCCGGGCCCTCCGCCAGTCAAAGGAACAAGGGCGGCGAACCGGGAGGTTCGCAGGTCCGTTGCCAAACAAGACTGACCTAGCCGGTTCGGATTGGCAACCCTCTTGCCAACCGCCTGACGCGGGGTCACTTTTGTCGCATGGGACGCACCGCAGACTACAGCCGCCAAAGCTGCTCCATCGCCGCCACCCTGGAGGTGATCGGCGATCCGTGGACCCTGCTGGTCATCCGCGACGCTTTCAACGGGGTCAGCCGGTTCGAGCAATGGCAGGACAATCTGGGCGTAGCGCGCAACGTCCTGGCCGCGCGTCTGAAAAGCCTGGTCCAGCACGGGGTGCTGGAGCCGCGGCCCTATTCCGTACGCCCGCCGCGCAACGAATATGTCCTGACCGCCAAGGGCAAGGATCTGTACGGGGTGCTGGTGACCCTGCACGGCTGGGGCGCCAAACACGTCTATGGCGAGGCCGACTGCGGCATAGACATGGTGCACAAGACCTGCGGTTCGACCCTGACCCCCCGCATCGCCTGCGGCTGCTGCGGCGAGATCGTCAAGCCGAGAGACATCCGGCTGACGCGGTCGGAGAACCGGCCGACGGTGGGGGACATGATGCCGAAGGACGAGGCGGCTTAGCTGCTGCCGCTTTCTGTCAGCAGGTCTGCTAGGCTGGCGTCGTGTCCCGGTCCGAACGCCTGCTTGATCTTCTCAACGCCCTGCGGCGCCGGCGCCGGCCGGTCAGCGGTCGTGCGCTGGCCGAGGAGATGGGGGTCAGTCTGCGCACCCTGTATCGCGACATCGCCAGCCTGCAGGCCCAGGGGGCGACGATCGAGGGGGAGCCGGGGGTCGGCTATGTATTGAAACCGGGCTTCCTGCTGCCGCCGCTGATGTTCACGCCGGAGGAGGTGGAGGCCCTGGTGCTGGGGTCGCGCTGGGTGGCGGATCGGGCCGATGCGCGGATGCGCGAAGCGGCCCTGGGCGCGCTGGGCCGGATCGCGGCGGTCTTGCCCCCGGATCTGCGCGACGAGATGGAGACCTCGGCCCTGCTGGTCGTGCCGGGCGCGCCGTTTCCGACCGATCTGGTCGATCCCGCCCTGCTGAGGAAGGCGATCCGCACCGAGCGGCGGCTGAGGCTGTGTTATCGCGACGAGG
>MGLN01000119.1:6069-6953 GCA_001796045.1 Caulobacterales bacterium RIFOXYB1_FULL_67_16 | reverse complement strand
GACGCCCAAGGGAGGCTGATCAGTCGGCCAGGAACTGATCCACCAGTTCGGAGAACCGCTGGGGCTGGTCGGCCATGATGAAATGCCGGCTGCCGTCGACGCGGATCAGCTTGACGCCGGGCAGGGCCGCATATTCGTGACCCCAGGCCTGATCCGCCTGGGCGGCGGGCGCCCCGCCGTCGGCGTCCGAGGCGTAGAGGGCGGTCACCGGCACACGCAGGGTCGCAAGACCTGGCCGCGCATCCGTCAGCAGGACATCCCGCATGGCCGCCGCCATGGCCTTGCGGTCCGACCCGGTCGTCCAGTCGACCAGCCTGACCCGCAATGCCGCGTCCCGCGTCATGCCCTGGGCGCTGCCGACCTGGGCGGCGCGGAAGGATTCGTCCGAGAGGGCCAGAAGGGTCTGCGCCGTCTGTTCCGCCGCCGGTCTCATGGCCTCGACCGTCACCTGCGGCCCCCGCAGCGCGCCGAAGAAGGGCAGGCTGTCCACGCTCATCAACCGGCCGACAGCCTCAGGATGCTGCTGGGCCAGCACCAGTCCCGCCAGGGCGCCCATCGAATGACCGATCACCGCCGGCCGCTCCAACCCTTGACTGCGGATGTAGCGGTCCAGTTCCTCGACCACCGGCTGGACGAAGGGGCCGTCGCCATGACTCCAGGCCTCGCCGGCGAAGCCCGCCAGCTGCACGAGATGGACCCGGTGCGTCGCCTTCAGCCGATCCGCCGTGGTCCGCCACACTTCCCGCGAACAGCCGAAGCCGGGGATCAGGATCACATCGGGGCCCGCCCCCACCACCTCCACGGACAGGCGGTCCGAGACGAAGGCGGACGCCTGGGCGCCTGGCTGGGCGAAGGCGGCGGTGACGCCGACCATCAGCGACGGG
>MGLN01000119.1:371-6027 GCA_001796045.1 Caulobacterales bacterium RIFOXYB1_FULL_67_16 | reverse complement strand
CGCGCCTTGAAGAAGGCGTTGAACATCGGATGTCTCCCTTGGGTTTTAGGTTTGGTCCGCCGCCGTCAGGCGTGCGGGTTCTCGAAGATTTCCTCGACCGGTCGGTCGAAGGCCGCAGCGATGCGGTAGGCCAGGTCCAGCGAGGGATCGTGCCGCTCGGTCTCCAGGGCGATCACCGCCTGTCGCGACACGCCCAGCGCCTGGCCCAACTGCTCCTGGGTCCAGCCGCGCTCGACGCGCAGCAGTTTCAGCCGGTTCTTCATCGGCTGCTCCGGATGAAGGGCGCGACGATCCCGAGCATCCCCCAGAACAGCGGCAACACCAGCCAGGTCTGCATATGGGGCGCGCCTGCAAAGCTCTCGCCAAAGCCCCAGAAGGTCGCGATCGCCAGGGTCAGGCCGGCGGCCACGATGAACTGTTTCGCCATCACGCCGCGCACGAACTCGTCGCTTTCCCGCATCAGGGACAGAACGGCCCAGATCTGGCCGATCACCGGCGCCGAAACCGCCGCAGCCAGCAGCCAGGCCGCCGGCTTTCCCATCAGATCGTCAAAAGCGTCGGTCGTCATCATGGCCACGCAGATGGCCACATAGGGAAGGGTGAACGCCATGATCCGAATGACGTACCGCCGGTGCGCCGGGGTGGTTGATTTTCCGAAAGACAACATGTCCGCCTCCTTGTGTAAGGCCAACCTGACATCAGTCGAATGTCATGTCAACCTGACTTTTTGTCAGGCTGACGTTACTGAGCCGCCGAGCTGTCGGCACACGGTCCATGCCGGTAGCCTGACGCCATGACCATCCCTGACCCCGCCGCCTTCATCCGCGCCAACACGCGACTTCAGCCCGTGCCCCATGCGCCGGAAATCTCGCTGTGGCTGGCGGATGAGATCACCCCCATCTGGCGGCTGACGGAGGAGGAACTGGGCGAACTGGGCCTGCCCCCGCCCTTCTGGGCCTTCGCCTGGGCGGGCGGTCAGGCTCTGAGCCGCTACCTGCTGGATCACCCGCACGAGGTGGCGGGCAAGCGGGTGCTGGACTTCGCCGCCGGCTCCGGCCTGGTCGGGGTGGCGGCGATGCGCGCCGGCGCCGCCTCGGTCCTGTGCGCCGACATCGACCCCTTCTGCGAAGCGGCCGTCGCCGCCAACGCCCAGGCGAACGGCGTCGACCTGGCCTTCACAGGTCAGAACCTGCTGGACGCGCCCCCGCCTCCGGTCGACGTCATCTGCGCCGGCGACATCTGCTACGAGAAACCGATGACGGAGGCTGTCCTGGCCTGGCTGTCCCAGGCGCGGGCCTCGGGAACCCGCGTCCTGATCGGCGACCCCGGCCGTACCTATTTCCCGCGCACAGGCCTGGACTTCCTGGCCGAATACAGGGTCCCCACCACGCGCGAGCTGGAGGACCAGGAGATCAAGCGCGCCTCCGTCTGGGCCATGCCATGAGACAGGACCGGCGAAGCCTACACGCCTCACCCGTCCTGCCCCACAGGTCTGGGTCAGGCCGCAGCCATCAGGCTGCCGCCCGTCTCTTCCGACGACCAGCGGCCATAGGCTTCGACCTGCTTGGCCATCAGGGACTCGAAGGCCGAGGTCAGCTCGGTCACGCTGAGACCTCCGTCCCCGTCGGCGTCGAGGCTCGTGAAGGTGTCGCTGACCGCCGAGGAGTCGTCCTCGCCCAGGGCGGCCATCAGTTCGTCCAGACTGACCGTGCCGTCCTCGTTGGTGTCGGCGGCGTCGATCACGGTAGAGGCGGTCTCCTCGGCCGAGGTCGGAGGCGCGCCGCCTCCAGGCGGCGGCCCGCCCGGAGGCGGTCCCATGGCCTGCAGGCCCGACTCCATCTCCTCGGCGCTCATCACGCCGTCGCTGTCCGTGTCCAGCGACGCGAAGGCGTCGGCGATTTCCGAGGTGTCGGAGACGCCGAACGCGGTTCCGATCTCGGTCAGGCTCAAGCCGCCGTCCCCGTCGGTGTCGAGGTCGGAGATCAGGCTGCTGACCAGATCCTGACCGGTCGAGCTCGTCTCCTGGCTCTCGAGCAAGGCGGACATTGTGTCCGAACTAAGGCCGGTTCCGGCCGAACTGGCGGGCGGGGGACCGGACGGCGGCGGGGGCGGCGACGCCCCCTGACTGGGGCTGAACAGCCCCTCGCTGGGCGAAGTTTGCCCAGTGGATTCGGCGCTCTGGGTCTGGAACAGGTCGCGCAGGGCCTGAAGCGACAGACCGGCAGAGGCCGAAGATGCGGATGATACCGACATTTTCAGCTCCTGATCGGAGGCGACGGTGTCCCACCCGACCAAGGCCGTGCGTCCCGTCGCGCCCTGCCCTGCAAGACCCGCCGCCATTCATCGCCAATTCCTTGTTCCGAAAGGATTATTTCAACACAGACACAATCCGTCCTGGACCCGAGCAGAGCCTCGGTTGGCGGGACGCCTCTCCGTCACCATATCGATCCCATGCGCAGCGCCCTGACCCTTTCAGTCCTGCTCGCCCTGGCTTGGGCCGGCGCCGGCATGGCTCAGAGCCCGGCCTATCCCTCGCCCTATGCGCCCTATCCCGGAGGCGTTCCGGCGGCCATAGCCGACCAGCATCGTCAGGCCGAGGCGCGTCTGCGGCTGCAGGCCGAAGCCAACGCCGCCCTGGCGCGCCGACAGCAGGTGGAAACCCGCCTTCGGCTCCAGGCGCTGGAATCGTCGCGCGCCGAGACGGCTTACCCCGCCCCGAGCTCGCGCTCGAGAGATGCGACGCCCTACGATCCGCGCCCTCTTGCAACCCCGGCCTCCCCCCGGTCGCCGGCGCCGACCTCCACCCAGATCGACGACTGGCTGGATCGTCCCCGGTGACGCATCCCTTCCGTCGCGACCGCGTTTCGGCCTAGCTTCGGAACGGGCAGGCGGGAGACGATCATGCGTTGGCAGGGCGGACGAACGGGCGGCGGCGTCGAGGACCGCAGAGGTCTGGGCGGCGGGGCTGTCGCCGGAGGCGGCATCGGCGTCGGGGTTCTGGCGATCATCGGCTATCTCGTCTTCGGCATCGATCCCTCGACCACGACCCAGCTGGCCAGTCGGCTCGGCGGGGTCGGCGCGGAACAACAGGGAGAGGTCGGCACGCCGCAGGACCAGGCGGGCCGCTTCGTCGATGTCATCGGGGCCAATATCAACGATGTCTGGACCCAGCGCCTCGACGGCTACCAGCCGCCCAAGGTCGTCCTCTACGAGAGCGGAACGGGCACCGGCTGCGGCTTTGGCCAGTCCGCCATGGGCCCCTTCTATTGTCCCTCAGACCGGACCGTCTATCTCGACCTGGGCTTCTGGCAGGAGATGGAGACCCAGCTTGGAGCCTCCGGCGCCGATTTCGCCCGCGCCTATGTCATCGCTCATGAGTTCGGTCATCACGTCCAGACCCTGACCGGAACCTCGGACCAGGTCCGCCAGGCCCAGCAAAGGGCGCGGGGCGAGGCCGAAGCCAATCGCTATTCTGTGGCGCTCGAGCTGCAGGCCGACTGCTACGCCGGCGTCTGGGCCAAGAACGCCGCTGCGGTGTCGAACGGACAGGTGGCTCTGGAGGCCGGCGACATCGAGGAAGGCATGAAGACCGCCCAGGCGATCGGCGACGACGCCCTGCAAGGCCGCGCCGGCGGCGCTGTGTCTCCCGAAAGCTTCACCCACGGCTCGTCCGCCCAGCGCGTGGAATGGCTGCTTCGCGGCTATCAATCCGGCGATCCGGCGGCCTGTGACACCTTCGGCGCAAGCTGAGCCTTTCAGGACTTTCAATCCCACGTCGCAAATGTCACTCATGACAGGCACGCCGAACGCCTCCCCGCCCTTTCGGCCCTGTGACCGACCCACTGTTCAGACGGATGGATTCCGCATGCACGCTCGCGCCGGCCGCCAGGCCCTTGCCGAAGACCTGATCGACCTCGACGCCCTGCTGGACGCCTACGAGACCGGTCGCCCGGACATGGCCGATCCGGCCCAGCGGGTCGTGTTCGGCACCTCCGGCCACCGGGGTTCAAGCCTCGACGCCGCCTTCAACCGACCGCACATCCTCGCCATCGCCCAGGCGGTGGCCGAGTATCGCGCCGGCCAAGGCATCGACGGTCCGCTCTTTGTCGGGCGCGACACGCACGGCCTGTCGGAACCGGCCTTCCACACCGTGCTCGAAGTCCTGATCGCCAACGGGGTCGAAGTCCTGATCGACGGCCGCGACGGCTTCACCCCCACCCCGGCCGTCTCGCACGCCATCCTCGCCCATAACCGGACCAACACGCGACAGGCCGACGGCATTCTGATCACCCCGTCGCACAACCCGCCGCGCGACGGCGGCATCAAATACAACCCACCGTCTGGCGGCCCGGCCGGCGGCGACGCCACCTCCGCCATCGCCGCACGCGCCAACCAGCTGATCGAGGGCGGTCTGTCTGAGGTGAAGCGCGTCCCCGTCGAAACCGCCCATGCCGCGGCCGGTCGATTCGACTTCCTGGCCGCCTATGTCGATGATCTGCCCAGCGTGCTGGATCTGGACCTGGTCCGCGACGCCGGAATCCGGATCGGCGCCGATCCCCTGGGCGGAGCGGCCGTCGCCTACTGGGGCGAGATCGCCGAGCGCCACCGCTTGAACCTGACCGTGGTCAATGACGCCGTCGATCCGCGCTGGGCCTTCATGCCGCTGGACGCCGACGGCAAGATCCGGATGGACTGCTCCTCGCCATCAGCCATGGCCAATCTGATCCGGATGATGCAGGGCGGTTCGGCCTATGACGTGGCTTTCGGCAACGACGCCGACGCGGACCGCCACGGCATCGTCACCCCCGACGGCGGCCTGATGAATCCCAATCACTTCCTGGCCGCCGCCATCGCCTATCTGTTCGACAACAGGCCGGGCTGGGGGGCAGAGGTGGCCGTCGGCAAGACCCTGGTCTCCTCGTCGATGATCGACCGCGTCGTCGCCGGAATGGATCGACGCCTGCTGGAAGTGCCGGTCGGCTTCAAACATTTCGTACCCGGCCTTCTGGACGGTTCCGTCGGTTTCGGCGGCGAGGAATCGGCCGGCGCCTCATTCCTGCGTCGCGACGGGACGGTTTGGTCGACGGATAAGGACGGACTGCTCCTGTGCCTGCTGGCGGCCGAGATCCAGGCCAAGACGGGCCAGAGCGCCAGCCGCCTCTACGCGAACCTGACCGAACAGTACGGCGCCCCGGCCTACGCCCGGATCGCCGCCCCCGCCGATCGGACGCAGAAGGCGCGTCTGGCCGCCCTCAGCCCTGCGGACGTCAGCGCCACGAGCCTTGCGGGCCAACCGATCACCGACATCCTGACCAAGGCCCCGGGCAATGGCGAGGCCATCGGCGGACTTAAGGTCGTAACGGCGGACGCCTGGTTCGCCGCCCGTCCGTCGGGCACCGAGGACGTCTACAAGATCTACGCCGAATCCTTCCTCGGGGCCGAGCATCTGGCCAAGGTTCAAGACGAGGCCAAGACGGTGGTCGCCGCCGCCCTGGCCGGCTGACACCGGGCCAGGCTTGACTTTGGGCCCGCAAGCGCCCATTTGCGCCGCATCGCACAATCGCGATCTCCGGCGTCTCCAGCGCGTGTGGGTCCCTATCGGACCTGATCTGTAGCAGCCGCCGGCTCTCAATCTCATTCGCTGCCCGGACACGCG
>MGLN01000119.1:0-258 GCA_001796045.1 Caulobacterales bacterium RIFOXYB1_FULL_67_16 | reverse complement strand
CTTGCCGTCGGCGTCCAGCGGCATGAAGGCCCAGCGCGGATCGACGGCCGCATTGACCACGGTCAGGTCCAGGCCCCAGCGTTCGGCGATCCGGCCCCAATAGGCGACCGCCGCCCCGCCCAGGGG
Source organism: Caulobacterales bacterium RIFOXYB1_FULL_67_16 (assembly GCA_001796045.1). Lineage (GTDB taxonomy): Bacteria > Pseudomonadota > Alphaproteobacteria > Caulobacterales > Caulobacteraceae > Brevundimonas. The sequence continues at coordinate 132 of MGLN01000119.1, read as the reverse complement.
ATCGGCGCCGATGCGCACGCCCGTCTCGCGGATCGCGTCCAGATCCAGCACGCTGTCGAGGTCGTCGACATAGGCGGTCATGAAGTCGAATCGGCCGGCCGCCGCCTGGGCCTGGTCGAAGGGCAGGCGTTT
>MGLN01000118.1 GCA_001796045.1 Caulobacterales bacterium RIFOXYB1_FULL_67_16 | reverse complement strand
ACGAGATCCGCATGGCCGCCCAGGCCTTCGGGGATCGCGACCGCGAGGTGAAGCCGGTGGTTCAGCCGGGCGGGTCGGACTCGGCCGCCCTGGACAATGTCATGGAGGTGCTGGTCCACGCCGGACGCCCCGCGCCTATGGCCAAGGCCCTGCTGATCCCCGAGGCCTGGGCCAAGGACGACGTCGTCATGCCGCCCGAACACCGGGCCTTCTACGCCTATTGCAATGCTGTGATGGAGCCGTGGGACGGCCCGGCCGCCATCTGCGCCGCCGACGGCCGCTGGGTGGTGGCGGGCAAGGACCGCAACGGCCTGCGCCCCCTGCGGGCGGTCGAAACCGTGGACGGCCTCTTGATGGCGGGCTCCGAAGCGGGCCTGGTTCCCATCCCCGAAAGCCGCGTGAAGCGCCGCCTGCACATTGGCCCCGGCAAGCTGATCGCCGTCGATATGAAGCATGGCCGCCTGTACGACGAGCATGAGGCCATCGACGCCCTGGCCGCAGCCCACCCCTATACGGAGTGGCTGGACAATATGGTGGATCTGGAGCCGATCATCGGCCCCGGACCGGAACCACGTTCGGCCTCAGGCGAGGACCTGACCCGCCGCCAGATCGCCGCCGGCTACAGCCGCGAGGATCTGGACCTGCTGCTGGACGCCCTGGTCCGCGACGGCAAGGAAGCGGTCGGCTCCATGGGCGACGACGCCCCGCCGGCGGTGCTGTCGGCCCTGCCGCGCCCGCTGAGCCACTATTTCCGGCAGAACTTCAGTCAGGTCACCAACCCGCCCATCGACCCGCTGCGCGAAGCCGGGGCCATGAGCCTGAAGACCCGGTTCAAGAACCTGGGCAACATCCTGGCTCAGGAAGAGGCGCAGACGGACGTCTTCGTTCTGGACAGCCCGGTTCTGACCAACGGCATGTACGAGCGGATGGTCGCGACTGTCGGCGCCGGTTCGACCGTGGTCATCGACTGCAGCTATGACGTCCCCGCCGACGACGCCCGGCCCGGCGCGGGCCTTCGCGCGGCGCTGGACCGGATCATGGACGAGGCTGAGGCCGCCGCCCGAGACGGCGCCGCCCTGATCGTGCTGACCGATCAGAACGGTTCGGCGACGCGATTGGCCGCCCCGATGATCCTGGCCACGGCCGGGGTTCACGGACGCCTGACCGCGGCGGGCCTGCGGACCTATTGCTCGATCGTGGTCCGCACCGCCGAGACCCTGGACCCGCATGGATTCGCGGTTCTTGTCGGGGTGGGCGCCACCACCGTCAATGCCTGGCTGGCCCAGGACCTGTTCCAGGAGCGTCTGGACCGGGGCCTTTACCCCGGCCTGACGCTGCGCGACGCCTGCCTGAACTACAAGTCGGGCATCGAGGCAGGCCTGTTGAAGACCCTGGCCCGCAAGGGGATCAGCGTCATCTCCGCCTATCGCGGCGGCTGCGAGTTCGAGGTGCTGGGCCTGTCACGCGCCCTGACGGCCGAGTTCTTCCCCGGCGCCCCCTCGCGCATTTCCGGCATCGGGCTGGCGGGTCTGGAGCAGGCGGCGCTAAAGCGGCACAAGGCCGCCTGGAGCGAGGCCCTGCCTTCCCCCGCCATCGGCGGCTTCTTCAAGATCCGCGCGGGCGGCGAGGCTCACGCCCACGAGGCCAAGACGATCCACCTGCTGCAGGACGCCTGCAACCGGGGCGACTATCGTCGTTTCAAGCAGTTTTCGGAAGCCGTCCGAAACCAGCCGGACCTGTCGCTGCGCGACCTGCTGGACTTCCGCGAAGGGACGCCGATTCCCATCGATCAGGTCGAGAGCGTGTCGGACATCCGCCGCCGCTTCCTGACCCAGGCCATGTCCCTGGGCGCCCTGGGTCCCGAGGCGCACGAGACGCTGAACATCGCCATGAACCGCATCGGCGCCCGCTCGGTGTCGGGCGAAGGCGGCGAGGATCCGGAACGCTATCATCCGCGGCCCAACGGCGACGACGCCAACTCGGCGGTGAAACAGGTGGCCTCGGGCCGGTTCGGCGTCACGGCCGAATATCTGAACCAGTGCCGCGAGATCGAGATCAAGGTGGCCCAGGGCGCCAAGCCCGGCGAGGGCGGGCAACTGCCCGGCTTCAAGGTGACCGAGTTCATCGCCCGGATGCGCCACGCCGTGCCCGGCACCACCCTGATCAGCCCGCCGCCGCACCACGACATCTATTCAATCGAGGACCTGGCCCAGCTCATCTACGACCTGAAGGCCATCAACCCCGATGCGCGGGTGACGGTGAAGCTGGTGTCCGCCTCGGGCATCGGCGCCATTGCGTCCGGGGTGGCCAAGGCCAACGCCGACGCCATCCTGATCGCCGGCCACAACGGCGGCACCGGGGCCTCGCCCCAGACCTCGATCAAGCACGCCGGCCTGCCGTGGGAAATCGGCCTGGCCGAGGCCCACCAGGTGCTGACGCTGAACAATCTGCGCGGCTCGGTGACCCTGCGCACCGACGGCGGGGTCCGCACCGGCCGCGACGTGGTCATCGCCGCCATGCTGGGCGCCGAGGAGTATGGGGTCGGCACCGCCGCCCTGATCGCCATGGGCTGTCTGATGGTGCGTCAGTGCCATTCGAACACCTGCCCCGTCGGCGTCTGCTCCCAGGACGAGCGGTTGCGCGAAAAGTTCACCGGCACCCCGGACAAGGTCGTCAACCTGTTCACCTTCATCGCCGAGGAGACGCGCGAAATCCTGGCCTCGATCGGGGCGCGGACGATGGACGAAATCATCGGCCGCACCGACCTGCTGCGTCAGGTCCGGCGCGGCGGCTCGCACCTGGATGACCTCGATCTGAACCCCCTGCTGGTTCAGGTGGACGAGGGCGCGGCCGGCAAGTGGGCGGACAAAGGCCGCAAGCCCATCGCCGACAGCCTGGACGCCCGGGTGCTGAAGGATGCGGTGCGCTTCCTGGATCGGGGCCAAACGCTTGAGCTGTCCTATCCGCTGAACAACACCCAGCGGACGGTCGGCGCCGCTGTCTCCTCGGCCATCGTGCGGCGCTTCGGGGCCCAGGGTCCGGCTGGACGGCTGAAGCTGCATCTGGAAGGCATCGCCGGCCAGAGCTTCGGCGCCTTCGCCGCCAAGGGTCTGGAACTGCACCTGACGGGCGAGGCCAACGACTATATCGGCAAGGGTCTATCGGGCGCCGAGATTTCGATCCGCACGCCGGAATGGCGCGAGGATCAGCTGATCTGCGGCAACACCACCCTATATGGCGCCACCTCGGGCCGGCTGTTCGTCGCCGGCGCGGCGGGTGAACGGTTTGCGGTGCGCAACTCGGGCGCCGAGGCGGTGGTCGAGGGCCTGGGCGCTCACGGCTGCGAATACATGACCGGCGGTCGGGTGGTGGTGCTGGGCGGGGTCGGCTGGAACCTGGCGGCGGGCATGAGTGGCGGCGAGTTGTTCGTGCTGGACCAGCCGGGACACGCCGAACGCGCCCTGAACGGCGATCTGGCGGGCGTCGCCGACATGGACGGGGCGGCTGCGGAACGGCTGCGGGAGCTTGTCGAGGCGCATCTGGCCGCGACGGGTTCGCCCCTGGCGCGCAGACTGCTGAGCGACTGGGAAAACACGCTTGACCGTTTCGTGCGCATCCTGCCGCTCACGGACATTGTCAGGGCGGAGGAACGGCTTAAGACTTCGGCCTGAGCTGTTCCTCACTTCTCCTCCCCGAGACGCCTAAAATGACCCGAGCCGCCGCACTTTCCGCCCTTGCCGCCGCCGGGACGGTGTCGCTCGCCTCGCCGGCATTGGCCACGCCGGCTCTGCTTGCCCATCAGGCGCCGCTGGTGATCGACACAGCGGCGACGGGGTGGATCCTGACGTCCACGGCTCTGGTCCTGCTGATGACCTTGCCGGGTCTGGCGCTGTTCTACGGCGGCATGGTGCGGAAGAAGAACATCATCAGCGTGATCGCCCAGTCGGCGGCGGCCTTCGCCATCGTCTCGGTGCTATGGTTCCTGGTGGGCTATTCCCTGTCGTTCGGCGCCGGCCCGGATGCGGTCAACGGCCTGATCGGCGGGGTACAGGCCGCCTTCCTGGACGGGGTGACGATGCAGACGGCGCACAGTCTGCTGCCCGGTCTGCCGGAACTGCTGTTCGTCAGCTTCCAGATGACCTTCGCCATCATCACCCCGGCCCTGATCGCCGGCGCCTTCGCCGAGCGGATGAAGTTCTCCGCCAGCCTGCTGTTCTTCGCCCTGTGGCACCTGATCGTCTATGCGCCCATCTGCCACCAGGTCTGGGGCGGCGGCTATCTAGGTGGAATGGGCGTGCTGGACTTCGCCGGCGGCGCGGTGGTTCATGTCAACGCCGGCGTCGCCGGTCTGGTCTGCGCCCTGGTGCTGGGACCGCGTCACGGCTTCGGCCGCGACAACATGGCGCCCGCCAATCTGGTCTACAGCGCCATCGGCACCGGGCTGCTGCTGGTCGGCTGGATCGGATTCAACGCCGGATCGGCCGGCGCCGCCGACGCCCTGGCCGCCACGGCCGCCTTCAACACCATTCTGGCCGCCGCAGCCGCCGCCCTGGGCTGGATGGCGGTGGAATGGTTCGACCGCAAGCGACCCACCCTGCTGGGTCTGCTGTCCGGCATCGTCGGCGGCCTGGTCGCCGTCACCCCCGCCGCCGGCTTCGTCGACCCCAAGGGCGCCTTCTTTATTGGGCTGATCGCCGGCCCGGCTTGCTACGCGGGCGCGGTCTGGCTGAAGCACGCGCTGAAATACGACGACAGTCTGGACGCCTTCGGCGTGCACGGGATCGGCGGCATCGTCGGCGCCCTGCTGACGGGGGTCTTCGCCACCACCAGCGTCAACGCCCTGTCCGAGGGCGCGACGGTGTGGAAACAGGCGCTCGGCCTGGGCGGCGCGATCGTCTGGAGCGCCGCGGGCACCTTCGTGGTCTTGATGATCTGCAAGCTCACCACGGGCCTGCGCGTCAGCAAGGACGAAGAGGTCGAGGGGCTGGACTATACCCAGCATGGCGAAGCCATCCACTGAGGCCACAGGCAGGGCGGTTGATCCCGACCCCATCCGCCCCCATCTTCATCTGTGACCGGAAGCCTTGCCGATTGCGGGAGGCCGACGGTCGGTCGCTTTTCGAGGACCCAGATGACAACGACACGCACCGTTCTGTTCGACAGCCCCTTTCTGCTGGGGTTCGACCACACCCGCGCCCTGATCGACCGCGCCGCCAAGGCGGCCGCCGAGAGCTATCCGCCCTATAATGTCGAACAGATCGGCGATGCGGGCGTGCGGATCAGTCTGGCCGTCGCCGGGTTTTCGCCGGACGAGCTGGCCATCACGCTCGAGGGGCGCCAGCTGACCATCGCCGGAAAGCGCGACGACGCGGGCCGCTCTGAGCAGGCCTTCCTGCACCGGGGTATAGCGGCGCGGGGTTTCGTGCGCAGCTTCGTGCTGGCGGATGGCCTGGAGGTGCAGGGCGCCCGGCTCGAGCACGGCCTGCTGCACGTCGATCTGATCCGGCCCGAGGCCGACCGCCCAGTAAGGCGCATACCCATCACGAGTGGCTGAAAGCACGGCCGTTCGAACCGCCCGGAGACTCGGGCGTTGTACAGTTGAAGGAGGCGGTCCTGATGACGCCGGTTATGACTAAAGAAGATTTCGCCGGAATGGGCGCGCCCGATCTGGTCTACGTTCGCGAGGTCAAGGCTTCGGACCTCCTGGATCAGGCCGTCGATCTGAAGGACGTCGCCTTTGATCCCGATCAGCCGCTGTACGCCGTCCATAGCGCGGACGGCGAGCGGTTGGCGGTCATGCTGGATCGCGAAACCGCATTCGCCGCCGCTGTGGCCCACGAGCTGGAGCCGGTTTCGGTTCACTGAACCCTTAAGCTGCGGTGGCGGGGGCCTTGTCTTTGACGAACAGGGCCTTGATGGCGTCCGCCGTCTGGGCCTGGCGCAGCTGCTCGCGCAGTTCGGGCGAACGCAGGGCCCGAGACACGGCCGCGAGGGCGCGCAGATGTTCGGCTCCGTCCTTGGGCGGGGCGAAGAGGGCGAGCAGAAGGTCCACCGGGCGGTCGTCGACGGACTCATAGGCCACCGGCGAGTCCAGCCGGACGAAGACGGCGGTCACCCGGTCGACATCCTTGAGCCGCGCGTGGGGTACGGCCACGCCGGAACCCAGACCGGTGGAGCCCAGGCTTTCGCGTTCCAGCAGGGCTTCGAAGATTCGGCTCTGGTCGACGTCCAGTGCTGCGGCGGCGGCTTCGGCCACTACATGCAGGGCCTGCCGCTTGGAAGAGGCGCCGCCGCGGAGCACCACGCCCTTGGGCGCAAGCAAATCTGCGATATCCATGGTAGCCCGTTCTCGATAAGCGACTGGGGGTCGCGGGCGCCGCTTTAGAGGCTCCCGCGACAAAGTCAAACGCGGCCGTTCACCTAATGGCCATTGGTCTTCAGGGTGCGTTCGGGGTCGATCCAGCCGACATTGCCGTCAGGGCGGCGATAGACGACCGAGAGGCCGCCATGGGCGGCGTTGCGGAAGAGGACGACGGGATAGCCCGTCATGTCCAGCTCGAGCACGGCGCGGCCGACGGTGATGGTGCGGATCTCGTGCTCGGTCTCGGCGATGACCATGCCCACCGGCGGGGGGCCGTCGCTGTCGCCGGCCTCGCCGAAGACCTCGTCCTCCACGCTGTCCGGATCCCGCAGCACGATGCTGCGGGCGACTTCGCGCGCGGCGTCTTCGGTCTTTTCGGGCGAGAGGCCCTTGGGCCCGATGTGGTGATCCTTGAGCCGGCGCTTGTAGCGGCGGACGCGCTTTTCGAGACGGTCCAGCGCCTCGGTGAAGGCGGCATGGGCGTCGCCGCCCATGCCGGTCGTCACCAGGGTCTGGCCCGACGCGAGGCGGACCCAACAGTCCACCTTGAAGTTGTGGCCGTCCTTGGACACCACGACCTCGGCGTCGTCACCGCCGCGGGCGAAGTATTTTCCGACCCCTTCTTCGAGTTCCTGGGAGATGCGCGAGCCTAACGCTTCGCCGACATCCACTTGCTTGCCGCTGACTTGGACTTGCATGCGGATAGAACGCTCCCGCTCGCTTTTGGTGTCAATC
>MGLN01000117.1:7909-8884 GCA_001796045.1 Caulobacterales bacterium RIFOXYB1_FULL_67_16 | reverse complement strand
GCCCTGTGGGCCACGCTGACGCACCCGCGCTGCACACCCGCACTGGAACACCGCGTGCTGGGTGAAGCGCACATGCTGCAGCACCAGGTGGGCGCCGCCACGCGCGCCGACTTGACCCGCCTGGACGCGCTGGCACATGAAAACGGTGTGCTGACGCGCGAACTGGCTGCCGCCCAGCACCGCAGCCGCAACCAGGCCGCCGAATTCTCGCTGCGCCTGGAACAGCAGCAGGGCGAGCTAATGCGGGTGCGCGCCGAACTGCTGCGCACGGCCACCGCGTTGCAACTGCAACGCGAACAACTGGCCGCGCAGGAACAGGCGGCGCCCGGCTTGCGCGAACGCATGGCGCTCGCGCAAGAGAACCGGCAACAGAACGAGCAGATCCAGCAGCTGCAACGCGCGCTGCAGCAGGCACAGCAGGACACCGAGCGCCAGCGCCGACGCGCCGAAGAAGCCGAGGCGCAAATCGGCCAACTGCGCAGCCGCGCACTGGCCGAAGCGGCCCCTCCGGCCTGCAGCGCGGCACCGCAGCTGTGCAAGCGTTCCGTCCTGTGTGTGGGCGGCCGCACAGCCAGCGTGCCGATCTACCGCCAGGTGATCGAGCACACTGGCGCGCGTTTCCTGCACCACGACGGCGGCGAAGAAGACAACACCAGCCAGCTCGACGCCACACTGGCCGCAGCCGATCTGGTGATCTGCCAGAGCGGCTGCATCAGCCACAACGCCTACTGGCGCGTGAAGGACCATTGCAAACGGACCGGCAAGCAATGCGTGTTTGTGGAGACGCCGAGCCGGGCGGCGCTGGAGCGGGCGTTGGCGGAAGTGGCGTTGCCGGCCTCCTGACCCCGGCTTTTTGCTTATGGCCCTGACGGGGCACTCAATGTCAACGCGACTCCGGCGTCTCCCGAGCATACGCCTCTTTCAGATGTACCGGCTTGGCCGCGCGCTTGCGCATGCGGATGTTGAGCATCTCCA
>MGLN01000117.1:7496-7814 GCA_001796045.1 Caulobacterales bacterium RIFOXYB1_FULL_67_16 | reverse complement strand
AAGGACAACGCCAGCATCTTGACGGTCGGATGCTGGGACACGAATTCGCCTATCGCACCGGCGAACACCATCATGAGACCGACCGAGGCGATCACCGCCGCGATCATCACCGCCAGTTCCGACACCATCCCCACCGCGGTGATGATGGAATCGAGCGAGAACACGATGTCCACGATCATGATCTGCAGGATCACGGCGCCGAAAGTGGCCTTCACCGCCTTGGACGCGTGGCCTTCCTCGCCTTCGAGCGACTGGTGGATTTCGCCCACGCTTTTCCAGAGCAGGAACAGGCCACCGCAAATCAGGATCAGGTCACGG
>MGLN01000117.1:0-7448 GCA_001796045.1 Caulobacterales bacterium RIFOXYB1_FULL_67_16 | reverse complement strand
GTCACGCCCAAATCGGTCACGGGCGTGGGCGGCACGGCGAACGACAAGACCTATGACGGCACGACCGCGGGAAGCGGCGCCCTGTCCTTGAACGGGGTCCTTTCGGGCGACGATGTCCAGGCGACCGCGACCTTCACCTTCGCCGACAGGAACGCCGGCGTGGGCAAGACAGTGTCGCTGAGCAACGGCGCGCTCGCGGGCGCTGACGCCGGCAACTATGTGCTGATGTCGATCCCGGCGACCCTGATGGCGGACATCCTGCGTCGGGCGATCAGCGCCACGGCCAGCGCCAACGACAAGACCTACGACGGCACGACGGCGGCGACCGGTTCGCTGACGCTTAACGGGGTGCTGGGCAACGACGACGTCACCGGCTCCGCAACCTTCACCTTCGCCGACAAGAACGCGGGCGCGGACCGGACAGTGTCGCTGAGCAACGGCGTCCTCGCGGGCAATGACGCGGGCAACTACACCCTGACCCTGCCGACGACGACCCTGGCCGACATCCTGCGCCGGGCGATCAGCGCCACGGCCAGTGCGAACGACAAGACCTACGACGGCACGACGGCGGCGACCGGCTCACTGACGCTGAACGGAGTGCTGGGCAACGACGACGTCACGGGGTCCGCGACCTTCACCTTCGCCGACAAGAACGCCGGAACGGACAGAACGGTGTCGCTGAGCAACGGCGTCCTAGCGGGCAATGACGCGGGCAACTATGTGCTGACCCTGCCCACGACGACCCTCGCGGATATCCTGCGTCGGGCGGTCAGCGTCACGGCCAACGCCAACGACAAGACCTATGACGGCACGACGGCGGCGACCGGTTCGCTGACGCTGAACGGGGTTCTGGGCAACGACGAGGTCACGGGGTCCGCGACCTTCGCCTTCGCCGACCGGAATGCCGGTCTGGACAAGACGGTGTCGGTCACCAACGGAGTTCTCGCGGGCAATGATGCGGGCAACTACACCCTGACCCTGTCGGCGACGACCCTGGCCGACATCTTCCGGCGTGCAATCACGATCACCGCGCAGGATGCGGCCAAGACCGAGGGACAGCAGGATCCGGTGCTGCACTATGCGGTGACCAATGGGGCTTTGGTCCAGGGCGATGTCTTCACCGGCGCGCTGTCGCGCGCGCCGGGAGAGGCGCCGGGCGTCTACACGATCGGGCAGGGCGATCTGGCGGCGTCCAGCAACTATCAACTGACTTTCAACGGCGCCCAACTGACGATCGAGCCTGCCGACGCGCAGGCGCCGGCCAATCCCATCTTCGACAGCTTCCTGATCTCGATCGGAAATCCCGTCGTGCCGGTGGAGAAGGCCATCGCTTTGGTGGTCGAGAACCTCGACTGTGAAGACAGCGACTGCCCGGTATCGGAGCAATGAGCCAGACAGCGCTAGCAGCCAGCATCGACTGTTCCGCAAAATTATGAGCGGCGAGACGGAGCCTAACGCTTTGCGGGTGTAAGTTGCGGATCTGTGCCTGTACTGAAGACTGCTTGCGGCGGCCAAATCCAGCTACTGCTTGGGGCGGAAGCGGTCGGCGCGTGATGTCTAGTTTGCGGACCTGAGCCAGTGCCCGCTTCTGGCGCATCGCCGACATCAAGAGCTACCGCGCCTGACTCATTGCGGCTGTTGGTGACGTCTGCTTTGAGTCAAAGGGCCGATCAGCCCCGGGATGCACCGGCCTAACGCCAGGCGGCGGTTTGAAACGTCCGGGAGGCGAAGCGCCTGAGTCTCGTCTATGACGAAAGGCGCTCCGGGCCAGCGAGCTGGCCGTCACCTTCCGGGATACGATGAACGCTCTGGAACTCTCGCCGTTCGACGCCGCCGCGATCCTGATCGTGATCAGCGCCGCGCTCGGCTGGATCAACCACCGGGTCTTCAAGCTCCCGGGGACGGTGGCGATGACCCTGATGGGCGCCATCGCCTCGATCATCGTCATCGGAATTGAAGCCCTCCTGCCCGGAAGCCGCGTGTCCGAGGCCGTAAGCGGATTTCTCGGGGACATCGATTTCCATGAGACGCTGATGAACGGCATGTTGTCGTTCCTGCTGTTCGCCGGGGCGCTGCATGTCGACATCGAATATCTGAGAAAGGGTCGCTGGCAGATCGCCTTCCTGAGCACGTTCGGCGTGGTCGCCTCGACCCTGATCGTGGGGGCGGGGCTGTGGGTCCTGGCGCGTGTCGTCGGCGTCGAAGTCCCCCTGATCTGGTGTTTCGTCTCGGGGCCATCGTCAGCCCGACCGATCCCGTCGCCGTCATGGGCGTGCTAAGACGGCGAAGGTGCCGCCGAGACTGCAGGCGACCATCGCCGGCGAAAGTCTCTTCAACGACGGCGTCGGGGTCGTGGTGTTCTCGATCCTGCTGGCCAGCGCCGCAAGCGGTGAAGCCTTCTCCTTCGTCCACGCCAGCGAACTCTTCCTGATCGAGGCCCTGGGCGGGGCTGTCCTCGGCGGCGTTCTCGGCTGGATCGCCTTCAGGGCGATGAAGGCCATTGATGACTATTCCGTCGAGGTGATGGTGACCCTGGCCACGGTCATGGGCGGCTATGCCCTGGCCACCGCCCTTCACATCCCCCGTCTCGCCGATGTTCCCCAAGGGTCGCTAGGCGGCGGTCGACCCGCGCGTTTCCGCTCAGGCGGACGGCTTTCCCCCGTCTTTTCAAGAACAGCGCAAGGTCGTCCCGGCTGACGCCGGTTAACCCCCTGTGAAGACGAACCGAACCAAGCTTTTGCACAGGCTGTGAACAGATGTGTTGTTCTGTGTATGTTCCTGTTCGCTGTCTGTGCTGAGGCGGCCACACGTCAAGACATGGTTAAGTATCGTTACCCATCCCATTGAGACCCATTTCATCCCATGCTATCCCACTTTCATGAGTTGGGCTGAGAGGCGGGCGCGGCGGGCGTTCGTCAGGGCATCTAGGGGCGGGCCGAAGGGCTCGATGGGCAGGGCGTGTTTCTCTCGACCTACGAGAAACAGTTGGACGGCAAGCGCCGTCTCCTGATCCCCAACGATTTCCGCACGGCCGAAAACGGCGCCGCCGGCGGCGTCTTCATCTTTCCCTCCATCGAGGCCGACTGTCTGGAGGCGGGCGGCGACCGCCTGTTCGCCGTCTATGCCGAGATGATCGAATCCCTGCCGTTCGGCTCCGAAGAACGGTCCGCCCTGGAGTGGCAGGTGATGGGCGAACAGGTGCGCCTGGCCTATGATTCCGGCGGCCGCATCACCCTGCCGGAAGGTCTGTGCGCCGAGGCGGGGCTGGAGGACACGGTCGTCATCGTCGGCCTGAACGACCGGTTCCAGATCTGGTCGCGTGAGAAGTGGGCGGCCCGCCGCGCCGAACAGCGCGCCCTGGCCAAGGCCGGCATGGCCCAGATCGGCGCGCTGAAGCTGGCGGCGCAAATGAAGTTGGCGGGAGGCGGTTCGTGACCGAAGTCGCTCCCAACTCGCCTCACGCCCCCGTCCTGCTGGCCGAGGTGATCGAGGCGCTGAAGCCCGGTCCCGGCGATGTCGTGATCGACGCCACCTTCGGCGCCGGCGGCTATACGCGCGCTATCCTGGCGACCGGCGCCGAGGTGATCGCCCTGGACCGCGATCCGACGGTCCAGCCCCACGCCGACGCCGTCGCCGCCGACCATCCGGGACGGTTCCAGCTGGTTCGCACCCCCTTCTCGGGTCTGGCCCAGGCCTTCGCCGACAGCGGCGCAGCGAAGCTGGACGGCGCTGTCTTCGATATCGGCGTCTCCTCGATGCAACTGGATCAGGCCGAGCGCGGCTTTTCCTTCATGCGCGACGGGCCGCTGGACATGCGGATGTCGGATGAGGGCGAGACCGCCGCCGACATCGTCAACGGCTGGGATCACGGCCCCCTGGCCCACATCTTTAAACTGTACGGCGAGGAGCGTCAGTCCGGCCGCGTCGCGACCGCCATCCTGCGTCGCCGGGTCGAACAGCCCTTCACCCGCACCCTGGATTTGGCCGAGGTGGTCGAAAAGGCCCTGGGCGGCCGTCGCGGCGCGCCCATCCATCCGGCGACTCGGGTGTTTCAGGCCCTGCGCATCGCCGTCAACGATGAGCTGGGCGAGCTGGAGCGCGGTCTGGAGGCGGCCGAGGCGACCTTGGCGCCGGGCGGCCGTCTGGCGGTCGTCACCTTCCATTCGCTGGAAGACCGGATCGTGAAGGCCTTCCTGACCGAGCGGACGGGCAACGCCCCGGCCGGGTCGCGTCACGCCCCGATGGCGGTTGATCCGCGCAAGCCCAGCTTCACCCTTCAGTTCAAGGGCGCGCGCGAGGCCGGCGACGAAGAGCGGTCGGCCAATCCCCGCGCCCGTTCGGCCAAGCTGCGCGCGGCGATCCGCACCGAGGCGCCGGCCTGGGGGAGGTTGGCGGCATGACCACGGCGCCCTTCTTCAGCGTCTCGCGAAATGCGCTCCAGCGCCTGTTCGACTGGAAGGTCCGCGGGGTGCGCTGGATCGAGATCATCGGCGTGGGCCTGGTCGCGGTGATGATCGTCTCGGTCTATGCGGCCAAGGCGGCGGCGGCGCGCGAAAGCAGCCGCATCGCCCAGCTGGAACAGGACATCCGCGAAAACGGCCAGCGGGTCCGCCTGCTGCGCGCCGAGGTCGCCCGGCTGGAGCAGCCGGCGCGTCTGGAGACCCTGTCCCGCCAGATGGGTCTGGGGCCCGTCGACGTGCGTCGCCAGGCCGAGGAGGGCCAGCTTCCCCAGCTGAAGAGCGCGCCTGTCGCCGCTCCGGCCAAGCCGCAGGCGACGCCCGAGGCCGCGCCCGCCGCCGAGGCTGCGCCGGCCGAAACCGCCGCGGTCGGTCCGGGAGCCCAGCGATGAGCGTCCAGGACCACCGCTATCATCGGCCCGCGCCTGGCGTGGATCTGCAGGGGCGGCTGTCGCCCTTCTGGCGGATGCTGTCGGAACTGATCTGGCGGCTGGAGCACGGCTTCGAGCGGGCCCGCGCCGACGCCCGGCCGGAGGAGGACACGCGCGTCCGCATCTTCCTGATCCTGATCGTCTTTTCCTGCGTCTTCGCCGGTCTGGCCCTGGGCGCCTCCTACAAGGCCCTGTTCGGGCAGGCGGGCGGCCGCTGGGCCGGCGCCAATCCCGACGCCCTGGTGCGCGGCGATCTGACCGACCGCAACGGCGAACTGTTGGCGACCAACATCGTCCACTACGGCCTCTATATCGATCCGGCGGAGGTCTGGGACCGCGACCTGGCCTTCCGCCAACTGCGCCGCGCCCTGCCGCGCCTGCCGGCCGCTCGCCTGCGTAAGGTGCTGGACGGCGACCGCCGTCTGATCGTCCTGACCGGCCTGACGCCCCAGGAAAAGGCGGCGGTGCACGACCTGGCCCTGGGCGGGGTCAGCTTCGAGCCGGAAGACCGGCGCGCCTATCCGCTGGGAACCTCCGCCGTACATCTGATCGGCGACGCCGACACGGGCGGGCAGGGGATCTCGGGCGCGGAACTGGCCTTCAACGACGAGATCCGGGCGGCGGGCCAGCGCGGCGAAAGCTTCCCCCTGTCGATCGACCTGCGGGTCCAGGGGGTGGTCGAGAACGAATTGGCTGCGGCGGCGATCAAGAACCAGGCCAAGGGCGCGGTTGCTATCGTCACCGACGTCCAGACCGGCGAGGTCCTGGCCATGGCCAGCTGGCCCAACTTCAGCCAGGCCGACCGTCGTGGCGCGCCGGACGGCGCCACTCTGAACCGGGCGGTGTCGGGCCACTATGAAATGGGCTCGGTCTTCAAGACCTTCACCGTGGCCGCCGGTCTCGACACCGGCCGGGCGGACATGAGCACCCTGTTCGACGCCTCCGAGGCCTTCCAGATCGGCGACCGCAAGATCAAGGACTTCCACGCCCAGAACCGGGTCATGACCCTGGAAGAGGTCTATCTGCACTCGTCCAACATCGGCACCTCCCAGCTGGCGGTGCAGATGGGGCCGGACACGATGCGCGACTATTTCCGTCGCCTGGGTCTGCTGGACGCGGCCGCTATCGAGCTGAAGGAATCGGCTCGGCCGGTCCTGCCGCGCCGCTGGGACAACTCGACCCTGGCCTCCCTGTCCTTCGGCTACGGCATCATGATCACCCCGGCCCAGATGGTTCAGGCCATGGGCGCCCTGACCAACGGCGGGCGGATGGTGCCCCTGTCCCTGCGGCGCGGCGGCGCGCGGGGCGCCAAACCCCAGCAGATCGTCACCGAGGAGACCTCGCGCGCCATCCTGGAGCTGATGCGCGCCAATGTTGTCCGGGGCTCGGGCGGTTTCGCCGATGCGCCGGGTCTGCGGGTGGGCGGCAAGACCGGCTCGGCCAACAAGCTGGTCAACGGGCGTTACGACCCCAGCCACGCCCTGGGCTCCTTCGCCGCCGTCTTCCCGGTGGACGGGCCGCTGAACGGCAAACGCTACGCCGTCTTCGTTCTGATGGACGAGCCGGGGACCTATCCCAAGACCGGCGCCTATGTGGCCGCGCCGGCCGTGCGCAACATCGCCGACCGGATCGCCGGCTTCCTGGGCGTCGAGCGCCGCGCCGACCGCTGGCGCACGGCGACCGGCGAGAAGACGCCCGAGTATAAGGACGTGCAGGGGGACGGGCTGTGAGCGCGCTTCACCTGTCCGATCTGCTGCGCCGCGACCTGGCGTCCGATCCGATCATCACCGGCGTCACCGCCGACAGCCGCAAGGTCGCGCCCGGCGCCCTGTTTGTCGCCCTGCCGGGCACGACGGCCGACGGCCGCGCCTTCATTCCCCAGGCCCTGGCCCAGGGCGCGGCGGCGGTGCTGGCGCCGACCGACACGCCGGACAGCGCGGCGCCGGTCCTGGTCACCTCGGGCGATGTGCGCCGGACCTACGCCATCGCGGCGCGCAGCTTCTACGGCGCTCAGCCCAAGACCTGCGTGGCGGTGACGGGCACCAACGGCAAGACCTCGGTCGCCGCCTTCTGCCGCCAGATCTGGGCCGGCCTTGGCCACAAGTCGGCCAGCATGGGTACCCTGGGCGTCGTCGGCCAGAAGGGCGACAAGACCTACGCCCTGACCGGCCCCGGCCTGACCAGCCCCGACGCCGCCGAGGCCGCCCGCCTGATGGCCGAGCTGGCCGCCAAGGACGTGACCCATGTGGCGGTCGAGGCCTCGTCCCACGGCATCGACCAGCGGCGTCTGGACGGGGTGGCGCTGAAGGCGGCCGCCTTCACCAACCTGACCCAGGATCATCTCGATTATCACGGCACGATGGAGGACTATCGCGCCGCCAAGCTGCGCCTGTTCGAAGCCCTGCTGCCGCGCGGACGGACGGCGGTGCTGAACGCCGATTCCGACGCCTATTCCGCCTTCGCCTCCGCCTCGATCATGGCCGGACTGGGCGTGATGGGTGTGGGCGAGCGGGGGCGCGACCTGACCCTGATCGGCCGTCAGCCGACGCCGGAGGGGCAG
>MGLN01000116.1:11571-13311 GCA_001796045.1 Caulobacterales bacterium RIFOXYB1_FULL_67_16 | reverse complement strand
AGTCGATAGACCCGCTGCTCCCTATGCGCCCCTCACGCACGCGCCCTCGCCTTGGACCGACAGGCGGTCCAAGCTCTTGGGCGCGTTCATGGCGACGTATTGGGCGAACATGGGTGTCTCTTCTTCGGAGGCGGCCGGATACACGGCCAAGGCGGTGCGCGGCAACCCCTGATCCCAAAAAACCTGATGCTGCCGCTTTCTGTCAGCATCTCTGCTAGGCTCGCGTCGTGTCCCGGTCCGAACGCCTGCTTGATCTTCTGAACGCCCTGCGGCGACGGCGCCGGCCGGTCAGCGGTCGCGCGCTGGCCGAGGAGATGGGTGTCAGTCTGCGCACCCTGTATCGCGACATCGCCAGCCTACAGGCGCAGGGGGCGACGATCGAGGGGGAGCCGGGGGTCGGCTATGTGCTGAAGCCGGGCTATCTGCTGCCGCCGCTGATGTTCACGCCGGAGGAGGTGGAGGCCCTGGTGCTGGGTTCGCGCTGGGTGGCGGACCGGGCCGATGCGCGGATGCGGGACGCCGCCCTGGGGGCGCTGGCGCGGATCGCGGCGGTCCTGCCTCCGGATCTGCGCGACGAGATGGAGACCTCGGCCCTGCTGGTCGTGCCGGGGGCGCCGTTTCCGACCGATCTGGTCGATCCCGCCCTGTTGAGAAAGGCGATCCGCACCGAGCGGCGGCTGAGGCTGTGTTACCGCGACGAGGCGGGCAAGGCGTCAGAACGGGTGGTCTGGCCCTTCGCCCTGGTCTTCTTCGACCGGGTGCGGCTGCTGCTGGCCTGGTGCGAGCTGCGACAGGATTTCCGCAGTTTCCGCACCGACCGGATCGTCGAAGCCGAGGTTATGGAGGCGCGCTATCCGGCCCGGCGTCAGGCCCTGCTGAAGACTTGGCATGAGGCGCAGGAAAAGCGGGCGGAAGCGGGATCATGCTGACAGGAACTGGCAGTAATCCGGTCTAGGTTTGTTCCCGTAGAAGACGGAGGGCGAACATGACTGACACCGACGATATCTTGCTGGCGGTCGCCGATCCTGAGGCCAGCGCCCGCTTCTATTCCGGCCTTCTCGGACGGCGGCCCCTGATGGCGGGGCCCGACCGGGCCCTGTTCCTGATGGGCTCAGGCCGGGCCCTTGGCCTGATGCGTCGGGCGGGCCCCGAAGCGGGCGAGGCGCGTGAGCTGGAGTTCCCGCTCGAGGATCCCGCCGCCGTCGAACAGGCCCACATCGACTGCTGGGACCGGGGCGCGCGCATCCTGATCCCGCCCACCGAGATGGAGGCCGGGCGCGGCTTCGTGGCGCGCGACCCGGACGGGCACAGGCTGAGAATTTACGCGGCGGCGTGAGGCGGCGCGTGTTCGAGCACGCGCCGCCCAGCGGTCATTTGCGTACGTACTTGTCGAGGAAGGACAGATAGGCCTCCTGGGCGGTGATGCGGTTGTCGCGGCGGGTGAAGCCGTGACCCTCGTTGGGGAAGAGGACGTATTCCACCGGTACGCCGTTGGCGCGGACGGCGGCGACCAGTTCGTCGCTCTCGACCTGAAGCACGCGCGGGTCGTTGGCGCCCTGGACGACCAGCAGGGGCTTGGTGATCCCGTCGGTGTGGAACAGGGGCGAAATGCGGCGGTGGCGTTCGGCGTCAGTCGCGGGGTCGCCCATCTCGTCATAAAGGGCGATGCGTTGGGCGCCCCACCAGGCGGGGATGGACTGCAGGGTGCGCACCCAGTTGGTCACGCCGAAGACGTTGACC
>MGLN01000116.1:4984-11543 GCA_001796045.1 Caulobacterales bacterium RIFOXYB1_FULL_67_16 | reverse complement strand
CGTAGGAGCCGCCAATCACCGCCACCTGGTCGTCGGCCACCCAGTCCTGCTGACGCAGCCATTCGCCGCCGGCGACGATGTCGCGCAGGTCGGCCTCGCCGTGCTTCTTGTCGTCCATGTGGAAGAAGGTCTTGCCGTAACCGGAACTGCCCCGGTTGTTGGCGCCCAGGACCGCATAGCCGTGGTTCACCAGATGCTGGACCATGGCCGAATAGCCGCGCCGTGTCTGACCGCCGGGACCGCCGTGGACCAGGACGATGGCCGGGGCCGGATGGGCGGCGGAGGCGCCCTTGGGCTTGTAGAGGACCGCCGGGATCATCACGCCCCCTTCGCCCGGGTAGCGGACGATGGTCGCCTCGACCAGATTGGCCTCGTCGATGGCGGGGTTCAGGGCGTGGGTCAGGCGGCGGGCCTGGCCGGTCGTCAGGTCGGCCACGAAGATGTCCGCCGGCGAGGTGTCGGACGAGACGGTGAAGGCGATGGTCTTCTCGTCCTCGCTGAAGCGCACATTGCCGATGTCGCCGTCGGGCAGGCCGGTCAGGGCGACCGGCCGGTTTGTGGCGGCGTCCAGCAGGGTCAGTTCGGTCTTGGCGTCGGCGTTCAGGCCCGAGACGCGGTAGCGGCCGCTGGGCGAATAGAAGACGAAGCTGACATCCCAGTCAGCCTGGATCAGGGGCGTAACGGCGCCGGTCGCCAGATCGTGGCGGAAGGCCTGCTGGAACTCGCCGTTCTGGTCGGTGCCGATCAGGACGGCCTTGGAATCCGGCGTGAAGTCGTAGGCGGCGTAGGCGACATTGCCTTCATGCGGGGTCAGCAGCTTCGGCTCGCCCGGTTGGGTCAGGTCCGCCAGATAGAGGTCGTTGTTGGCGCTGGTCAGGGCCTTGTCCAGCACCAGCCAGCGGCCGTCCGGCGACAGGACCGTGGGGGAGAAGCCGCCCGTGTTCTCGAACACCACCCGGTGCTCATAGGTGGCGGCGTCATAGGCGAGGACGTCGAAGGCGGCGGGGTCGCGGCCGTTGGACATGACATAGAAGGTCTTGCCGTCGCGGCTCCAGCCCAGGAAGTCGGCCTTGAGCTTGTCTCCCGGCGTCAGGTCGGTGACGGTTCCGTCGACGGCGCGAACGAACAGATGATTGAGCTCGTCGCCGCCGCCGTCCTGGCTGAACAGGATGCGGGCGTCGGCGGGGAAATAGCTGACCGGGTCGGCGGCGCTGGTGGTCGAGGTCGTCAGGGCGACAGGCTCGCCGCCGGCGATCGGCAGGGCGTAGGCGTTGAACACGCCCGTCTTGTCCGAGCGGATCAGCAACGATTTGCCGTCGGGAGAAAACGCCTTGGCCCCGCTGTAGGCCAGGCCGTAGCTGGTCGTGTCAAAGAACTGGGCCGCCGTGTAGGTCGGCGTCGCCGGCTGAGCGGCGGCGGGCTGGGCCTCGTCAGCCGCCAGGGCCGTGGAGGGTAGGGCGGCCATCAGGGCCAGTACGGAAACCAGGCAGGCGGCGGCGCGCATCGGAACCTCTCGTTAGGGATGATGACCGTAAGAGGGGTCAGAAGACCACGGCGGATGCAGCCTGTCTCGGATTTAATGAATCGTCGCTATGCGACGACCGCCGTCGTGTCGCGGATGAAGCCGCCGCCCAGGACGCGGTCGGGGTCGTTCGGGTCGTAGAGGGCGCAGGCCTGGCCTGGTGCGACGCCTTCCTCGCCCTCGTCGAAGACCACAGAGACGTCGCCGTCGATCAGGGCCAAGCGAGCGGCGGAGGGCTGGCGTGTGGAGCGGACGCGGGCGAGGACGGGGAGGCCAGATGCGGCGGCCTCCTTAATCGTGGCTTCGTCGCCCAGCCAGTTGGTGTCCTCGAGCGTCAGGGAGGCGGTCAGCAGGGCCTCGCGCGGGCCGACGACGACGCGGCGGGTTTCGGGCTCAAGCTTGACCACGAACAGGGGTTCGCCCACGGCGACGTTCAGGCCCCGGCGCTGGCCGATGGTGTAGTCGGTGATGCCTGCGTGGGCGCCCAGCACCCGGCCGTCCATGTGCACGATCTCGCCGGCCTCGCGCCCCTGCGGACGCAGCCGGTCGATCAGGGTGCGATAGTCGCCGGACGGGACGAAACAGATGTCCTGACTGTCCGGCTTGGCGGCGATCTTCAGCCCCAGTTCGGCGGCGACGCCGCGGACCTGGGGCTTTTCCAGATCGGCCAGAGGGAAGCGCAGATAGTCGAGCTGGTCCTGGGTGGTGGCGAACAGGAAATAGGATTGGTCGCGCGAATGGTCGATCGCCTTGCGCATCTGCGAGCGATTGCCGACGGCGGCGCGGCGGACGTAGTGACCGGTCGCCATGGCCTCGGCGCCCAGGTCGCGGGCGACGTCCAGCAGATCCCGGAACTTGACGGTCTGATTGCAGCGGATGCAGGGGACCGGGGTCTGGCCCTTCAGATAGGAGTCGGCGAACTGGTCGATCACCGCGTCCTTGAACCGGCTCTCATAGTCCAGGACATAGTGGGGAATGCCGATCATCTCGGCGGCGAGACGGGCGTCATGGATGTCCTGGCCCGCGCAGCAGGCGCCCTTTTTCTTCAAGGCCGCGCCGTGATCGTAGAGCTGTAGGGTTACGCCGACCACGTCATAGCCCGCCTTGTGCAACAGGGCGGCGACGACGGTGGAGTCCACTCCTCCCGACATGGCCGCGACGACGCGCGCCCCGACCGGCAGGCCGACCGCCGCCCGCGCGCTCTCGACCGCCGCATCCATGTCGGTGAGGCGGATGTCGGGAACGGGGCAGAAATCTTCGACCAGGCTCATCGCCGCCATTTAGTGCGGAACCGGTACGATTTCGAGGCCTCAGCGAAAAGCGGTGTCGATGTCCATTCTGTCGTGCAAGGCGCGGAGCACGACCACCGTCTGGTCTTTCACGGTATGGATCAGGCGGTGGCGCGGTCTTCGCACCTGTGACTCAATGGCTCTGAGGTGAAGAGAAAATATGCCGGGACGCGCGACTTTGAGCGGGTGGGTCTTCGCTCCGGTCGGTTCGTCGCGTATCATCATCAGGCCGCGCAGGATCAGACTGCGATACCGATCAGCAGCCGCCTCGCCGAAGGCTTTGCGGCTCGAAGCCAGCAGCCGATCAATGTCTCTGCGCGCCGGCGAGGCGATAATGATGGCTTTCAATCGCGACCCAGACCGTCAAGCCAGGCTTCGATATCCTGGACTTCCTCGTAGTCACCGGCGTCGAGGGCGTCCAAGCCTTCCTTGATCAAGGCTTCGAAGCGTTCGGTCTTGTCACGCCAGTCGGCCACAACGGCCTCTATGGCGCTTTGTCTATCAACAAATCCGTCAGGCCCGACGTGGCGGTCAATGAACTGAACCAACGGATCGGGCAATGTCAGAGCGAGGTCGGCCATGGAGGCCAGAATAGAGTATTAGCCCCCCTTGGCCAATGCTGTCCGGCTGGACGAAACGAAAAGGGCCGTATCCGTCGCCGGATACGGCCCAGGTCGTCTTCGGGGAACCCTTAGGAGCGGTAGCTCTGGATCCGCGTCGTGCGCAGGCCCTGCATGCCCCACTTGTCGATGGCCTTCTGCCAGGCGAGGAATTCTTCCGCCGTCAGGCGGTACTTCGCCAGGGCGTCGTCAAGGCTGAGCAGGCCGCCGCGAACGGCGGCGACGACCTCGGCCTTGCGGCGGATCACCCAACGGTCCGTGTTGGCCGGGGGCAGATCGTTCAGGGTCAGGGGCGTGCCAGTCGGTCCGACCACGTATTGTTCGCCTTTGCTATTCAGGCGTCGCTCTTGCAACATGGGCTTATGCCTCTTTCACCAACACCGTAGTGGGATGAATGTAGGCGGGGCCCGCTAAGGTCGGTTTAAGCGTCGTGGTGAAGGAACGAATAAAATCCCCCACCGACTGAACGACTCCGTCAACCTTCCTTGAGCGACGATTCATTGAAACTAACGCTTACTTACTCGCCGATCAGCGTTTGATGTTGATCAGCTCGGCCAGCATTTCATCGGCCGTGGTGATGATCTTGGACGAGGCGGAATAGGCTCGCTGGGTGGTGATCAGGCCCGTGAACTCGGCCGACAGATCGACCGTGGAGGACTCCAGCTGCTGCGCCTCCACGGTTCCGGCGCCGCCGGTTCCGGCCGCCTTCAAGTTGTAGGTGCCGCTCTGAAGGCTGACAGCGAAGGCGTTGCCGGAGACTTCCTTCAGGCTGTCGGGGCTGGGGAAGGTGGCGATGGCCACCTGGGCGATGCGGCGCATGACGCCGTTGTCGAAGATGGCGGTGACATAGCCGCCCTCGTCGATGGTGATTTCGCTCAGATTGCCGAAGGCCGTGCCGTTGGTGATGGTCGACTGCACCACCGAGGCCGTATTCAGCTGGCTGAGACCGCCGGCCGAGGTGTTCAGGTCCAGGGTGACGGTCTGGGCCGCGATGCCGAGGCCGTCGGCCCATTTCACCTTGTAGTCATCCAGCGGATCGGCCGGGTCGATGGTGTTGGTCGGATCCGATTCCAGGAAGGACAGGGTCGCCTGCTCCGGGTCGTCGAACAGGCCCGTGCCCGCCGGCCAGGACTGCATGGTCTCGATGTCGAGACGGCCCGAGGGGGTGAAGGCGATCAGGCCGGTCTTGATCTGACCATTGGTGTAGGGGGCGCCGGTGACTACGTCCTCGGCGGGAACCGCGACGATTTCGGCGTACCACATGTTCGGTTCGGCGCTCTTCAGGAAGCGGATTTCCAGGTTGCGCTGGCCGCCCTTGGAGTCCGAGACCGGGATGTTCATCTTGAAGTCGGGCTTCACGCCGACGGGGTTGTCGTCCTCGGCGTCGTACATGGCCATCGAGTTGACGGTGGCGTCGTACTTGGTCTGGGCGATGCCGTCGGTGGCCAGGCCCATGTCGGCGAAGTCGAGAGTGAAGGGCGTGCCCGCGACCGGCGGGGTGCCGCTGGTCGGGGTGATGGTGATGTCGGTCGCCGTGGCGGTGGCGGAACCATTGGTCCCCGCCGTGGGCGTAAAGCCGGTCAGGGCGCCGGCGGCATAGGTCGCGGTGCCGGTGATCTTGGTGATGCCGGTGGAAATGGTCACCTGATAGGTGTTGGCCCCTGTGCGGACATAGGAGACGGACACGTCATGTTCGACCGGGGGGACGGCGGCGTCTTCCACGCCCTTGTAGACGTTGGCCGCCGCGGCGCTGGACACGGCCTGGGTGGAGCGCAGGTTGGCGTTGATCTGGACGCGGGTGGTGGGCTCGGCCGTACCGCCGACCTGGCCGATGTTGATCGACCGCAGGCGCGACAGGTCCGACGGGTCGGTCGAGATGTCGCCGTTGGAATCGACGGGCCAGCCCTGGAGATACAGACCGGCGCTGTTCTTCAGATAGCCCAGATTGTCGACGCGGAAGGCGCCGGCGCGGGTGAAGAGGCGGGTGTCGGTCGCGCCGACGTTTTCTGCTTGGGTCGTGGTGACGAAGAAGCCCTGGCCGCTGATGGCCAGGTCGGTGTTCTCGGTCGTCCGCTGCAGCTGGCCTTCCTGGCTGATGAAGGACCGGGTGGCGGACATGACGCCGCCGGCCGAGAAGGAGCCGCCCGCGCGGGTCTGGCTGGAGACCAGGGTCTGGAACTCCCCGATGGACCGCTTGTAGCCGACGGTGTTGACGTTGGCGATGTTCTGGGAAATCGCCGCCAGGGCGGCGGAGTTGGCGGCGAGACCGGACACGCCGGCCAGCATGGCGCTGTTCAAGCTCATGAATACGCTCCTTGAATGGAAGTCATCGGGAAGGCGGCGGAGCGCATCATGCGGCCGCCTCCTCGGTCGGGACGTCCGGATTCTCCGTATCGTCATTGTCCGCCTGGCTGGTGATCTCGTTCAGCGAGATCACCGTGGAGAGCGGAAGTATGGAATCGCCGATCACCAGATAGGGGTCGCCGTCGTACATCTCGACGCCGGTGACGCGGCCGCGGATCAGGGCCTGGCTTTCGATCTTGGCCCCGGCCTCGTTGGCGGCGCTGACCTTCAGGGTGTAGACGCCGCCGTCGTCCAGCTGGTCGCCCTGGGTCGTCTTGCCGTTCCAGACGAAGTCGTGGAGGCCCGTGGACTTGTCGGGGGCGTCGCCTTCCCAAACGACCTTTCCGGTGCTGTCGACAACCTGCAGCTTGGCGGTTTCAGCATTAGCGGCCAGTTCGTAGCTCCAGGTCGCCTTCCCGTCGTCCAGGGTGGTGGCGGTCCAGGCGGCGGTGACCTGCTTGCCGATATAGTTGGCGGCGTTGTCCAGGCCGCCGCCGGTCTGAGCCTCGACCAGGCTGGTGAGCAGGTCGTTGGTCAGCAACTGCTGCTCCACCCCGGCCATCTGGGTCAGCTGAGCGGTGAACTCGTTGGAGTCGAGCGGGGACAGGGGATCCTGGTTCTTCATCTGCGTGGTCAGCAGCGTCAGGAAGGTCTCGAAGTTCGAGGCCAGCATGGTGGTGCCGCTGGTCAGGCGGCCCTGGGCGTCGACGGATGAAACGGCGGTGGCCATAGGGTCAGACCCTCACATCGACGCGGTCGCGCGTCTGGGAATGGTTGGTCCAGGC
>MGLN01000116.1:722-4806 GCA_001796045.1 Caulobacterales bacterium RIFOXYB1_FULL_67_16 | reverse complement strand
AGTTCGTCTGCGCGGCCCCTGAGGTCTGCGGCGGCGGCGGGATTGTCGAAGGCCAGGCGCGCGGCCAGTTGGCCGTCCGAGCCGATCTCCAGGCTGACATCCACCCGGCCCAGATCCTCAGGCGTCAGCACCATGTCGAACCGGGTCGAGCGGCCTTCGAGCTTGCGGGCGATCTGGGCGGCGAGTTGGGCCGTCGTCTCGACGGTGGCGCGGGACAGGGACGAGGCGGCCGTCTGGGCGGTCGTGGTCGTCGCGCTCTCCAGCGTGCGGGCTTCCGCCGGCGCCTCTGCGGAGGTCAGCGGGTCGAGGGGGGCGGTCAGGGGATCGACCGGCGGCGTGTCGCCGGCGGCGGCCTGAGCGGCCTGGACCAGGCTGTCGGGCCGGGTCCGGCTCGCATCGGCGGCGGCGTCGGCCATGACGACGTGATCCGTGGCGGCCAGGTCGGAGCCCGCCCCTGCAGACTGTGAGGCTTCCACGGCCGCGTCCGGCTGGGCGGCTTGTCGGTTGGACGCGAGATTCAGGGACGGCGTGTTCTGGCTGCTCGCGGGCTGCGACATGGCCGCGCCTGTCAAGCCTTGGGGGGCGGGCGCGGCGGCGGGCTTGGGCGAGGGGGCGGGCGTATCGGCGACCGGCTCGGCCTCGATCGTGGACGCCTCCTGGGCCTCGTCCGTCTTGGTCTCCGTCATTGCCGCCGTCGCCGTCGCCTGGACGGCCTCGGCGATCACAAAGGGAGAGGTCAGGACCGGGGCGGCGGCCTGGGGCGCCGTTGGTGCGGCGGGCGTGGAGCGCGCCGTGACCTGCACCTGGCTCGCGGGGGCCGCAGCGTCGGTCAGACTCTGGGCGGCGTCGATCGGCGCGCCGGCCGATCCGCTGGGGGCGGAGGCGGCCAGCGCTGCCGCGACGGAGGGCGCGGGCGAGGCTGGGACGGCGGTCGGCGCCGCAGGGGCGGGCTGGGCGACGACGTCCGCCGTCTCCTTGGCCGAGCGAGGCGCGTCGACCTGGGGACGCGGGAGGTCGTCGAGGACGACTTGTGCGGAATCGGTGGAGGCGGCGACCGACAGGGAGGCCGCAACGGTCTCTAGCGCCGGGGAAGCGCTCTCGGAGGCGGGCGCAGCGCCGCTCGAGGCCCCATCGACCTGCGGCGCCGCCATGATCGGGGCGGACGTCGGATCGACAGCGGTTACCGGTGTGGGGATGAACTCGGGTGCGGGTGGCAGCGGGGCGACGCCGCCGCTCGCGGGGGCCGTGTTCGAGGCGTCCGCAGTCGCGGCGTCTTCGTCCACCTGGGGCGAGGCGAACATGTCCGGGAAGGGCGGCTGCGGACCCGTGTCGGCCACTGGGGAAGACGCAGAGACCGCGTCCTCGGCCGCGTCGCCCTCGGCGGTCGGAGCCACGGGCTGGGGCGGGGGCGGGGGAGCGGTTGTCGGAACGGCGACGGGCAGGGCGGCGAGCGCGATGTCCGAGGGTTCAGTCTCCGACGCCTCGGTCTTCGCCGGGTCGGATTCGGTCGGCGTCGCCTCCGCAGGGATCGGCGTCTCGGTGGCGCTCTCGACTTCGGCGACCTGGGCCGGAATTGCGGCGGTCTCGGCGGCGTTCAGATCGGCGGCGGATACGGGCGGCGACGACAGGCGTCCCATCGGGCGCGCGGGCGCCTCGCTCTTTTCGGCCTTGGCTTGCGTCAGGCCTTGGAAGGCGTCCGCCAGCTTGGAGGAGAACAGATCCGCCGCTTCGCCGTCCTGACCGCCGGACGCGACGGCGCCCTGACCGGCGGAGGCCGGCGGCGCGGAGGCGAAGAGGGCGAATGCGGACGGCATGAGGGCGCAGGCGGCTTTCAGGTCGGGGCGGCGCCTGCTGCGCCTGGTTGTTCGGCACGCTCCATCGCAAGGGGCGGGCCACTCTCCGACCTATTGAATTAGCTAGGGAAAATCGAATTCAACGCGGGGCGGTCCTACACGGGGCGGGCGTTTCTTGCCGTGCGCCGTTCTTTTTTGCCCGGCGCGATTTGCATCCTGTCGGTGTCGTTGACGACAGGTCGGCGCCAGAAAATGTCTCGACCGACATATTTGGCCCGAGGTTTGCGCACCTTGAGGGGCATGACCGAGCCGAAAGCTACAATCTGGCGCAAAAACAACGCTCTAGCTGAGTGGTCGCGGCGCGTGGCCGGGCAAGATTTGCGCATTGCAGGGCAGGGCCTGCCGGGTGAGGCGAAGGAGGCGGTTCCATGTCGCTGACGTCCATAATGAACATCGCGACCACGGGCCTGCAGGCGGCGCAGACCCAGTTGCGCGTGACGTCGGACAATATCGCCAACGTCAACACCCCCGGCTATGTGCGCAAGATCGCCGACCAGTCCGCCGCCGTGACCGAAGGCTATGGCGCGGGCGTCGACGTCTCGCGGGTGCGGCTGGCCACCAGCCGGTTTCTGCAGGCCGCCAGCCTGAGCGCCAGCTCGGACGCGGCGCGTCAGACCGTGCGCTATGAACTTTATGACCAGATCCAGACCCAGTTCGGCGATCCCAGCGGAGACGGGGGCTATCTGGCCGACATCGATCGGCTGTTCGCCAGCTACGCCACCCTGGCCGAAAGCCCCACGTCGTCGGCGGCGCGTCAGGACACGGTCTACAAGACCCAGGCCCTGTTCAACGAGGCCGCAAACATCGCCGCCCAGATCCAGTCGGCGCGGCAGGAAGCCGACACCCGCCTGCTGAGCGCGGTCGAGACGGTCAATCCGCTGCTGCAGCAGATCGACAAGCTGAACGAGGTGATCGCCGCCGGCTCGGTGATCGGTCAGGACGTGACCGGCGCCCAGAACGCCCAGCAGTCGCTGATCAACGAACTGTCCAAATATATGGACGTGAAGATCGAGCCGCGCGCCAACGGCGGGGTGACCCTGCGGACCGGAACCGGCATGACCATGGTCGGGGACGGCCATGCGGTTCTGTCCTATACGGCCGCTGGCACGGTGGACGCCACGAGCGCCTTCTCGGACATCATGGTGACCGAACCGAACGGGACGCGCTGGCCGCTTCTGGACGGCGTGACCTCGGGCGAAATCCGGGGGCTGATCGAGCTGCGGGACAG
Organism: Caulobacterales bacterium RIFOXYB1_FULL_67_16; assembly: GCA_001796045.1. Taxonomy (GTDB): domain Bacteria; phylum Pseudomonadota; class Alphaproteobacteria; order Caulobacterales; family Caulobacteraceae; genus Brevundimonas. The sequence continues at coordinate 1,725 of MGLN01000116.1, read as the reverse complement.
CGACGCCCCTGCTGCGGCGGCGCGACTGGGCGAGCTGACCGCCAAGCTGGCGGACGAACTGAACCGGGCCCATAACGCCAACAGCAGCGTGCCGGCGCCGGAGACCCTGAACGGCCGGAACACGGGCCAGTCGCTGACCAACGCCCTGACGGGCTTCACCGGAACGACGACCATTACCGCCGTCGACAGCGCCGGAGTGGTTCAGGCTTCGGTGGAGATCGTCTTCTCGGGCGCCACCATGACCGTGAACGGGGTGGCGGCGGACCCGACCACCTTCCTGGCCACCGTCAACGCCCAACTGGGCGGGGCCGCCACCGTCAGCTTCGCCAATGGTCAGATGCGGATCGACGGCCAGGGCGGCAACGGGGTGGCGATCGCGGACGACGCGGCCTCGCCCAGCTCGAAGAACGGGCGCGGCTTCTCGCATTGGTTCGGTCTGAACGACCTGGTCAGCACGACTGCGCCCAGCTTCTACGAGACCGGCCTGACACTGGCGTCTGAACACGGGTTCGATGTCGGCGAAAACCTGACCTTCCGCATCACCGGCGCAACGGGCGCGCGACTGCGGGACGTCACGGTCGCCGTTCCGGCCGGCGCCGGCACGATGAGCGAACTGCTGACCGCGCTGAACGATCCCGTCGCCGGTGTGGGGCGGTACGGCGCCTTCAGCCTGGACTCGGCGGGAAAGCTGAGCTTCCGCGCCTACGACTCCTCGGCCACGACCCTGAGCGTCGTCCGCGACGGGACGACCCAGGATCCGTCCGGCGTATCGATGTCGCAACTCTTCGGCCTGGGCGAGACGGGATCGTTGCGCGCCGGAAGCTATTCCGTCCGCAGCGACATCCAGAAGGACCCCGAGAAGCTGGCCCTGGCCCAGCTGAACCTGACGGCGGCGGCCGGGACCTCGGCCCTGAGCAAGACGGACGCGCGCGGCGCCCTGCTGCTGTCCGACGCCGGGCGCAGGAACGTCAGCTTCGCCGCCGCAGGCGGCAACAGCGGCGGG
>MGLN01000116.1:0-700 GCA_001796045.1 Caulobacterales bacterium RIFOXYB1_FULL_67_16 | reverse complement strand
CCGCAACGCCGCCGAGGGGGTCAATATGGACGAGGAACTGGTCAATATGACCACCTTCCAACAGGCCTATAATGCCTCTGCCCGCCTGATCCAGGCGAGCAAGGACATGTACGACGTGCTGATCGGGATCCTGCAATGACGCGTGTCGCCACCTTCGGAAACTATCAATCCGCCCTGCTCAGCCTGATGAGCGCCCAGAACCGGGCCGAGCTGGCCCAGCAGCGCATCGACAGCGGCACCATCGCCACCGACATGGCTGGCTATGGCCGCGGAGCCGAGCAGCTGACCACCCTGACCTCGACCCAGGCGCGGCTGGAAGGCTTCATCGACGCGGGCAAGAACGCCGCCGCGCGACTGAACGCCCAGGATCTGGCGATGAACCGGATTTACGAGGCCGGGACCAGCGCGCGGGAGGCCATCGCCAACGGTCTGGCGGCCAACAACATCACCAATCTGATGACCGAGCTGGGGCTGCAGTATCAGGCGGTGCAGAGCGGTCTGAACGCCGAACATCAGGGCGCCTACCTGTTCGGCGGCGGGCGCGGCGACGCGGCGCCGGCCACGGCCAAGACGATGGCGGACCTGGCGGCGGCGCCTTCGACCGCCTCCACCTTCGCCAATGACGACCTGAAGCAGAAGTCGCGTATCGACGAGAACACCATGGTCGAGACCGGCTTTCTGGCCAGCGAGATCGGAGGGC